>JALHRF010000220.1 GCA_022841545.1 Bauldia sp. | reverse complement strand
CGGCTCGTCCATCAGGTAGATCGACGGCCGGCGCACCAGCGCCCGGCCGATCGCCACCCGCTGCATCTCGCCGCCGGAAAGCTGCGTCGCGCGATTCTTGAGCTTGGCGGCGATGCGGAGCATCGTCGCGATCTCCTCGACCCGCTTCCTGATCTCCGGCTCCGGCACGCGGCGGGCCGGCGAGCGGAGCGGGAAGGCGAGGTTGTCGTAGACGCTGAGGTGGGGGTAGAGCGAGAACTGCTGGAACACGAAGGCGACATCGCGCGACGCCGGGTCGAGCGCGGTGACGTCGTGGCCGGCGATGGCGATCCGCCCTTCGTCGACCTTCTCGAGCCCGGCGACGAGCCGAAGCGTCGTGGTCTTGCCGGCCCCGGTCGGACCGAGGAGGACGAAGAACTCGCCGTCGGCGATGGTGAGATCCATCGCATCGACCGCTGTGACGGTGCGGAAACGCTTGGTGACCCTGGCGAGGGCAATCTCAGCCATGGCGGCGGCCCTCGTGGAGCGCCGTGCGCAAGGCGCGACCCGAGCCGCGATCGAAGATCGACAGCCGCTCCGGACGAAGCGCGAGGCCGACGGTCTCGCCCGGACGCGCCGGCACGTCGGCCGGGAGGCGGGCCTTCACCGGCCCGTGCTCGGTGGTGACGGTGACGATCTGGGTGGTGCCGAGATATTCCGCGCCGAACACCGTGCCGCGAAGCCGCGAGTGATCGTCGAAGCGGATATGCTCGGGGCGGACGCCGAGGGCGAGCTCGGTCTCGGCGAGGTCCTCAACGAGCTTCGGCACGGTAATGTCGGCGCCGTTCACCCGCACGCTCACCGCGCCGGCGCGGAGGCCGGAACGGAAGGGCAGGAAATTCATCGGCGGCGAGCCGATGAAGTCGGCCACGAACATCGTCGCCGGCTGGTCGTAGATCTCCTGCGGCGTCGCGAACTGCTCGATCACGCCGCGGTTCATGACCGCGATCTTGTCGGCCATCGCCATCGCCTCGAGCTGGTCGTGGGTGACGTAGACGGTGGTCGCATTGATGCGGAGATGCAGCTCGCGGAGCTCGCGCACCATCAGGTCGCGAAACTCGGTGTCGAGCGTCCCGAGCGGCTCGTCCATCAGGAAGGCCATCGGGCGCCGGACGATGGCGCGGCCGAGAGCGACGCGCTGGCGGTCGCCGCCGGCAAGGCGTGAGACGGGCTGGTTGAGGAGATGGTCGATCCGAAGGAACCTGGCCGTCTCCTCGACTCGCGTCCTGATTTCGGAGGCGGGCATGCCCTGGCACTTGAGCGGGAAGCCGATGTTCTTCCGGACGTTCATGTGCGGGTAGAGCGCGAAGAGCTGGAAGACGAAGGCGATGTCGCGCGCGGCGGCGCGGTTGAAGGTGACGTCGTCGCCGCCGAGGAGGATGCGGCCCGAGGTCGGCAGCTCCAGCCCGGCGATCATGCGCAGCGTCGTGGTCTTGCCGCAACCCGACGGCCCGAGCATGACGAAGAACTCGCCGTCGGCGACGGTGAAGTTCGAATCGCGCACGGCGACGAATTCGCCGAAGGCCTTGTGGAGGTTCTCGACGCGGATCTCAGCCATGGCCTCAATCCACGAAGTGGCTGACGACGAGGAACATCGCCGTGCCGAAGAGAAGCGTCGCGAAGGACCAGCCGTAGAGGAACATCGAGAACGGCTGCATCAGCATGATCACGCCGAGGGCGATGATGATGGTCGCGGCGTTCTCCCACGGTCCGCGGCGGAAATAGCGCGCGGCGGGGTGGACTTCGTACTGGGCGAGCGGCCGCTCGTCCATCGCCGCATGCGGCGGCGCCGGCAACGCGTCGGCCGCGCGCTCCTGGGCCGGGTCCATGGTGGCATCGATGGAGTAGGGGCTGACGGGACGGTCGGTCATGGGGTCGCTCGCGCCGGCCCGCCGGACGGGGGAAGGCGGTTGGATCTTGAGCCGCGAGCCTCACCATCTACGCTCATTCCCGCGCACGCGGGAATCCAGCTTTCACACCACCAGAGTTTGCCCGTTGAGAACTGGATTCCCGCGTGCGCGGGAATGAGCGGTTGAGTGGTTCGTGCGCGGAGTTTCAAGCTCACGCGGCGGTGGCTACTGGGTCCCCGCTTTCGCGGGGATGACAGAAGGAGGGGGGTGACAGGGCGGTTCGCCGTCATTTCCGCACCGCGCCGAAGGTGATGCCGCGGAGGAGCTGCTTCCGCAGGAGCACCGTGAAGACGAAGATGGGGATCACGAACAGCGTCGTTGCCGCGGCCACCGCCGGCCAGTCCTGTCCCCCCTCGCCGATGATGAAGGGGATGAAGGGCGGCATGGTCTGCGCCGTGCCCGAGGTGAGGAGGACGGCGAAGGCGTATTCGTTCCAGGCGAAGATCAGGCAGAAGATGGCAGTCGCGGCGATGCCCGTGACGGCCTGCGGCAAGACAACCTTGACGAAGGCGTGGAGCCGCGAATAGCCGTCGATCAGCGCCGCCTCCTCGTATTCGCGCGGGATCTCGTCGATGAAGCCCTTCAAGAGCCACACCGCGAGCGAGACGTTCACCGCCGTGTAGAGGAGGATCATGCCGAGCTGCGTGTCGGAGAGGCCGAGCGTCCGGTACATGAGGTAGATCGGGATCGCCACCGCGATCGGCGGCATGAACCGCGTCGAGAGGATGAAGAACATCAGGTCGTCGGCGAGCGGCACCTTGAAGCGCGAGAACGCGTAGGCGGTGATCGTGCCGAGGAAGACGGCAAGGAAGGTCGAGCCGAAGGCGATGATGATCGAGTTGGTGAAGCGCGGGATGACGTTGGACGGCCCGGCGATCACCATGTTGCGCGAGCGGACCACGCGGTCGCACTCGGTTTCGGCGGGGGGCAGCGCCGCGATGTATTCCGGCGTCTGGCGGGTACGGGTGGTGAAGAGGTTGCAGTAGCCCTCGATCGACGGGGTGAAGACCAGCTTCGGCGGGTAGGCGATCGAGTCGGGCGGCGTCTTGAAGCTGGTCATCACGATCCAGGCGAGCGGGATCATGGTGATCAGGGCATAGACGATGACCAGCGTTCCGGCGACCGTCTTGGCGGTGCCGCTCGGCGCGACGACCGACCAGGCCTGGTTGGCGGGCGCGCTCATCTCTGCTTCACCCGGTTGAGGGCCTTGACGTAAATGTTGGCGAGGCCGAACACCGCGACGAACAGGATGATGGCAAGCGCCGAGGAATAGCCCGTCTTCCAGCTCTCGAAGGCCTCGCGCTTGAGCGTGATCGACGCCGTCTCGGTGGTCGATCCCGGGCCGCCGCCGGTGAGCAGGTTGACCATGTCGAACATCTTGAAATTCTCGATGCCGCGGAAGAGCACGGCGAGCATGATGAAGGGCAGCGCCATCGGAATCGTGATCGACCAGAAGCGGCGCCAGGCCGAGGCGCGATCGACCTCGGCCGCCTCGTAGATGTAGTCGGGGATCGAGCGGAGCCCGGCAAGGCAGATCAGCATCACGTAGGGCGTCCACATCCAGACATCGACGAGAACGATCGCCCACGGCGCCAGCGCGACCGAGCCGAGCATCTGGAACGATGCCGGGTCGCCGCCGGTGAAGAAGGCGACGATGTAATTGAAGAGGCCGATCTGCGGCTGGTAGATGAACTTCCAGAAATTCCCCACCACCGCCGGCGACAGCATCATCGGGATCAGGATGACGGTCGTCCAGAAGGCGTGGCCGCGGAAGCGGCGGTCGAGGAGATAGGCGAGGCCGAAGCCGATCAGCGTCTCGATCGCCACCGTCCAGAAGACGAAATGGGCCGTCACCGTCATCGAGTGCCAGACGTCGGGATCGGTGAGGATGTTTGTGTAGTGGGTCGTTCCGAGCCAGACGATCGGGGCGTTGGGCCGGTTGGCCTTGTAGTTCGTGAACGAGAGATAGATCGTCCAGAACAGCGGGAAGACGTTGATCGCGAGCAACAGCACGATGGTCGGCGTGATGAACAGCCAGGCGATCGCGCGGTCGGACAGCGAGCGCATGCGCCGCGCGATCGAGGGCGGCGTGGCGTCCGCGGCGCGCTCGGCGAAGGTCGCCCTGGCCGATGTCTCGCTCATGCCTCTAGTGTCTCGCCGCGTGATTTTGTTGTCGAGGGGGGCTCCTCCCGGATCGAAATCCGGGAGGAGCGGGTCGCCTTGGGAGGACGACTACATCTTGCCTTCGCTCTGGAAGACCTCGGTCCAGTCCTGGACCAGGAGGTCGAGCGCCTCCTGCGCCGTGCCCTGGTCGGCGACGACGTAGTCATGGACGCGCTTCTGCATGGCCTGAAGCAGCTCGGCATAGGCCGGCTCGGCCCAGAAGTCCTTCACGATGGCCATCGATTCGAGGAAGGTCTTGGCGTAGGGCGCGCTCGTCACGAAGTCCGGAGCGTTGAGCACGGAGATCGCGCAGGAGAAGCCGCCGAGCGACCACCACTTGGCCTGGACGTCCGGCTTGACGAACCACTTGATGTACTTGAACGCGTCGTCCTGGTTCTCGGAGTAGGAGACGACCGAAATCCCCTGTCCGCCGAGCTGGGCGAAGTGCTTCTTCTCGGCCGGGTTGACGAAGTAGCCGATCTTGTCGCCGCCGACGTTTTCGTCCTTGTAGAGGCCGGGCCACGTGAACGCGAAGTTCATATGCATGGCGACCTGGCCGGATTTGAAGGCGTCGATCGACTCGCCCATATAGACGTTGGATGCGCCCGGCGGCGTGCAGCACTCGTAGAGTTCCTTGTAGAACTCGAGCCCGGCGACGGCGTCGGGGGAGTTGACGAAGCCTTCCATCTCGTAGGGCTTGTCGGGGTTCTGGTACTCGAAGCCCCAGTCGTAGAGGACGTTGGTGACGCCCATGGTGATGCCTTCGGAGCCGCGCTCGGTATAGATCGAGGCGCCGTAGACGGTCTTGCCGTCGATCTCGCGGCCCTGGAAGAACTCGGCGATCTGCTTGAGCTGGTCATAGGTCGCGGGCGGGGCGAGGTCCCAGCCGTATTTCTCCTTGAACTCCGCCTGGAGCTCGGGACGCTCGAACCAGTCCTTCCGGTAGGTCCAGCCGACCACGTCGCCCATCGCCGGGAGGGCCCAGTAGTTGGGCGTGTTCTTCGGCCATTCGGAATAGCCGACGACCGTCGCCGGGAGGAAGTCATCCATCGAGATGCCTTCGGCCTCGAAGAAGTCGTTGAGCTTGATGTAGTGGCCGTTCTCGGCGGAGCCGCCGATCCACTGCGAGTCGCCGATGATGAGGTCGCAGAGCTTGCCCTGCGAGTTCAGTTCGTTGAGGAAGCGGTCGGCATAGCTCGTCCACGGGACGAACTCGAACTTCATGGCGATGCCGGATTCGGCGGTGAAGTCCTTGGACAGCTCGACGAGAGCGTTGGCCGGGTCCCACGCCGCCCAGCAGAGGGTCAGCTCGCCCGCCGCATTGGCATTGCCGACCGAGGCTGCGGAAATGATCGCCGCGGTGGATATCCCTGTTGCCAGGGCAAGCAGCTTGCGCATGAAGGTACCTCCCTTGTGTGAGCAGATGCGCAACACCGGACGCTGCAGACCGGCGTGCGTGTTCAGGCCGAGAAACGGCGCTGAATGGCGGAAACCCTTTGATTTTCGAGTGAGGCCCGGCCCTCCCAGGCCGGACCATGTTTAGTGCATTTGTTTAGTAGAAACGCATTCACTAAACATGGCAAGAGGCCTCTTGCTGTGCGGCGCAGCAATTCTGTGCTGCGCCGCCGCAAGCATATGGGCAGTTGATTTCAGGCCGCCGCTCGGGCGAAACACCGTCTCCTTGCGGGAGGGGCGATGGTGGCGGCGGGACCTGACGGAGCAAATCGCAGGGGCGACGGGCCGGCCATCGTCGGCGTCGACATCGGCACCGGCTCGATCAAGGCCGTGGCCTTCGATGCGGCCGGGCGAAAGCTCGCGGCGGCGTCGCGGCCGACGCCGACGCACCGGATGCCGACCGGGGGGGAATACGATCCCGACACGATCTTCGACACGGCGCTCGCCGTGCTCGCCGAGGTGGCGAGGGGGCTCGCCGGGCGGCCGGTGGCGGGGATCGCGGCGACGAGCGTCGGCGAGAGCTGCGTGCTGATCGACGAAGCGGGGAGGGCGGTCGCCCCGAGCATCGCCTGGTTCGACCGACGCACCGTGCCGCAGGCGGCCTTCGTCGAACGCGCGATGGGCGGCGAACGGGTCTTCGCCGTCACCGGCGCCGGGGTCGAGTTCAACTTCACGCTGGTGAAGCTCCTGTGGATGCGGGAGCACTGGCCCGAGGCCTTCGCCCGCGCGCGCCGCGTGATGATGATGGCCGACTGGATCGCCTACCGGCTGTCTGGCAACGCTGCCACCGACCCGACGCTGGCCGCGCGCACCCAGTATTACGACAGCCACGCGAGCGAATGGTCGGGGGAGATGCTGGCGCTGGTCGGGCGCGGCGTCGACTTTCCGGCACCGGTCAGGGTCGGCGGCACGGCGCTCGGTCCGGTGAAGGCCGAGGTCCTCGCCGCAACCGGGCTCGCGGGGACGCCGGTCGTCGGCGTCGGCGGCCACGACCACATCGTCGGCGCGATGGCCTGCGGCCTCCACAGCCCCGGCACGCTGATCGACAGCATGGGCACGGCGGAGGCGCTGATCCTCGGCTCGACCCGTCCGGTGACCGATTTCGCCACCATCCGCCGCGGCTATCTCCAGGCGCCGATCGAACCGGGCCGGATGTACTGGGTCGGCGGCAGCGTCTTCACCAGCGGCGGGGCGATGGAATGGGCGCGCGCGCTGACCGGCGGCGCCGACCAGGCGACGCTGATCGCGGAGGCGAAGGCGGTCTCGCCCGGCAGCGAGGGCGTGGTCTTCATCCCCCACGTCGGCAACGGCGTGTCGCCGCCGCACCCGGACCCCGACGCCCGCGGCGCCTTCCTCGGGCTGACGGTCGGGACGACCCGCGGCGCGCTCATCCGCGCGGTGCTCGAGGGCCTCGCGATGCAGTCGCGGATGATCCTCGACGACATGGCGCGAATACCGGGCGTGACGCCGCCGACGGGGTCGCCGCGGCTGACCGGCGGCGGCTCGCGCAATCCCGTCTTCATGGAGATCAAGGCCAACGTCTTCGGCCGGCCCATCACCATCGTCGACGAGCCGGAATCGACCGCGCTCGGCGCCGCGCTGCTCGGCGGCGTCGCGGCGGGGCTCTACGCGGACGTCGAGACCGCGGTGTCGGGTGTCGACCGCCGGGAGTCCACGGTCGAGCCGGACCCGGATGTCGCCGCCCGGTACGACGCGCTGCGCGAGACGGTGTTCGAGCCGGCAAGCGGCGCGCTCAAGCCGGTGGAGAGTGCGCTCGCGGTGTGGCGGGGGGATTAGGCGAAGTGCTCAGTGATGACATGCCGTTATCGCAGGTGCCTCAACCTCTGATAGTCATTCGCGAGGTTTAATCCAAAGGGGAGGGAATCGTGGAAGCTTCACCGGCGCAGGTCATTCAATATTTCAATGGCGAAAAGCAAAACCTAATTCCCCTGTTCCAGCGCCCGTATTCCTGGCGCCTCCCAAACTGGAAAACGCTGTGGGACGACGTGCTCGTTCAATACGATGCCGACGACAAATCAGCGCACTTTATGGGTACGATAGTCTCAGTTCCGGCGCGTAGCGTCCCGGTGGGAGTTAGCAAGTATCTGATAATCGACGGTCAGCAGCGCCTCACCACGGTCTCCATCCTGCTCGCCGCACTCCGCGATACGCTCGACAAGAACTCGTCCGACCGCATTCAAGAGGTCTATCTCACTAACCGCTTCCGGGACCCGGAGGACACGCTGAAGTTTGTGCCCACTCAGATCGACCGAGACCGTTATCGCGCGATGATCCTAGATCGCACGATACCCGACGATCAAAGCCTCATGTCGGAGGCATATTCCTACTTCAGAAATCAGCTTCTCCGCGGCACCGATCCGAACGGAGATGCCATCGACTGCGCCAAGGTGCTGTCGACGGTCGAGCGAGCGTTGCAGGTCGTTATGATCAACTTGGGTGACGACGACGACCCCTACCTCATCTTTGAGAGTCTCAACTTCAAGGGAGAGCCGCTCACACAAGCCGACCTGGTTCGGAACTACATCCTGATGCGATTCCGGCACTCGATGTCGATAGGCGGCGAGCAGGAGCGGATTTACACGAAGTATTGGGCACCGATGGAAATGCGGCTTGCCGATAACATCACAGAGTTCCTCCGGCACTACGCAATGAAGGGCGGCGACAACGTCTACCAGCGCGGCATATATGCCGCGACGAAAGCGCTCCTCAAGGGCATGTCAGAACCGGCCGACGTCGAGGCGGAACTGGTACGGATGACAAACTTCTCCGTCATCTACGCGAGCCTCCTCGATCCATCTCTGGAGCAAACACCTTCAATCCGGAAGCGACTCGCCAATCTGCGAAGCCTTGATGTCGGCACCTCATACCCGTTGCTTCTTCGCCTGTTCGAGGCGCGCCACTCCGACATCATATCCGTCGACGATCTCGAAAGATGCCTTGGCCTAGTAGAATCCTTCGTCGTTCGCCGGGCGGTTTCCGTCGTGCCTACTAGGATCTGTCCTCAATTAGGGGATTCCCAAGCGGGCAGTTGAGTGATTCATGAGGGGTCAGCTTTGATTCGGGAGCTGACCGATGCGCCGCTATGCCCTTCGCGACGATCAATGGG
>JALHRF010000219.1 GCA_022841545.1 Bauldia sp. | reverse complement strand
CTTCCCGCGCCATCGGCGATCTGGTCGAAGATCGTGGCCTCGCCGCACATCCTCTGGGCCGATTTCCGGCAGACCTTCCTCAAGGCGGTGCTCGCCGGCTACGCCATCGGCTGCGTCAGCGGCTTCCTGGTGGCCGTCCTCGCCGACCGGGTGCCGTTCCTGAAGCGGGGGCTGCTCCCGGTCGGCAACCTGGTCTCGGCGCTGCCGATCATCGGCATGGCGCCGATCATGGTGATGTGGTTCGGCTTCGACTGGCAGTCCAAGGCGGCGGTCGTGGTCATCATGACGTTCTTCCCGATGCTGGTGAACACCGTCGCCGGGCTCGCCGCGGCGGATGCGATGCAGAAGGACCTGATGCGCACCTACGCCGCCGGCTATGGGCAGACTCTCCTCAAGCTCCGGCTGCCTGCTGCCCTGCCTTTCATCTTCAATGCCCTCAAGATCAACTCGACTCTGGCCCTGATCGCGGCCATCGTCGCCGAATTCTTCGGCACGCCGACCGTTGGCATGGGCTTCCGCATCTCGACCGAGGTCGGCCGCCTGGCGATCGACATGGTCTGGGCCGAAATCGCGGTGGCGGCGTTGGCCGGCTCCGTGTTTTATGGCGTCCTGGCGCTCATCGAGCGCGCCGTGACGTTCTGGCATCCGTCCTTCAGGACCTGAGGGGCGGCTTCAACAGGCTCGATCGGGAGAGGTCTCTATATGCGCAAGATTTTGATCGGTACGCTTGCCCTCGGCCTTGGGCTCGGACTTGCTTCGGCCAACGCCGCCGACCCGGTGAGGCTGCAGCTCAAGTGGGTGACGCAGGCCCAGTTCGCCGGCTATTTCGTCGCCAAGGACAAGGGCTTCTACGAGGAGGAAGGGCTCGACGTCACGATTCTGCCTGGCGGCCCGGACATCGCCCCGCCGCAGGTGATCGCCGGCGGCGGCGCCGACGTGGTGATCGACTGGATGCCGTCGGCGCTGGCCACGCGTGAGAAGGGCGTGGCGCTGGTCAACATCGCCCAGCCGTTCAAGAAGTCCGGCATGATGCTGACCTGCCGCAAGGACACCGGCATCACCAAGCCGGAGGATTTCCGCGGCAAGACGCTCGGCGTCTGGTTCTTCGGCAACGAGTATCCGTTCCTGTCATGGATGTCGCATCTCGGCATCCCGACCGAAGGCGGCCCGGACGGCGTCACCGTCATCAAGCAGGGCTTCAACGTCGACCCGCTGATCCAGAAGCAGGCCGACTGTATCTCCACCATGACCTATAACGAGTACTGGCAGGTCATCGACGCCGGCATCCCGGCCGAAGAGCTCGTCGTCTTCAAGTACGAGGACGAGGGCATGGCGACGCTCGAGGACGGCCTCTACGTGCTCGAGGACAGCCTCGAGGATCCGGCCTTCGTCGACAAGATGGCCCGCTTCGTGAAGGCCTCGATGAAGGGCTGGGACTATGCCCGTGCCAACCAAGACGAGGCGGCGATGATCGTGCTCGAGAACGACGAGACCGGCGCCCAGACCGAGAACCACCAGAAGCGGATGATGGGCGAGATCAACAAGCTGACCGAAGGCTCCAACGGCTCGCTGGTCGAGGCCGACTACGACCGGACCGTCGAGATCCTGCTCTCCGGCGGCTCGGATCCGGTGATTACCAAGAAGCCGGAAGGCGCCTGGACTCACGCGGTGACCGAGAAGGCGGGCATCGCCACGGCGCAGTAATCCCGATCCCGATCATACTTGCGGGCGCCTTTCGGGGCGCCCGTTTCGTTTCCGGTTCTTCGGCGTCGTGATCAGACCCCGACCACCCCGTTGTCCTCGCGGCTGATCACCACCAGCGACGGCCGTGGCGGCTGGCCAGCCTTGAAGTCGGGCCAGTTGGTCCCGGCGTCGGCGACGCCGGTCGCGTCCTCGCCGTCGTCGAGCCGCAGTTCGCCGGGGTGCTGGACCGAGATGAACATGGTCTTGCCGTCCGGCGTGAAGGCCGGCGAGCAGACCTCGGAGCCGACCGGCGGCTGGTAGAAGAGCCGGGGCAGGGCGCGGCCCGGTCCCTCGGTATCCATGGCGTAAAGCGCATCGTTGAAGCCGGCGTCCGGCGGCCCGTCGGTGGTCACCCAGAGCCGGCCTTCGGGATCGACGGCGAGGTTGTCGGGGTCGGTGAACCAGCCGTTCGCCGAGGTCGCCGGATTGCACATCGCGCCGCTCGCCGGGTCGCTCGGATCGCCGCAGAGGATGAAGACATCCCAAGCGAAGCGGTCGGCGGCATGGTCCGGGCCATCCGGCGCACCTGGCGGCGTGAGCTCGAGGATGTGGCCGTCGGGGTTCGGCGCCCGGGGATTGGCGAGGTTCACCTGCTCGGCGGAGTCGCCGTCCCCTGCCGGGAGCCGATCCTCGTTTTCGGTCATGGCGACATAGACGCGGCCCGTCCGCGGATGCGGGAAGAAGCCTTCCGGCGCATCCATCGGCGTCGCGCCGAGGAGGTCGGCGGCCATGCGCGTCCTGAGGGAGACGTCGGCCTGGGACGCGAATCCGTTTTCCGGCGTGAGCGGCCCGGTGCCCTGGGTGAGCGGCAGCCAGGTCAGCACCCCGTCGGCGTCGAAGCGGGCGACGGAGAGCGTCCCCTCGTCGAGAAGATCGCGGTTGGCGGCGCGGTCGCCCGGGTTCCAGGGCTTGGCGGTGACGAAGCGGTAGAGGTACTCGAAGTCGTCGTCATCGCCCATGTAGATGACGACGCGGCCGTCCGGCGCCACGGCCACCTGGGCGCCCTCGTGGGTGAAGCGGCCGAGGGCGGTGCGCTTCACCGGAGGCGCCGCCGGGTCGAACGGATCGAATTCCACCACCCAGTCGAAGCGCATCCATTCGTTCGGCTCTTCATCGTAGCGGAAGCGCGGGTCGAGGCGGCCGACGCCATAGGCGTCGTTGTCCTCCTCGTCCCAGCCCTGGCGCTCGACCAGCTCACGGTCGGGGATGGCGCCGAAGTCGCCGGCGAAGACGTCCATGCCGCCCTCTTCGCCGGAGAGGATCGTGCCCCACGGCGTGACGCCGCCGGAACAGTTGGAGATGGTGCCGAGCACCAGCCTGCCGGTCGGGTCGGCGCTGGTCTTGAGCCGGTCGTCGCCCGCCGCAGGCCCGGAGATGGCGATCGGCGTGGAGAGGTGAATGCGGCGATTGAGCGGGCTGTCGAGCACGGTTTTCCAGTCGGCGCCGTCGCGCTTCACCTCGACCACGGACAGGCCGGTCGCCGCAGCAACTGCTGCGATCCGCGCGTCGCTCAGCTTGTCACGCCAGTCCTCGTCGGTGACGCCGGGGAACATCAGGAACGGCGTCGAGTACTCGTGGCTGACGACGAGCAGGCCGTGGTCGGAGCTGTCGCTCCCCTGCGGCAGGGGCAGGAAGGCGGTGAAGTCGTTGTTGTAGCCGAACTGCCGGGCGGCGGTCTGGCCGTCGAGGGTCGCGACATCGAAGGCTGCGCTGTCGGGGAAGAGCGCGTCGCCCCAGCGGAGGAGAATTTGCCGTCGATAGCCTTCCGGCCAGTGGTCCGTCGCATCGGTGACCCGCTCGAGCTCGGCAAAGGTCAGGCTCGATGGCGCGGCGGCGAAGGCCGGGCTCAACCGGGCCGCGAAGCCGCCGGCGGCGAGGGCGGTGGTGGCGAACAGCCCCTTCAGCACGGCGCGCCGGCTCGCGCCCTCGGCCAGCACCTGCATGTAGGCGGTGGAGGTTGCCCGGCGGCGGGTGGGCCGTTGGCGGGACTTGTGGCGGTCGGTCATGGCAATCGTCCTTTGTGAGGAGGACGATTATTGGAACGTGTCAAGACTGCCCTGTGTCGTCTGAAAGACGCTTTGACGACAGTCGCCCCCCAAGCAGCCAGCGCCGATGGCGCGTCGTGGTTGCCTCGGGCGAACGCGGTCGCTTAGACGACGTTCGCCTCGATGAGTGGTCGCCCCTCGATGACGCGCGCGTAGCCGAGTTGCGCCAGGTCGAGGCTCACGTATCTGCCGTGCGCAATCAACTCGGCGAGGCCGCGGCCCACGCCCGGCGACTGCTGCAGGCCATGGCCGGAAAAGCCTGTGGCGACGAGCAGGTTCGGCATTTCCGGCAGCGGGCCGATGATGGCATTCTGATCGAGCGTGTTGAAGTCGTAGTGACCGGCCCAGGCGCGGCCGGGGCGGATTGCCTCGAAGGCCGGGATGCGTCGTGCGAGCGCCGGCCACACCGTCTCCTCGAAGAAGGCTTGGTCGACCTCGAAATCCGCTGCCGTCGGATCGCATTCTTCCGGCGGAGAGGCGCCGCAGATGTAGACGTCGCCCTCGGAGCGCACATAGACGCCGCTCGGGTCGACGGTGAGCGGGATGCGGGGCAGGGGCTCGCGGCAGGCGAAGCTGAAGACGTAGCGCTTCCGCGCCTCGACCGGCAGCTTGACGCCGAGCGGCGCGAGCAATCGCGGCGTCGCCGTCCCCGCCGCCACGATCACCGTGCCGGCCGCGATGCGGCTGCTGTCGGCAAGGCGGATGCCGGTAGCGTGGCCGTGCGCCGTCTCGATCGCGGCGACGTCGGCCGTCATCAGCGCGACGCCAAGCGCCTTCGCCTTGCGGCGGAGCGCCTGGGCAAGCGCATAGCCGTCGAACCATCCTTCGCCGGTCTGCCCGAAGCATCCCGCCGCAAGCCCCTCGGTCGACAGCCACGGGAAGCGCGCGGCAAGTGCCGCCGCATCGAGATGGACGATGTCCGCGCCGAGCGACGTCTGGAGCGCGTGGTTCCGGCCGAGCGTGTCGGCGCCTGCGGCGGTCGCGAGGAACAGGTATCCGCCCTCGACCAGCCCGACGTCGGGCTGGTCGCCATCGACGGCGAGCAGGTCGGGCGCGCGGCGGAGGAAGTCGATGCCGTAGAGCGAGAGGGAGACGTTGACGGGCGTCGAGAACTGCTGGCGGATGCCGCCCGCCGACAGCGCCGTGGCGGCGCGGGCGAAGGTCGGGTCACGCTCGACGAGGAGGATGCGACCGGTGAACGCCCGGTCGGCGGCGAGGTGATACGCAGCGGATGCGCCGTGCGCCGCGCCGCCGACGATGACGACGTCATACGCGCTCACGCCAGCGTCACGTACACGCGCCGCCACGGGTCGCCGTCGACGAGCCGCCAGCGGTGTCCGCCGCCGGTCGTGTCCTCGGCGAGGAGAACGTCGCCCGGCGCAAGCGCGAAGGTCTCGCCAAGCCGCGTCTCGAATTGGAGCGTGCCGGCGAGCGTGATGACGTACTGACGGCACGGCGCGTTGTGCCAGTCGAAGCTGCCGCCGGCGGCGGTCTCCTCGAAGCTGACCTCCGCCACCGCCTCCCGGGCCGAGATGGCGTTGACCGCGCCGGCGGACATCCACGGAACTTCACCGATGGTGAAGTGCGACTGGCCGTCATTGCCGGTGAAGAGGTGGACGAGGCGGATGCTCACCTTGCGGCTCCTTGCGTCGGGCCGAACCACTTCGTCCGCACGGCGGCGAACCACGGGTCGGCCACGAGCTTCGCCTGCTCCGCCTCGATCGCGTCGCGGAGCCCCACATTGCCCGGCGCGACCGCCACGGCGATGTGCTCGTGTGTCGGCACGTCGCACACGACCGCGAGGCCCGCATGGCCCTTGACCAGTTCCGACAGCACCGGGTGAAGCTTGATCACCGCGCCGATCGCGCCGCCGGCGAGGTCGTTGAGCGCGGTGCGGATCGCGGCATAGGGGTAGTAGCGGATGCCGGCGATGATGCCTTCGGCCACGAGCTTCCGGGCGACGATGTCGGACGTGTTGCCGCGCTGGATGCCGACGGTCATCCCCTTGAGGCCCTCGACCGAGCGGATGCCGGGATGACGTGCGGTGCTGACCGCGATGCCCTGGTTGAACTGGAGATAGGGTGCGCAGAACAGCGCCACCTTTTCCCGCGCCGGGGTCACGGTCGTTCCGGAGATCGCGGCGTCGTAGTCGCGGCCGAGGCCGTCGAAGATGCCGTTGAAGTCCTGGCCCTCGTATTTCACGAGTTGCCACTTGAGGCCGAGGCCGGCGCAGATCTTCTGCATCAGCTCGGCGTCGAACCCGGTGTCGGGCTCCACGTCGAAGGGCGGGTCGGGGAAGGCGGAGGCCACCTTCAGCACGCCAGGGGTGATGGTCTTCACCGTCATCGCCTCGGGACTCACGCGACCGCCGTGAGCGGCCGGTCGATGGCCTTCCGGAGCGCGAATTTCGACTCGATCCGCGCCACGCCTGGGAGATGGCCCAGCACATTGGCGTGGAGCCGTTCAAAGTCCGGCAGATCGCGGGCGACGATCTGGACGAGGTAGTCGCTCGACCCCGACATCAGGTGGCAGGAGAGCACGTTGGGGCAGGCGGCGAGGCCGCTCTCGAAGGCGCGGAGCGTGTCGTCGTTCTGGCGCTCGAGGGTGATCTCGACGAAGGCGGTGATGCCAAGGCCGATCGCATGCGGGTCGATGAGCGCCCGGTAGCCGGCGATGATCCCGGCTGCCTCCAGGTTCTGGACCCGCCGCGTGCAGGCGGAAGCGGACAGGCCGACGCGGTTGGACAGTTCGACCGTGGGCAGTCGGCCGTCGCCGGCCAGCGCCGCAATGATCTTCCGGTCGAATTGATCCATCTGCATGGATTCACCGCAAGCGACGATCAAGGCCGAGAATTCATGCAAACGAGACCTTGGAGTCAGGCAAAATAGCACGGAAACGCCACAGGGAAAGGGATATATTGTGTGTGGGTGTCGGCACACGGGAGGACTGACCATGCTGGTAGGCGTTCCGAAAGAGATCAAGAGCGGCGAAGCGCGGGTGGGCGTCACCCCCGGCGCAGTTTCCGAGTATGTGGCGCACGGCCACGCCGTGCTGGTCGAAAGCTTCGCGGGCGCCGGGATCGGCGTCGAGGACGAGGCCTATATCGCGGCCGGCGCGACGATCGCGACCAGCGCGGCGGAGATCTTCGCCAAGGCCGACATGATCGTGAAGGTCAAGGAGCCGCAGCCGCAGGAATGGGCGCAGCTCCACAAGGGCCAGATCCTCTACACCTATCTCCACCTTGCCGCCGACGCCGAGCAGGCGCGCGGCCTGATGCAGTCCGGCGTCACCGCGGTCGCCTATGAGACCGTCACCGACGACGCCGGCGGCCTGCCGCTCCTCGCCCCGATGAGCGAGGTGGCCGGGCGCCTGTCGATCCAGGCGGCGGCGGTGGCGCTGCAGAAGCCGAATGGCGGCCGTGGCGTCCTTCTCGGCGGCGTCCCCGGCGTCAGGCCGGGCAAGGTCACCGTGATCGGCGGCGGCGTGGTCGGCACCGAGGCGGCCCGGATGGCGGTCGGCGTCGGCGCCGAGGTCACGGTCCTCGACAAGTCGCTGCCCCGGCTCCGGGCCCTCGACGACATGTTCCGCGGCCGCATCCGCACCCGCTACTCGACCCGCGACGCGGTGGCCGAGGAGGTGTTCTCGGCCGACGCGGTGATCGGCGCGGTCCTGATCCCCGGCGCCGCCGCGCCGAAGCTGGTCACCCGCGCCATGCTTTCCCACATGAAGAAGGGCTCGGTGCTGGTCGACGTCGCCATCGACCAGGGCGGCTGCTTCGAGACGTCCCACCCGACCACCCATGCCGATCCGACCTTCATCGTCGACGGCGTCGTCCACTACTGCGTCGCCAACATGCCCGGCGCCGTGCCGCTCACCGCGAGCGAGGCGCTCAACAACGCGACCCTTCCCTTCGGCCTGATGCTCGCCGACCACGGGCTCGAGGCGCTCGCCCGGAACAAGCATCTTCGGAACGGCCTCAACGTCCACCACGGCAGGATCACCCATCCCGCCGTCGCCGAGGCCCTCGGCCTCGCCCTCACCGAAGCAGACCTCGCCGCTTAAGCCACCCCATCCTCCCGAGCGCGAGGTCCGAACGGGCCCGCCGGTCACGCCGGCGGGCCCTTTGTCTTTCCCGGTCGTGCCGCACGGCGGCAAAAAAAGGGACGCTCCGCAAGCGGAGCGTCCCGACTGGAGTCGAACCGGGTATTCACCGAGGAATCGGCGCCGGCATTTCCAGTCAAACAGAATCGAATGTTCTCTTTCTTCGTTTCATTTTCACTTTAGCGCCGCTCCAAGCGATCAAATGTCGCAAAAGCGACAATTGCGCCGATTGCATGCGGAATTCTGGATGAGAGGGCTGGGTGAGACCTCTTGGCGGCCCATTCCACCGATCTGTCATCCTGGCCGACAGCGTGTTTCCCGAGTCCTCTCGTCCCGGGATGACAGGCCTTTTGGCCTTGCCCCTCCCGGATATTGCTTTAGACAAGCCGCCCATGAACACAGCCACGCTCCCCACCGACACCGAACTTGCCGAAGCCCTGGTTCCCGCCGCGATCGAGGCGGGACGGGCGATCCTCGAGGTCCGCGCCGGCCATGTCGCCGTCAGCCACAAGGCCGACTCGTCCCCTGTCACCGAAGCCGACCAGGCCGCCGAGGCGATTATCCTCCGCCATCTCGCCAAGGTCGCGCCGGGGGTGCCGGTGGTCGCCGAGGAGGCGGTCGAGGCGGGGACGCTGCCCGCGGTGGGGCGGGAGTTCTTCCTCGTCGATCCGCTCGACGGCACCAAGGAGTTCGTCAAGGGCGGCGACGATTTCACCGTCAACATCGCGCTGGTCCGCGACCATGTGCCGGTGATGGGCATCGTGCTCGCGCCGGCGGCCGACACCCTCTATGTCGGCGTCGTCGGCCGGGGCGCCTGGCGCGCGGTGGGCCTGT
>JALHRF010000218.1 GCA_022841545.1 Bauldia sp. | reverse complement strand
CGCGGCGGATGGTCATGGTCGGCGCCGGAGCGCTCGCGCCGCGGCTGATCGCGGCCCACGCCGCGGTGCGGCCGATCGCCGAGGTGGCAATCTGGAACCGGAACGCCGAACGGGCGGCGCGCCTCGCCGCGGACCTTGACCGCCCGGGTCTGCGGGTCGCCGCGACGGACGACCTCGGCGCCGCCGTAGCCGGCGCCGATATCGTCTCGGCGGCCACCATGAGCCGGGAGCCGCTTATCCGTGGCGATTGGCTGAAGCCGGGCGCCCATCTCGATCTGGTCGGCGCCTATAATCCCGCGATGCGCGAGGCCGACGACGCGGCGATCGCACGGGCCACGGTGTATGTCGACACCCGCGCCGGCGCGCTCGCGGAGGCCGGCGACATCGTCCAGGCGATTGCCTCCGGCGCGCTTGACGAAGGGGGGATCGCCGGCGACCTCTTCGATCTCTGCCGCGGCGACGCGCCAGGCCGGCGCTCGGCCGCGGAGATCACCCTGTTCAAGTCGGTCGGAACGGCGATCGAGGACCTCGCGGCGGCGATCCTGGTCTATGAGAAGCTCCGATGACCGCTCACGTCTCGAACAGATCGGGCCGCGCCGCCGCATAGCGGCGGAGTTCGGACATGCCCTCGTCGAGATGCGCGCCCATCGCCGCCGCCGCCCTTTCTGCGCTGCGCTCGCCGAGCGCGCCGAGGATGGCGCGGTGCTCGCCGAGGGTATTGCGGTTGCGCGTCGGGATGGGCAGGAGCAGCCGCCTCGCGCGCTCGAGCTGCGCGCGCGAGGCGTCCACGACCTCCGCGACCCGGCGCATGGCGAGGCCGTCGAACAGCGCGGCGTGGAAGCGCACGTCCAGCGCATAGAACTCGTCGATGTCCTTCGCCTTGACCGCCGCGGCCTGGTAGTCGAGGAGCCGCTCGAGGCGCGAGAGCGTCCCGCGGTCGATGCGCGGGGCAAGCGTCTCGACGGTTGCCACCTCGAGGGCGCGCCGGACGAAGGCAGCCTCGGCCACGTCGGCGAGCCGGATGCGCGCGACGAAGGTCCCCTTCTGCGGCTCGACCTCGACCAGCCGCTCCTCGGCCAGCCTGGCGATGGCTTCGGCAAGCGGCTGTCGCGACACGCCGAGACGATCGCAGACCTCGGTCTTGTCGATGCGCGTGCCGGGAGAAAGCGTCAGGGCGATGATCGCGCCGCGGAGGTCGTCATAGACCGCAACCGCCTTGGAGACGCCGCGGCGTGACTGGCTGAGGCGGGTCGAGGGGGCGTCGTTCAAGGGAATGTTACTCCGCCGTTCCGGCTGACATGTTAGCGACGTGCCCGAGGCCGGACAACCTCGCCGTTTGCATAGACGCCGCCATGCTTGCGCGAGACGGCTTGAATTCACCATCATCGTGGTGTTGTCTCGCCGCGATCACGACCCCTCTGGAGGCCGCCCCGTCATGACCGACGCTCGCCGCCGCGAAATGCAGGCGCCCGCGATCGTGTTCGTCGTCGGGCTGGTGACGATCCTCGGCGCGTGGGGTTTCGAGCTCATCGGCGGTTACGCGCCCTGCAAGCTCTGCCTCGAACAACGGCTGCCCTATTATATCGGGCTGCCCGTGGCGCTCGCAGCACTTCTTGCCGCCGCGGCGGGGGCGAAGGTCACGGTGCCGCGAATGCTGCTCCTCGTCGCCGGCCTGGTCTTCGCCATCAACGTCTATCTCGGTGGCTATCACGCCGGGGCGGAATGGGGCTGGTGGGCCGGCCCGAGCGATTGCGGCGCGACCGGCGACGCCACCACGTCCGCCACCGATATCCTTGCCGAGTTGGAGACGATCACGGTCGTGTCCTGCACCGAGGTGCAGTGGCGCTTCCTGTTCCTGTCCTTTGCCGGGTGGAACTTCGTGGTCTCGCTGTTCCTGGTCGCGGCGTCGCTCTGGGGCGCGTTCCGCCCGGTGGATGGCGCCATGGACGAGGGTCCGGCCGCACCGCCAATGGACAGCTGGGCCACCGGCCGGGGCTGGCCTGGCCGCTGACGCCGTTCAGCCCGGCCGGCGCGGGATCAGTTGCGACGGCCGGCGCTGTTGGACCTCGGCCTTGCCGATGCGCCGGGCAGGATTCTCACGGTCGAAATAGGCGATCATCCGCCGTTTCCTGAAGAACGGCTCGCGCACCACGAGACGAAAGTTGGGCTTCCGTCCGAACCATGCGTCGAGCTTCACCTCGTCGACCGGGTCGTGGACATGTTCAGCGTGGCCGGCCTCCCACTTGTAGGGCACCGAGACGATCAGGTGCGGCGTGGTCACGAGCAGCTTCCGGGCGAAGGCCGAGACGTCCGGAACATGCTCCAGCACCTGGAGGCAGAGCCCGAGGTCGAAGCGCTCGCCGATCTCGAGGGCGAGGAATTCGCCCCTCCGCCCCTCGACGGTCGCCGAACTGTAGGGCGCGTCGATGTCAACCGAGAGCTTCCGCGGGATCCAGTCGAGCCACTCGATATAGGGGCATTCGTTGGAACCGACATCGATCACGCTCAGAGCCTCGCGGCCGACCACGCGAGCAAGGAAGTAGACGTATTGCAGGTAGAGAGAGTCCGCGCGCCGGTCCCAGTAGGACCGGCGTTCCTCCGAAGCGTTCGGCGTCAGTATCGGGCTGTCGTTCACGGGGTGCGCTTTCGCCGGTTGAGGATGTCGCCGGGTCGCGGGAAGCGGATCGTCTGTCAGCCCTGAAGGTAGGGGGAGAGCAGCGCGAGGTCGGCCGCGGACAGCCGGTCCTTGGCCGCCAGCGCCTGGTGCCAGTATGGATAGAGGAGCGGCAATTCGCTCACCTTGTCGAGGCGCTGCCGCTCCTCCGTCGCAAGCTTGAGATCGGCCGCGCCGAGGCTGTCCTTGAACTGCTTCTCGTTCCGGCCGCCGATGACGACCGACGTCACGCCCGGGCGGCCGAGCAGCCAGGCGAGCGCCACCTGCGCGCCGGAGACGCCGCGCGCGTCGGCGATGTCCACCAGCACGTCGATGATGTCGTAGAGGGCCGCCTCGTCGCGGATCGGCGGCTCGCGCCAGCCCTTGGTGTGGCGCGCGCCCGCCGGGCCCTTCTTGTCGCGGCGGAACTTGCCGCTCAGGAAGCCGCCGGCGATCGGGCTCCACACCAGGATGCCGAGCCCCTCGGCGACCGAGATCGGGACCAGCTCATACTCCGCCTCGCGGGCCTGGAGCGTGTAGTGGATCTGCTGGCTGACGAAGCGCGGGAAGCCCATGCGGTCGGAGACCGCGAGCGACTTCATGACGTGCCAGCCCGAGAAATTCGAGCAGCCGATGTAACGGACCTTGCCGGAAGAGACGAGGTGGTCGAGGGCGGCCAGCGTCTCCTCGAGCGGCGTCTCGCCGTCCCACTGATGGAGCTGATAGAGGTCGATCCAGTCAGTCTTGAGCCGCTTGAGGCTCGCCTCGCAGGCGGCGATCAGGTGGTGGCGGGAGTTGCCGCGGTCGTTCGGCCCGTCGCCCATCGCGAACCGCGCCTTGGTGGCGAGGAGCACGTCGCCGCGCTTCCTGCCCAGCGCCTGGCCGATGATCTCTTCCGACGCGCCGGCGGAGTAGACGTCGGCAGTGTCGATCATGTTGACGCCCGCGTCGAGGCAGATCGCGATCTGCCGCTTTGCCTCGGCGAGCCCGACCGTGCCGACCGGGCTGTCCTTCGGCCTGCCGAAGGTCATGGTGCCGATCGTCATCGCCGATACCTTGAGGCCTGAGCGGCCCAGGAGCCGGTATTCCATGTCGTTGTCCCCGCATCTCTTGAGTGGCGATTTTCCGATAGACCTTTATGCGCCGTCCGTCACTTGTCGGTTTGTTCGCGACGGCTTTGGCGGCGCGTAGAGGATGGCGGCGCGGATGAGTATGTAGGCGAGCAGCGCCGCGAGCAGATGCCAAAGAAAATGGGTGCCGAACGGAATCACGCTGCATAACGGTCCATCGAGCTCACGTGCGGCGAACGCGGCGGCGAAGACGAACGCCGCCGCAATATATGACGAGGCCGCCGGCGAGCGGCGGCGCGCGAGGATGACCGCGACGACGATGAGCACGATTAGCGGCAGCAGGTAGTAGGCGCCCGACGGCAGCATCCCCCGCGGAACCAGCGTCCCGCCGCCCAGGATAACCCCGATGAACGCGGTCAGCCCGAGGGCCGCGGCGAGCGGCGACCAGGCGAAGAAGCGCGTAAGCGTCAGCCAAAGCACGAGGAGCATGAAGACAAGGAACGGCGCCATGTCGAGCACCACCGCCCAGACCGTCGCCGTGGTGTGGAACAGGAACGCGCCGATGCCGCCGGCGACGATCGCGACGATCATCGCCGAGATCAGCCTTGCCGCGTCGTGGTTGGGATAGCGGCGCTGGAGCCGCGCCACCGCCCAGGCGGCAACCAGCATGCCGATATTGGTCAGCGCGTTGAGCGGCTCGGCGTCGAGCGCATCGCTGGTCCGCTCGCAATAGGCATCGACCGTCCGGCAGAGGCCGGGCATCGCCTCCAGGATGAAGCCGGGACAGGCGATGCACATGCGCTCGTCCTAGCCGCGCGCCGTCACTCCGGGGCCGCCGCCGTCTCGGCGTTGGCGACACCGTCGGCGCCCATGTAGACGGCGAGGATGCGGAGCGGCTTGTCGGTCTTGTTCATGCCGTTGTGGGCCCAGTTCATCGCCTCGAGGATGCTCTCACCCTCCTTGACGACCTTCACGCCCTTCTCGCCATAGTCGACGGTGACCTCGCCCTCGAGGATATAGACGTAGAGCGGCACCTCGTGCAGGTGCCAGCCGGTCTCGCCGCCCGGCGGAATGACGACGATCGCGGCGGTGACCTTGGGTGTTCCCTCGGGATAGGCGATCGGCTGGTCGATGATCGTCGTGCCGGTCGAAAGCAGCGGCGTGAGAAGATTCTGGTAGGTCACCGACTCCTCGGCGGCCGCACCGGCGGCGAAGGAAGCCGAGAGCAGGGCAGCGGCGGAAAGGATGCGGGCGAGGCGGGTCATGGGCGTCTCCGGGGGACTTGTCTTGTTCATGGGCTGGGCCGAGCGCCCGCCACAGGTGACATATGCGGGCTAAACAAAGGATTGCGGAATTCCGGCAAAAACCGCAAGACCGCGGCTTGAAGCGGCGCCACGCGCCGAATGAGGAGGGAAGCATGACGAGCGGTCAAGACGAAGCACTGGCTGGGATCCTCACCGCGGCGCCGGTGGTGCCGGTCCTTACCATCGAGGACCGGGCGACGGCGGTGCCGCTGGCGCGGGCGCTGGTCGCGGGTGGTTTGACGGCCCTCGAAGTGACGCTTCGCACGGCTGCCGGACTGGAGTGCATCCGCGCCATCAAGGGCGAGGTCGAGGGTTGCAATGTCGGCGCGGGAACGGTGCTCGATGCGCGCCAGGTCGACGACGCGGTTGGCGCCGGCGCGACCTTCCTCGTCAGCCCCGGCGCGTCGCCGAAGCTGCTTGCCGCCGTGCGCGGCTGCCCCGTCCCCTTCCTGCCCGGCGTCGCGACCGCCGGCGAAGCCATGGCGCTCGCGGAGGAGGGGTTTGCGATTCTCAAGTTCTTCCCGGCGGAGCCGGCGGGCGGCATCGCCTACCTCAAGGCGCTTGGAGCACCGCTCCCCGGCATCCGCTTCTGCCCGACCGGCGGCGTCGGCGCAAAGAACGCGGCGGAGTATCTCGCGCTCGCCAATGTGATCTGCGTCGGCGGCAGCTGGGTGGCGCCGGGGGATGCGCTCGCCTCCGGCAACTGGACCCGGATCACGGCGCTGTCGAGGGAGGCCGCGCAGATCGGACGGCCCCAGAACGGAGTGCGGAGCGGCAAGAGCGGCCTCCCCAATGTTGCAGGGCGGTAATGAATCTCCTTGCCTTCCTTGATAGTTGTGGCCATATGGTCGGCGCTCGGGCACTTCCCGGGAGACTGGAAAAACTGCGCGAGGAAAAACCGGCCTCGCTGATCCTGGGTCAAGGCCCGGATGGTCGTTATAAGACGCTTCTTCCTTTCCCCGACTTACAAGCTGCCGACGGAAATGGGGTGCATGTCGCACCCTTGGAATGACACGAACGGGAAAAGGAATCCCCAATGCGCCAGACTGGCACGGTAAAGTTCTTCAATTCTTCGAAAGGCTTCGGCTTCATCACCCCCGAGGGCGGCTCCAAGGACGTCTTCGTCCATGTCACCGCGCTCGAGGCTTCCGGCATCAGCCACCTCGCCGACGGTCAGCGGGTGACCTTCGAGGTCGAGCCGGACCGCATGGGCAAAGGCCCGAAGGCGGTCAGGCTTCAGCTCGCCTAAGACTTCGGCGTCCGGCGGTTCGCCGCCGGATCACCGGGAATGACTGTGCCGCCGGCTTGCCCGGCGGCTTTTTGATTCTGGAGGCGCCTCGTCCGCCGCGAAGTACCTGAACAGCATCGGCGGAACCAGCTTGTCGATGATGGCCCTCCGGCCGCCGGCAACATGCTTGTCGAATTGCCCGGCGAGCAAGAGCGCGGCGAAGCCGTGCACCAGGGACCAAATGCCGATGACGATTTCGGCGAGCTTCGGGTCCGACATCGGGTCGTCGGATCCATGGAGTGCGCCGACCGCCCGGACCGGATGGCCAAAGGCCTCGCGCGACGCCGCCACAAATCCCGGTTCCTCGCGATCAAGGTTGGCGGTGCGGAAGATCAGCCCGAAGGAATGCGGATAGCGTTCGGCGAAGGCCACGTAGCCGCGGCCGATGGCGACGACATAGTCGACCGAGCCGGGAGCCACACCCGCCGCGTAATCATCCATGCTGGCCGAAAGGCGGCGGAACCCGATCGTGGCGAGTTCGGTCAGGAGCGCCCGCACGTCCTTGAAGTGATGCGCCGGCGCGGCGTGGGAAACGCCGGCCCGCCGCGCGCAGCCGCGGAGCGTGAAGCCGTCGATACCCTTCTCGGCCAGTTCCGTCTCTGCGGCGGCGATCAGTGCGGCGCGAAGATCGCCGTGATGATAGCCGTCGCGCCCGGCATGTGACGGCGCGGGGCGGCGGCCGCCCGCATCGGCCCTACGCCGTTGCGCGGGGGCGCCCTGTGTTTCCGCCATGGTCCGTCTTCCCTCTGCTCCGGGCCCCGTCTACGCGCCCATCTTGACGACGTCAATATTATATCTTGACACTGAAAACATACGTCGGTATCGATCTGGACAACGTCAAGATATAAGGGGTTTCCGATGTCCGACTTCGCGCTCCTCTTCACCGCGGGCAACGTCCTCGCCGTCGTCGGCTGGCTCGCGCTGGTCGTGCTGCCGGGCCGTCCGGTCGTCGTCGACCGCCTGGTCGGCCTCGGCATCCCGGCGCTTCTCGGCCTTGCCTATGCCGGCCTGATGGCCGCCTATTTTGCCGATGCGGAGGGCGGCTTCTCGAGCATCGCGGCAGTGCGGGCGCTGTTCCAATCGGACGCCCTCCTCGTCGCCGGCTGGCTCCACTACCTCGCCTTCGACCTCTTCGTCGGCGCCTGGCAGGTCCGCACGGCGCGCGCCGAGGGCATCCCGCACCTCCTCGTCGTGCCGTGCCTCTTCCTCACCTTCCTGTTCGGTCCCGTCGGTTTCCTCGCGTTCCTCGCCCTCCGCGCCGCGGCCGGACGCCGCGCCGCTCCAGCCTTAGAGGCCTGATCATGTCGCTCTCCGTCCTCACCCCCGCCGCCGCGCCGCGATCGGCCGCCCTCCCGTCCCTCTCGGCGATCATCGCCGAGGGGCGGGCGCGCCAGCCGCTCCTCTTCGGCGCGGGGATCGTCTTCCTCCTTGCGATGCTGCCCACGACGGCCGCGCTCCTCCTCGACGATCGCACCGTCAACGACATCGACGTCTGGTGGAAGCCGCTCAAGTTCCAGCTCTCGATCGGGCTCTACCTCGCCACGCTCGCCTGGCTCTTCGGGGCGCTCGCGCCGGCGGCGCGACGCTCGCGCTTCCTCAACGGGTTCGCGGCCGTCTCCGTGGCGCTTCTCTTCTACGAGATCGTCTACATGATGATCCAGTCGGCGCGCGGGGTCGGCTCGCACTTCAACACCGCGACGCCGCTCGAGGGCCTCCTCTTCACGCTGATGGGGGCCGCCGCGCTCGTCTTCACCGCCTTCCCCGCGGCGCTCGGCGTCGCCGTCGCGCGGCAGCCGTCACCGGGCCTCGCGCCGGCCCTCCGCGTCGCCGTCGTCTCCGGCCTCGTCCTCACCGCCGTCCTCGGCATCGCCACCGGCGCGGCGCTCGGCATCAATGACGGGCACTGGGTCGGCGCGCCGGCGAGCGACGCCGGCGGGCTGCCGATCCTCGGCTGGACGCGGCAGGGCGGCGACCTCCGCGTCGCGCATTTCTTCGCCCTCCACGCCCTCCAGGTCCTGCCGGTGGTAGGCTGGGTGGTGGCGCGCCGCCGACCCGAGGCCACCGGTGTGGTGTGGGCCGTGGCTGGCGCGTATGCCGCGTTCACGCTCTACGTCCTCGCCGAGGCGCTGCTCGGCCGGCCGTTCCTGCCGTTCATCGGCTGAAACGCGTCCGGTTTGCCCTTGTCGCGCGGGGGAGTGCTCCCTACCTCCCCAGCACCGAAAACAGAGAGGACCGCGATGTTCGACCCCAAGCTGCTTCTTGACCAGTTCCTGGGCGGCCAGGGCGGCAACGCCCAGCGCAACGAGGGCGGCGGCGGCATGATGGGCCGCGTCGGCGACTATGCGCGCAACAACCCGCTGCTCACCGGCGGCGTGGCCGGCGGCCTCGCCGGCCTCCTCCTCGGCAAGGGCTTCGGTGGCGACATCGTCAAGTATGGTGGTATGGCCGTCATCGGCG
>JALHRF010000217.1 GCA_022841545.1 Bauldia sp. | reverse complement strand
GTCCGGCGCCGCCCTGGCACTGATGACGGCCGTTGCCCCGGCCCAGGATTTCCACGGCTTCACGCCGACCGGCTTCTCCGGCGAAATGCTCTCCGCCGATGCGCTCGCCGCCGCGGTGGTCGACGCGATGAAGGCCTCGCCGCCCCGGAACGGCGAGAAATACGTGCTCGCCTTCGCCAACCTCGATCGCGGCATTTCCTTCTGCGCCAAGGTCGAGGAAGGTATCGTCAAGAACGCGGAGGCGGCCGGCATCGAGCTGGTCATCGCCGACAACAATCTCGACGGCGCCACCGCGCTCACCAACGCCGAGAGCTTCATCAACCGCAACGTCGACTACGTCATCGAATTCCAGACCGACGCCAATTTCGGCGCCACCATCATGCAGAAGATGGCCGACGCCGGGATCAAGGTGACGGCGATCGACATCCCGATGCCTGGCGCCACCTTCTTCGGCGCCAACAACCCGAAGTCCGGCTATATGGGCGGCGTCTATCTCGGCCAGGCGGCGATGAAGAAGTTCGGCGCCGACAAGGTCAAGGAAGGCTACTTCATCCTCGGCGACCTGCCGCAGTCGGGCGCGGTCCCGGCGATGCGGACCGGCGGCCAGCTCGCGGGCTTCCTCGCCTCGGTCGACGGCTTCCCCGAGGACCATGTCATCACCATCGACACCAAGAACACGCTCGAGGAAAGCTTCGCCCAGACCAACAACGTGCTCGGCCGCATCCCGGACGGCGTGCCGATCATGGCGACGGCGATCAACGACCAAGCCACCACCGGCATCATCCGCGCGGTGAAGCAGGCCGGCCGCGAGGCCGACCTCATCGCCGTCGGCATGGGCGCCGACGAACTCGCCACCATGATGGCGGAGCCGACCTTCGTCGCCTCGGTCGGCTACTTCCCCGAGCGCTACGGCAACTTCCTGGTGCCGATGGCACTGGCCGAGCTCGCCGGCATCGACCTGCCGCCGACCGTGCTGATGACCCACGTCATGGTCGACAAGGGCAACATCTGCAACTACTACCCCGACTTCCCCTGCGACGCCGCCCTCGGCGTGGAGATGAGCTTCCCGCAGGACGCCTTCGTCGAGCATCTCGCCGCGATCCGCGAGTCGCCCGACATGGCCGACGCCCTCGACCTGATCCCGACGGAGTAGGATCAGCGTTGTCGGGACCTGGTACACCCCCCGGGTCCCGACATCGGCGGATTGCTTGCGTGCGCTCGCCTGCCCCCGCTCTTTCCCGCGCACCCGGGGACCCAGCTCTTGCAGGCGCATCGCCGCTCGAGGAAGTCGATTTCGTGCTTTCTTGATTCCCGCTTGCGGCCTTGAAAATCTGGGTCCCCGCGTGCGCGGGGACGAGCGGGTGGGAGCGGGCAACACCCTGGTCTCGGACGAAGGTGTCACACGGTGTCGATAGCCGCCTCAGTATCGCCCTCCGCCCCCCGCCTCGAAATGCGCGGGATCGGAAAATCATTCGGCGGCGTCGCCGTGCTCGCCGACGTCGAGCTCGTCGTCCAGCCCGGCGAGGTGATGGCGCTCCTCGGCTCGAATGGCGCCGGCAAGTCGACGCTGGTGAAGATTCTGACCGGCGTCTATACCCGCGACGCCGGCACGGTCCACGTCGATGGCGAGGCCGTTGTCTTCCCGGATCCGCGTGCCGCGGTGGCGTCCGGCGTCCGTCTCCTCCCCCAGGAAATCTCGGTGATGGGCGATATGACCGTCGCCGAGAACATCTCGCTCGCCGACCTGCCGCTGAAGCGCGGGCCGGGCTTCCCGGTGGTCGACGACAGGACCATGCGGGAGAGGTCCCGCGCGCTCCTCGACCAGCTCGGCTTCGCCTCGATCGGGGTCGACACGCTGGTCAAGCGCCTCTCCGTCGCCGAGCAGCGCATCGTCGAGATCGCCCGCGCGCTCGCCGGCAAGGCGCGCGTGCTGGTCATGGACGAGCCCACCGCCGCGCTCACCGAGCAGGAGGCGAAGCTCATCTTCCGCATCATCCACCGCCTCAAGGAGCAGCAGGTCGCGGTCGTCTACATCTCCCACTACCTCAACGAGGTGTTCGAGATTTCCGACCGCATTGCCGTGCTTCGCGACGGGCGGAACGCCGGCCTCTACGAGACGCGCTCCGCCTCCCGCGGCGAGGTGCTCGCCGCCATGCTCGGCCGCGTCGCCGACGACCTTTACGATATCAAGGGCAGCGGCGCCGTCGGCGACGAGGTGCTCACCGTCGCCGACCTCTCCGTCCCCGGCAAGCTCGACGGCGTGGACCTCAGCGTCCGCTCGGGCGAGATTGTCGGCGTCTTCGGCCTGATCGGCTCCGGCATCGAGACGCTCGGCCGCGCCGTCTACGGCGCCCTCGGCCCCGCCACCACCGGCACGGTGCTCGTCACCGGCGCCGCCTACCGCCCCGAGTCGGCCCGGGTCGGCAAGGCGCGCGGCATCGGCTTCGTCGCCGCCGATCGCAAGCGCGAGGGCATCATCGGCGACCTGACGGTGCGCGAGAACATGGTCGCCCCGTTCCAGAGCCGCTACGTCCGCGGCCTGTTCGTGTCGAAGACCGCCGAGACGGAGCAGGCCAGGCGCTGGATCGACCTTCTCGGCATCCGCACCCGCGGGCCCGAGCAGGTGATGCGCACGCTGTCGGGCGGCAACCAGCAGAAGGTCTGCGTTTCGCGCTGGCTGGTCGACAGCGTAAAGCTCCTCATTCTCGAGGAGCCGACCCGCGGCGTCGACGTCGGCGCCCGCCACGAGATCTACCTCGAACTCCGCGCCCTCGCCGATCGCGGCCTCGCCGTCCTCGTCCTTTCCTCCGATGTCGAGGAGGTCGCCGGCATCGGCGACCGTGCGATCGTCCTCGACCGTGGCCGGATCGTCGGCCGTTTCGATCGCGGCACGCCGCCGGCCGCGCTCATGGCCGCCACCACCAACGACCCTGCCTTCAACGCCGCATGAACGGACCTTGCCGATGACCAGCGCCGATCGCACCAGCACAGTCACGGGTCCGGGCCGCGGTCCCTTCCTCCGGTTCCTCGGCCGGCCGGAGTCGGGCGTCGTCCTGCTCTTCGCTTTCTATATCCTCCTCCTCGTCGTCTTCTCGCTCCTGTCGCCGTTCTTCATGACGACCCGGAACATGATGTCGATCGGCTCGAACATCGCCTTCATCGGCCTCATGGCCGCCGCCGGCACGCCGCTCATCATCGCCGGCGGCCTCGATCTGTCCGTCGCCGCCATCGCCGGCCTGGTCGGCGTGTTCATCGCCATGCTCAACGCCGACATGGGCGTCAACATCTGGGTCGCCGCAATGCTCGCCGTGCTGCTCGGCGGGGCGATCGGCGCCGTCAACGGCCTGTTCTGCACGCGCCTCCGGCTCAATCCGCTGATCGTCACCCTCGGCATGATGTCGATCGTCTCCGGCGCGGCGCTCATCCTCACCGGCGGCCTCACCAAGCCGCTGATGGTGCCGGGCTTCAACTGGATCGGGCAGGGCCGCATCTTCGGCGTACCGTTCCCGCCGATCCTGATGATCATCGTCTTCATCGCGCTGTCGATCGTGCTCCGCCGCACGCGTTTCGGACGCTTCGTCTATGCCGTCGGCGGCAATCCCGAGGCGAGCCGGCTGATCGGCCTGCCGGTCGAGCGGGTGCAGATGGCGCTCTACATCCTCTCCGGCGTCTCCGGCGCCGTCGCCGGGCTGATGCTCGCCGCCATGCTCGGCGCCGCCGCACCCGCCGCCGCCGCGCCGCACCTCCTCACCGTCATCGCCGCCATCATCCTCGGCGGCACGAGCCTCTACGGCGGCCGCGGCAGCGTCTGGGGCACGCTCCTCGCCGTCCTCATCCTCGGCACCCTCAACAACGGCCTCACCCTCAACGACGTGTCGAGCTTCTGGCAGGACGTCACCAAGGGCGTCGTGCTGATGCTCGCCGTCAGCCTCGACCAGATCCGTACCCGCGCGCTGGGGGAGTAGGGATGGGTGCCCGTGTTCGCTCCATCGCCGGTGCAGGACGCCTCCTCTCCCGTTGGGAGAGGAGGTGGCGGGACTTCTGCACGGGCGAGACGCCCGAAGCACGGCTCTCGCCCCATGACCGCTGACGTCGCCCAGGTCATCTCCCCCGTCGAGCGGAACTCCGTCGCCGACCAGGTGGCGAAGAAGATTCTGGACCTGGTGCGGACCGGCAACCTCAAGCCGGGCGACCAGCTCCCGACCGAGCGCGACCTGTCGCAGATGCTTCAGGTCAGCCGGCCGAGTGTCCGCGAGGCGCTTCGCGGCCTCCAGATCCTCGGCGTGGTCAAGACCCGGCAGGGCGGCGGCGCCTATATCTCCTCGCTCGACGCGGCCGATCTCCTCGGCCCGCTCCAGGTGCTCATCACCCTCAACGTCCAGAACATCGAGGCGCTGACCCAGGTGCGGGTGATGATCGACGGCGGCATCGCCCGCCTCGCCGCGAAGCAGCTCACCGACGCCGATCTCGCCCGCCTCGCCGCCATCGTCACCGTGCAGAAGAAGCTCGTCTCCGATCCGATCGGCTTCCGCGTTTCCGACCTCGAATTCCACCGCACCATCGCCGAATCGACCGGCAACCCGTTCATGGTCCGGGTCTCGCACTCGCTCTACGTGCTCGGCACCGAGTACCGGCGCATTGCCTCCGACCGTCCGGGCGTGCTCAAGCAATCGCGCGACGATCACGTCGCTATCGTCAAGGCGCTGACGGCGCGCGATCCGGATGCGTCGGCCGCGGCGATGGAGACGCATATCCGCAACGTGCACGAATCGACCAAGGCGGCGATGGAGAAGGCAAAGTGAGCGGCAAGGCGCGTATCGGCGTGATCGGCGCCGGGTGGTGGGCGGTGGTCAACCATATCCCGGTGCTCAAGGCGCTGCCGGGTTGCGAGGTGGTGGCGGTCAATCGCCTCGGCGCGGCCGAGCTTGCGGCGGTCACTGAGAAGTTCGCGATTCCCGCCGGCTACGAGGATTTTCGGCGGATGCTCGACGACGTGCCGATGGACGGCGTCGTCATCTCCTCGCCCCACACCCTCCACTTCGAGCACGCGAAGGCCGCGCTGGAGAAAGGCTGCCACGTGCTGGTCGAAAAGCCGCTGACGACCAGCGCCGCCGACGCGCGCACCCTCGTCGCGCTCGCGGCATCGAAGGGGAAGCAGATCGTCGTCCCCTATGGCTGGAATTTCCGCCCCTTCGCGGCCGAGGCCCGCCGCCTCGCGGCCGGCGTCGGCCCGGTCGAGCATGTCGTGCTGCAGATGGCGAATGCGCTCGACGATCTCTTCGCCGGCGAGCCGATGCTCGAGACCGAGGGCGCGATGTTCCGCCCCCCGGCCTCGACCTGGGCCGACCCGAAGGCGGCCGGCGGCTTCGGCTGGGGCCAGCTCGTCCATGCCCTCGGCCTGATGTTCCGCGTTGCCGACCTCGAGCCAGCGGAAGTCTTCGCCATGACCGGCGCCTCGAAGGCCGGCGTCGATTACTACGACGCCGCCGCCGTCCGCTTCAGGAATGGCGCCACCGGCTCGGTCTCCGGCGCCGCGACGCTGCCCAAGGGCCGCCCGGTGCAGATCGATCTCCGCATCTTCGGTTCGGAGGGCATGCTCCTCCTCGACATCGAGCGCGAGCGGGTCGAGCTCCGCCGCCGCGACGGCCGCGACGAGGTCATCGCCCTTTCCCCCGGCGACGGTGCCTACGAGTGCGAATCGCCGCTCCGCGTCTTCGTCGACATCTGCAACGGCACGCCCGTCGACAACCCGGCCGACGGCGTCGTTGGCGCCCGCGCCGTCGAGGTGCTCGACGCGATGTACCGCTCGTCCGCCAGCGGCAAGGCGGAACCGGTCTGATGCGCCGCGACGAGATCGTCGACGTCCGCGCCTATGTCGTCGGTGAAGGCAAGGGCGGCGACTACCACGACCGCGAGAAGGGCCACTGGCTGATCGATTCGCTGATCGCCAACCCGATGTCCGGCTATGCCGACTACAAGGCCTCGCGCACGAGCTGGGGCATCGCCGTGCTCGGCTCGCTGGTGGTCGAGATCGAGACCAGGAGCGGCAAGCGCGGCGTGGCCACCGGCCTCGGCGGCCCGCCCGCCTGCTTCATGATCGAGAAGCATTTCCGCCGCTTCCTGGTCGGCGCGAGCCCGTGGAACATCAATCTCCTGTGGGACCAGATGTACCGCGCGAGCCTCCCCTACGGCCGGAAGGGCATCACCGTTGCCGCCATCTCCGTGGTCGACCTCGCGCTCTGGGACCTCCTCGGGCAGCTCCGCGACGAGCCGGTCTACGCCATGATCGGCGGCAAGACCCGCGACGTGCTCGACCTCTACTGCACCGGCCCGCGGCCGGAGACCTACAAGGCGCAGGGTTTCCTCGGCGGCAAGGTGCCGCTCCCCCACGGTCCCGCCGATGGTCCGGAAGGGCTCAGGAAGAACGTCTCATTCCTTGCCGCCCATCGCGAGGCGGTCGGCCCCGACTTTCCGCTGATGGTCGATTGCTACATGTCGCTCGACGTCGGCTACGCCGTGGCGCTGGCCGAGGCCCTGAAGCCCGTCGGCATCTACTGGATCGAGGAGCCGCTCTCTCCCGACGATGTCGCCGGCCACCGCCTCCTCAAGGAGCGCTGCCCGCATACGCGCTGGACCACCGGCGAGCACGAATACACCCGCTACGGGTTCCGGTCGCTGATCGAGGGCCGCGCCGTCGACATCCTCCAGCCCGACGTGATGTGGATCGGCGGCCTCACCGAGGCGCTCCGGGTCAGCGCCATGGCGGCGGCCTACGACATCCCCGTCGTGCCCCATGCCTCCGGCGCCTACTCCTATCACTTCGTCATCTCGCAGCCGCACATCCCGTTCTCCGAATACGTCAACATGAGCGCCGACGGCCGAAGCATCGAGCCGGTCTTCGGCGTGCTGTTTCAGGGCGAGGATCTGCCCGAGGACGGCAAGGTCACGCTCGGCGACCGCCCGGGCTTCGGCCTGACGCTTCGCGACGGGCTCGACCTGACGCGGCCGTTCCCGATGTCGTGACGTATCAGGATGAGGCGCCCCTCTCCCCAAGGTGGGAGAGGGCCGTTTCGCTTGGTGAGCCAGAGGCGAGGTTGGCGAAACGCGGTGAGGGGGGCTGCCCTCGACTCGATCAAAGATACCGGAGCAACTGCCCCGCCAGCGCTTGTGGCTGCGACAGGGCCATCAGGTGCCCGCCCGGCAGCACGTCGGCATCGACGCCCAGCCGTTCCGTCGCGATGCGCCGCTGGAAATCGGCGGGGAAGAACCGGTCGTCGCGGCCGGCGATGACATGGATCGGGATGTCCGGCCAGGCCGTGAACGGGCAGGGCTCGCCGAACACTATGCCCGCTTCGTCCCGCTGGTATTGCTCGCCCTCGGCCGCGACCTCCGGCGGCACGTCGTGCAGGAAGTATGCGTCGAGATCGATCGCCCCGGGGTAGCCACCCTTCCGCGCCGCCTCGATTCTGGCCGCGTCCGACCCGGTATTGTCCCACCAGTCGCCGGCCGTCTCGCCGGGCACCGGGATCATCGCATTGAGGAACACCAGCGCGCGGAGCGGCACGCGCTCCGCCACCAGCGGCGCGGTAAAGCCCCCGAGCGACATGGCGACCAGCACGATGTCGTCCCTGCCATCGATCGCGGCCACGACCTGGTCGGCATAGGCCTCGAGTCCCGCCGCATCATCGTCGGCCGGCAGGTCGACGGCCGTCGCGTCATGGCCCGCCGCCTCGAGCAGCGGCACGACGCGGCTCCAGTACCAGGCCGCTCCGCCGGCGCCGGGGATCAGTACGAAAAGGGTCATTCTCGGTCTCTCCTGCTCTCGCCTTGCGCTAGGCGACGAACGGGCGGCTGCCGGATCGACGAACTCGCTTCCTGATGTTTGCGGAGTGTGGCGCCGCTACCGCGGCAGCTCGAAGCCGATCGGCGCCTGGATGGTGATGGTCGCGCCGAGCCCGGGCGGGATCGGCGGGTAGGGCGAAGCCCGCCGCACCATCTCGACCGCCGCCTGGTCGAGAATGCGCTCGCCGGAGGAACGCACCACCCGCGCCGCCGTGACCTTGCCGGCGCCGTTGAGGGTGAAGCTCACCGTCGCCGTGCCGGTCAGCCGGTCGCGGGGGGCGGCGCTCGGGTAGAACCGCTTCCGTTTCAGTTGCGCCGCGACTTTGGCGCGATAGGCGCTGGCCGCGGCATTCCCTGCCGTCTGCGAGGCGCCGCCGCCGCCAGCCCCTCCGCTTCGCGCCGCAGATTGGGCGGCTGACGGCGCGCTGGGCGGGGGTGCGGCCGGTTTCGCCGGAGCGGGCGCGGTTTCCTTCGGCGTCTCGGGTTCCTCCACCGGCTCGGGTGGGGGCTCCGCCGCGGCGACCTCCGTCCGTTCCGGCTTCTGGCGCGGCGTCGGCACGTCGGCGGGCGGAGGCTCGTCTTCGACCGGCGCGTCGGCCGTGTCGGGCAGTGGGGGCTCTGTCTCCGCTTCTGCCGCCGGCACGGGCTCCGACCGCGCCGGGAGCTCCCCGGTCTCCGCTTCCGGCCGCGGAAGCGAATCGGGCGCGGTCGGCGGGTCCGGCTCCGGGGCGGCTTCGGCCACCGGGTCGGGTGGCGGCGGCTCCGGCGGCGGTTGGTCGGGCGGCGGCTCGACCGCTTCCTCCACCGGCTCCGGTGGCGTGTCGATGGCCTCCGGCGGCGCTTCCGCCTCCGGCGCCGCTTCGGTCGGGGGCGCCTCGGGCACCGGCGCGGCTTCGACCAGCTCGACCGCGATGCCCTCGATCAGCACCAGGTCG
>JALHRF010000216.1 GCA_022841545.1 Bauldia sp. | reverse complement strand
GCGCGGCGGCGAGCGCCTCGGCGTAGAGGCGGTCGGCCTCGGCCTGGTCGACGCGCGGGGCGTCGGCCGCAGGGGCCGGCGCCGGTGCGAGAGCGAGCGGCGGACGCTCAGGCGGGGAGGTCGTCGCCATGGGCGGCCCCCTTCCCGTTCGTCGCGCCGACCGGCTCCCGGTCGGCGTCGCCGCTGCGGGGGGCGTCGAGGTATTGGACCGAGGCGGCGAGGATCTCGACCGCCTCGCGACGGCCGCCGTCGTCGGTGCGCCACTCACGCCAGGCGAGGCGACCGGCGACGCCGATGCGTCGCCCCTTGGCCAGGTGCTCGGCGGCGGCCTCGCCGCTGCGGCCGAAGACCGCGACGTCGAAGAAGTTCGGTCGGTCCTCCCAGGCGTCGCCCGAGCGGGTGCGGGTGGCGACGGCCAGGCGCAGCGAGCAGACAGCCTCCCCGGCGGCCGTGTAGCGCAGCTCGGGGTCGCGCGTCAGCCGGCCGACAAGGCCGACCGTGTTGAGGTCAGCGGGCATAGACGGCCCCGCTTCCCGGTGCAGGTGCGGCGGCGCGCGCGAGCGCGGCCGGTCGCCCGTTGGTACGGTCGAAGAGCATCCGAAGAGTCCTTTCGGTTGCCACGGCCCGGGGCGTTCGCAGCGCCGCCGGGCCTCTTTTGAAGGTGGTCCCACGCTACTTGCGTGGCGCACGTTACGTCAAGTGCATCAAACGCCTTAAGTCCCGATCATCACTCGGATGCAACTGCGCCATTGGGTTCATCCGTGGATACGTTGGACCGCCCTTCCCGAGCGATTGTTGAGACCGCACCTGCGTTCATCCCCAGAGCTCGCGCCAAGGCGCGGACGCCGGCTCCTCGGTCTATTGCTGCGGTGATTGCGACGTCACGGCGAGCCTTTGCGTCAGCGCTCCGTTGTCTCGCGTCGGCGACATGCTCAGCGGCTTCAGAGACTGCCGTGACGGCAAGCGCGGGGCTACGGCGGCGGGAGTATGGCCCGCCCCTTCCCGGCCGGGGGGCAAGGGTCCTCCGCGCCGCAAGCGAGGCGGCCGCGCGCGTCACTGACGCAGCGTCGGCGATCTCCTCGAGGAGAACCCCAGCGCGCACCGCGTCCGCGATAGCGGAGTCCCGAGCGTCGAGGCACGCGCGCTCTACCGCAAGAGCCGCTCGATGCTCATCGCGCGCAGCGAGGGCCTGCCCGACGACCGATTGGCGAACGTCGTTTGCTGCCGCATCGGGGGCCATCGCGTAAACGGTACCGCGCCGACCTGGCCCAGAAGGCGTGTGGATCGGGCCGCATATGTGCCGCGACCGCAAGACAACCGATGGCCGCGCGGCCGTAGGCGGCGCTGAAAGCCTCGAGGTAGTGGCCGTGGGGCGCTCGAGGGGCGAGCGGGGAAACGCGTCAAGTGCCCCTGGGTGCTGCCGGGTGAGGAGGGCGTTTTTCTGGGATCGATCCTTGAGGCCACCGGGTTCAACGCTCCGCGGCGACGCTGTGAGGATAGCCCCCGCCCCGAGCTGTGGGAGGTCGCGGTCACCGCCGGGTCCGGCAGAAGGAGAGGCATGGCAGGGAAATCATGACAGCCACAACGCCGATCACGATCGCGACGACACCTTCGCCCCATCGGTCCCCGCCGATTCCCGAACCGCGTACTGCCACTGGGGTGTTCGTAGGCGCCCTGGCTGGGTGCGCCGTTCGTTCAGCTGAGAGCGCCCTAGCCGACTTGCGCGACGGGCCGCGCCACTACCGAGCCAGAGAACGCGCCCGCCACGATCGCTGAGCGCCAGTTCGTCAGCGACAGTACGTCCTCTGGATAGGCGGGCAGTGGTCCTGTCCAGCGTGTCCCGCCAGCCTTCATCCGAAAGACGCCAGATCCGATGGCCGCAAAGACCGTTGTGGACGACGGTGACACCGCCAGCGCTCGAACCGTGATCGGCGTTCGCGGCGCGAACGAAAGCCGCAGCCCCCGCGACGACGTGCGCCACGTAACGCCGCGGTCTTCGCTGATAAGCACTCCATCATCCGTCGCGGCGTAAACGAACTGGGCACGGGGACCGGCGTATGCGAAGCCAAGGACCTGTCGCCTCGCAGTCAGCGGCGCCTGACTCCACGTGCGGCCCCCGTCTGTCGAGCGATACATCCCTCGGGCCTCAGGATCGCGGTCGGCACCGCCTGGTGTATCCGAGCCCGCGCCGAGGAGCAGCTCTTGCGAGCGCCGCGGATGGACCATGAGTGCGTTCGGAGACAGCACCGGGTCTGCAGAAACGGCGTTCAGCGCGCTCCAGGTGCGCCCGCCATCAGGGCTGGTGGCGATGCCACCCTCGAGGCCCCGCCCAAGCCCGTCCACAGCAACGAAAAGTCGCCGGGGCCTGCGAGGGTCGCTTGTGACACGACCGACTCGACCAGGACTACTGCCAATTGATGTCCACGATCGACCACTGTCGGTGGTCCTCAGCAATCCCACGTTAGCAGCGGCATAGGCCAGTCGTGCAGACCCACCAACAGGGACGTACACCTGCCGAATCGTTCCATGGTTTGGAGGGAGGCCACGCAACCGCCACGGTGTGTCCGGCCGCGTACGACTCGCAGCGCCACGCCCATCGCTCGCGTAGAGCACCGAGTCACGGCCCGGAGTGCCGCTCAAACTCAAGGGCACGTCGAGCGGAGGGCGGGACGGACCTTGAACCGAAACGGCGCTCGCCGGCCCGATTGCCATGACCAACATCACGACAGCGATTCCAGACTCGGCGCGCCATCCGATTCGAGAGACAAACAACGAAGTCACTTAGCCCCTTTCCTCCCCGAGTCTAGTGCCCCTCTGGCGGACAGAGGGCGTTGCGTCCGGGAACCCGGGCCGGCGGCCGAAGCCGGCCTCACGCCAGAGGGCGAGGGTCGTCTTCGCCCACAGGGCGCGAGGTTGTTCGCGTCCGATCAGGTGAAGGCGAGATAGGCCACGCACCAGTCGCCCCGCCGCAGCGGCTGCAGCAGACCCGGGCGGGTCTCCAGCGGCCGGAGCACTCCGCCCGCGTTCGAGCGCCTCGCTCATCGGAAGAGGCGGTCGCGCCGGGGAGTCGGACCGGGAGTTCGTCATCCGCGAGGGTGGATCTTCCGCTGCAACATCGAGCGTCGCTTGGCCCACGCATGCTGACTTAGCCCGCCAGAGGCGACCTGCATCGACACGGGTACTTCGTGCCGAACGAGAGTTCGATACGGATGACGCCAGTCGATGCGAGACCGCCAGGGATGCCCCGGAGTTCCGGTTCGGCGGCGGCGGCGGGAGTTGGTCGCCCCCCCGGAGCCGAGACCTACGGATCGATGAGGGTGCCTACCGGCCGGTCGCCGAGCAGGGTGTTCGCTTGTCCGCTCCGGCGGGGGGCTGCGGAAGTGGGTCCGCCACTCCGGCGGCCCCCGGTGCGCCAGGGTTCACCGCCCGTATCGCTCGAGCTGCGCGAACAGCACGGCCACTTCGATCCGCGAAGATCCGAACGTCGACTCGGCGACTGAGCAGGACGAGGCCGCCGCCTTGAGTGCCGGCCGGCACACCGCGAAGGGTCCGGCGCTGACCGAGAGGCGAGCGCGGTATCTGGGGACGGCACATCGTGACCGCCTGGATCGTGAGAGGGAACGCGCATCCACCGTCGGTCTGCTCCTTGGGGATTAGGCAGTCCCCGTAGATGAAGCTGGCTCCGTACCGGCCGTCGCCACTGATGCTGATGAGAGGGAGCTCCTCGAACTGCGCACCAAGCCAGAAGAGGGGCACTTCTTCGACCTTCGAGGCCTCCTCAACGGTCATGTCACTGTTTCCGGCATCAAAGGTCGTTCGCAGGTTACGGCTACACCCTGCGAGGAGAGCGCACAGGGCGAGGGCGATCGAGATGGGCGCCAGGGTCCTCATCGAGACCGACAGTAGATGAGCGGCGAGGCGGTCGATCGCTCTGCCTTCCGCGCTCATGCGATGGCGCACTAGTCGCGGGCGAGCCCTGGCGCCACTCATCGTCTGGTGGTCCGGCGGCGGCAGGATCTGGTGGCAGCTGGCAATCTTCGGGTGGGACCGAACATCCTCAATCTTCTTCCGATGCCGCCGCTCGACGGCGGGAAGATCGCCGCGGTCATCAGCCCGGCTGGACCCGATTGACGGGGTTACAGTTCATCCGCGGGGCGGCGTGCGGTCAGGTACGCGACCTCGGCCCGAGCGGGTGTCGGATTCGCCCGCAGGGACGGTTGTTGCCACACGACGGTGACCACCCCCGCCCGGCTGGCTGCGGCTCGGACTGCGCCGACGGTGCGGCGCGTCAGGATGGCGGGGACGATCAGGCCGGCCCGGCCGATCGTGCCGCTGGTCGACGACACCGGAGCGGACAGGGTGCCGATCCCCTGCCCCCGGACCCCCCGCCGCTGCTGCCAGACGACCTGGCCGGTTCCGTCCCCGCCGACGGCGATCGCAAGGTCCAGCGGTCCCCACCTGTCGCTCGACACCCTGCGCGGAGCGCTCCACACGCCGGAGGTCGCGCTCCTGCGAGCGACGTTCACCGATCCCCCCGGACCCTGAGGACCGACGAAGGAGACCACGGCGTTCCCCGCCGCGTCGAGCTCGACATCTGCGGGCGCCGAGAGGACATCCCGCTTGACGGCAGCGACGTCCTGGCGGGCTTGCCAGCCGTCGAGCGCGCGGCGGTGGACGCTTCGCAGTCGCCCATCCGCTCCACGCCATGTCAGCAGGGCGTTGCCGGCGCGGTCGAGCGCGATCGCCGGTTCGTGGTCCGTCAGCGGATCCGGATCAGCGACCGCGACCTCCGCCGGCTGCCAGGACCCTCGGGGGGCACGGTAGGCGCTGCCAAAGCGTGGATAGGTTGCGCGGGGAAAGCCCTCCTGGACGGTCCACGCGACGAGCACATGTCCCCCGCCACCGATGCGGATGACCAGTTCTAGGGTCACCGCCCCCCCGAGGGGCATCGGCGCCTCCGGCGCTGAGATCTGCACGGGTGCTGTCCACCGTCCTCGCGCTCGCAGCTCGCGGACGAGGACCGCCCCTGGGTTGGTCACGAGGTACGTCGTGCCGTCGCGGCTGACGGCGACATCAAAGGAGGAGCCCTCGAAGCGCTTCGCCGGAGTCCATCTGCCACTGGGAGGCCGAACGCGCACGACGAGGTCAGCGGCGTTCTGCCCTTCACGCCACGCGACGGCCCGGGTCCCGTCCGCGCCGATGGCGACCCGCACGCGGCCGCCGATCCGCTTCCCGCGACTCATCGAAACCGCCGGCGAGAAGCGCGCACTCCCGCGACGCTCGGCGACGAGAAGTTCGTCGCGCCCCCACGCGACGACAGCCTGGCCCGAATCGTTGACGGCAAGGACGGGAGGACTGTTGACGTCTCGCCCGCAGGGGTCGCAGAAAGCTCGCGGGGCGTTCCACCCCTGGGCAGCGGCATCTGATCCCACCGCGGGCACCACAAGCGCGGCAAGCCAAAGGGCGACAAGCCACACGCAAATGGCCAATCCTCCTCTGGAACGGTTCACGCCTGCAGCTTAATGCCGGATGCTTCCGGTTGCGGTCGGGACCCGGCCAGGCGCTGGCCCCGGAACGACGAGAGCCCCTGGCGGGGGCTCCCATTCAGAGGCGAGTCCCGGAAGTCCGAGAGGGCGCCCGGAAAGAGGGAGCCGCTGTGCCACCGAGCGCGCAACGAACACACGCTGCGCTGTAGATGCAGGCCGCGAGAGCAGCGCCAGCCCGCATGGGCGAGCTGCCCTTGCCATCCTTGCCTGCTCCACGAGGTCTGCAGGCGAGCGGTCCCCGGTGGCCGGGCCTCCTGCTACAAGGAGGTGATGGGCACGGACACTTCGTCGGATGGCCTGGCTCGGTTCGAGATCATGCGGCTCGTGAACCGCTACATCGGCGTTCACGGTGGCTACCTGGCCGACTTCTCGTATGGGTCGCACGCCGACTTCTACGTCGACTACTGCGAGCTAGACATCGACCCATTCCACTTCGAGGGAACGACGCGGTCCCGCTTCATCGAGATCCTCGCCACCCGGTCCCCACGAGACCAGGCGAAGATCATCCGTGGGATCCTCGAGAAATACCCGCCGGACTCTGAGCCTCGGCGCACTCCGGAGCTCGCAGCGCACTTCACCGAGATCGCTTCACGGCTTGAGCGTGGCCCGATGGTCCAGGCGCCGGTGTCTCTTGCCACCAGCGAGGTCGTCCGGCGCGCCATTGACGATGTGGAAACGCTCCTCGCGGCGGGCGGGCCCACGAGCTGCGTCGATCGCGTGCACACCGCCTTGCACGGGCACCTTCGCCACCTCTGCCAAGCGGAGGGCATCGAGTTCACCGACGACGACACAACTGTCGCGCTCCTCAAGAAGCTGCGGCGAGAGCATCCCCGCCTTCAGGATCTCGGGACGCGCGAACAGGACATCCAGAAGGTCCTAAACGCGTCGGGCAGCATCCTTGACGCTCTCAACCCGGTCCGCAATCGAGCGAGCGTTGCTCACCCGAACACTGATCTGCTGGGCGTCGAGGAGGCTCGCCTCGTCATCAACATCGGCCGCACCCTCCTCTCGTATCTTGACGAGAAGCTCGGCAGCGTGGACGATGTTCGGCGGCCTGGAGCTCCGGCCGATGCGTCGACGCCGCCATCCGCGACCGCTACGACCGCCGGCCCGGCCCTGCTCGAGGACGACATCCCCTTCTAGGAGAGGGGTGGCGGGGTGACGCTATCCACCCCTCGCAGGCGCACACGCACCTCGGGTAGCCGCTTCACCTGGGTCGTCGTCGGGCCCACGCCTCCCATCTCGGGAGGCCCGCCTCCTCCCTCATCGCGCTGAAGGTCGTGCCGTAGTCCTTGGCGACGCTAGTGATGGTGGAGGGGTCGGCCTCTCTCCTTCGGCTCCAAAGGAGCTTCTAGGACGGACCGGGCGCGAGATGACGGGCGGGATCTCACGGGCCATCGGGAGTGCACGCGCACCGCTCAGGACTTCGGCGGTGCGACTGTTGCAAGACGACTCCCGATAAGGGAGGACCGGCCGGCCGCTCTTGAGGGATTCTCACGACGCGACCGGCCGGCCGCGGCAGGAGCAACCTCGAAACGAGTCAATTCGGGCGGTTTACGGGCACGACATCTGCCGCCCGTGTCGGCGGTGCCCTCGGGAAATCCTTCGGGGGTTGCGGCGCTCTACCCGGCCGACGGCGGCGGGTCCGGGCCGGCGCGTCCTGAGCGTGCCTCGACCCGCTGCAGCATCGACCAGAGCTGCGCGGCGGCCGGCCCGGTCAGGTCTCCCTGCCTCAGGGGAGCCGCCACGACCTCGTCGCCGCGCCTCGCGGAGGAGATCGTCGGGGCGGGGCTCGCAACACGGTCGGCCTGAGCCGCGACCTTGATCCGCGCGCGGTCGGCGCGACGCCGCTCGGCCCGGCTCGCGCGCTCGTCCTTCATGGCCAACACCTTCTGGGTGACGGCACGAGTGCGCACATAGGCGAGCTCCACGACGCGTACGGCACCGCGGCCGTAGCCGCGCGCCTCGGGATCGGGAAGCGTCCATTCGCGGATGACGCCCGCTGTTACGGCGTCACGCCGGGCGCGCCACTCCGTCCACCGGGAGACGCCCATGCGCGCAGCGAGCGCGGCCGGGCGTACCTCACCGCGCGAGCGCCAGGGTCCGAGGGCAAGCTGGGCAACGACGAACCAGCTCAGCACGTTGGCGGCCCGGCGGGCGCTGAGACCCGACTCAGCGAGTGCAGCCAGGAGCGCGCCGCCAACCGCGGCAAAGCGCTCGTTGGCGAGGACCTCGACCTCGGCGGTGTAGCCGAGGTCGGTCACGTAACGCTCACGTCATGGACGACCGGCGCGCTGGAGCACGGCCGACGGCGGGAGTAGCCTCGAGGCACAGGTTGCTCTCTCGTTGGAACCCGACCCGGGGCTGGCACCCCGGGTCGTGTCGTTCTAGGGCCGGAGTCGCAGATGCGCGATCCCGAAGGCCGCGGCGGCACGGTGGGCCGCGGGCCCGAGCGGAGCCGCGCTGCGAAGGCCGGCGGCGCTCCCGGCTGGCTAGCAAGGCGGCAGTCGCCCGGAAGATCACCCGGGCTCTAGGGGCCTCGGGCGTGACCAATACGTGACCAATCGTGGCGTTTCGAGGCGCCTCCTGGCGCCTCGTGTCACCTGAGGTCCGTAGCGCGCACCACGCCCGGACACCGCTGCCTGGCAATGATCTCGGGCTTGCGAACCAGTGGAGGATGACGGGATCGAACCGACGACCTCCGCCTTGCAAAGGCGGAGGTCTGAACGCGGCGTCGTCTGCGCACGCCGAGGGACGGGCGGGGCCGGCTAGGAACCGGTGGGCTGAATCTCCCGCAACGTCTCCCGCAACGTCTGTGCAGCATCCAGCCCAACATGAGACGCATTCAGACGCTTTTGTGCGTCCGTCCGAATAGCCGCCTGAGCGGGTGGAAAAGAGGCTTCTTGCAGGAGGAACGCGAGAGCCGGAGAGGGGACTCGAACCCCTGACCTGCCGCTTACAAGGCGGCTGCTCTACCAGCTGAGCTACTCCGGCGGATCCCCGCCAGTATCGCGTCTCACCCGTTCCGCGTCCGAGCGTCTGCCTGCGCGCCCCCGGGGATCCGCGCGCCCTCGGGGCGACGCCTTCCGAGAGAAGCGAACACCGGGCCCCGCCCACACCTCTCACGGGTGTGCAGCGGAGCTCCACCGGCCAACCGCGATGCACCCCGTCGCGAGGATCGGTGGTGGGTCTTTCCGCCGCAGGCGGCCGACGCCCGCGGCGGGTCGGGGCGCCGTTCAGCCGGCGCGGGCCGCGCTCGAGCGGCGGC
>JALHRF010000215.1 GCA_022841545.1 Bauldia sp. | reverse complement strand
GCGCCTACGTGTCCTATCTCGAAGGCTGCACCGCGCCGATGCGCGACGAGAACCAGCTCCATGCGGCGGTGGTCGAGTTGGTCGCGCTGGACGATGCCGAGATCAAATACTCGACCGTCCAGAACTGGTACCCCGGCAATGCCGAGGGGAAGGGCGGCGTGTACAATTTCGTGACCAAGCGTGGCGACTGCCGCGGCGACCGGTCGAAAATCTCGTGGACCCAGGTTGAAACCGGTTCGGCGATCACCTGGAAGTACCCCAGCGTCATCCTCCGGGGCGACGATTCGAGCGGCGAGTTCTATTCGATCGCGGTCTCGAACGGCTACCAGCAGGTGGACTCAGGCACCAAGATGACCCACCTCGGCAAGAACACGAAGAGCCGGATCATCTCGAAGGGAATCGCCGCCGGGCATTCCCAGAACACCTATCGCGGCCTTGTCACCAGCCACCGCAAGGCGACGGGCGCGCGGAACTATACGAACTGCGACTCGCTCCTCATCGGCAACAAGTGCGGCGCCCACACGATCCCTTATATCGAGGCGAAGAACGCCAGCGTGAACTTCGAGCACGAGGCGACCACCTCGAAGATCTCGGACGACCAGCTCTTCTACGCCAAGAGCCGCGGGCTCTCGGACGAGGAGGCGGTGGCGCTGATCGTCAGCGGCTTCGTCAAGGACGTGATCCAGCACCTGCCGATGGAGTTCGCGGTCGAGGCGCAGAAGCTGATCGGCGTCAGCCTCGAGGGGAGCGTGGGATGACGGCATGCGGCTTGCTGCGCCTTCGTCCTGATAGTATCATCTATATCTATCAACGTTGATAGATAGGTGACGCCATGCGGTCAGTTGCAGTCGATTTCGATACCATCACGGAGGGTCTGCCGACCAAGTCCGAGAAGATTCGTGCGCTTGCGCGGGAAGGCGCCAGCACCGCGGATATCGCCCGTTACCTGGGCATTCGGTATCAGCATGCGCGGAACGTGCTGATCGAAAGCGGCTTGCATACGCGCCGGGGCGATGCGTCGAACGGGGGGGAGCAGGATCGGCAGGCCAGCAAGAGCGAACACGTCGCCTGGATCAGGACGGATGCACTTGCCCGTTTGCAGGTGCCCAGTGAACTGCTCAAGGTTGCTGGAATCGCTGGTGACGAGCCCGTCTACGCCAGGGCAACCAAGGACGGCGTTGAGCTTCTTTCGCGCCGGGCGGCGCTCAAGAGGGCGCACGACATCGCTCGGAAATTCGTGCCCGATGGTGTGTCGCTGGCGGACGAACTGATCGCCGAACGTCGACGCGAGGCGGAGAGGGACAATGACTGAGGTCGTCCTCGACGCATCGGTCGTCCTTGCCGCCATTCTTGAGGAGCCCGGTCATGAATCCGTGCTCGAACTTCGGGACGCGGCCCTGATTTCGGCGGTGAACGTAGCAGAGGCGCAGTCTCGGCTTTTCGACCGGGGATTCGACCGGGCTTCAATCGACGCATCGTTCGGCCTCCTGAACATGACAGTGGTCGACTTCGATGCAGAGCTTGCCGCGACGTCCGCCGACCTTCGGGCATCGACGCGGGCCCATGGTCTGTCGCTCGGCGATCGCGCCTGCCTCGCACTGGCGGTGCAGCGCGATGCGGTCGCACTGACCACGGACCGGGCATGGGCGAAGCTCGATGCGGACTTCGATATCAAGGTGGTGAGGTAGGGACGCGCCATGTCAGAGACGATGAAGCCCGTGATCAACCTTGCCGACGTGCCGCTCCGCGACAACGGCCACGGCGACAAGTTCGAGGCGAAGATCGGCAGCTTCGGCCGGTCGATCGGCTCGGCCGGGATCGGCGCGATGCTGCATGTGGTGCCGCCGGGCAAGACAGCGTTTCCGTTTCATGCCCATCACCAGACGCACGAGCTGTTCCTGATCCTCGAAGGCGAGGGGACCTACCGTTTCGGCGGGGAGCGATATCCGGTCAAGGCCGGCGATGTCTGCGCCGCGCCGACCGGCGGACCGGAGACCGCGCACCAGATCATCAACACCGGCTCGGTGCCGCTCCGGTATCTCGGCATATCGGCGTCGCCGGGTAACACCGAGGTGGTCGAATACCCCGACAGCGGCAAGTTCGCGGTCACCTCGCGCTACGACTGGGCGACGGGCAAGGGCGGCGTGCGGTTCGTCGGGCGGCCGGAAGATTCGATCGACTATTGGGATGGTGAGTGAGTTGAGGCGATAGGAACACGACGGCCAACCTCCCCCTTGAGGGGAGGTCGGACGCGGCAAGCGAAGCAAGCCGCGCCCGGGAGGGGTTGGATTTCACCCCTCCCCGAAATCGCGTTCCGCGATTTCGACCCTCCCTCAAGGGGAGGGTTGGCGACGGAGATGGATGAGAAGGACGAGTCTGGAATGCCACTGCTTCAAATCAGGAATCTGCATGTGACGGTCGGCGAGCGCGAGATCCTGCGCGGCCTGGACCTCACCATCAATGCGGGCGAGGTGCACGCGATCATGGGGCCGAACGGCTCCGGCAAGTCGACGCTCGCCTATGTCCTCGCCGGCCGGGACGGTTATGACGTGACGGAGGGGTCGATCACCTTCCACGGCAAGGACCTGCTCGACCTGGCGCCGGACGCCCGCGCCGCGGCGGGCGTTTTCCTCGCCTTCCAGTACCCGGTCGAGATCCCCGGCGTCGCGACGATGACGTTTCTGAAGACCGCGCTCAACGCCCAGCGGAAGGCCCGCGGCCTCGCCGAACTGTCGACGCCCGACTTCATCCGGAAAGTGCGGGAAGTCTCCGAGAAGCTTCAGGTGACTCAGGAAATGCTCCGCCGTCCGCTCAACGTCGGCTTCTCCGGCGGCGAGAAGAAGCGGAACGAGATCCTGCAGATGGCGCTCCTCGAGCCATCGCTTTGCGTACTCGACGAGACCGATTCCGGCCTCGACATCGACGCGCTCCGCGTCGTCGCCGACGGCGTCAATGCGTTGCGGTCCGAGGAGAGGGGCATGCTGGTGATCACCCACTACCAGCGGCTCCTCGATTACATCGTGCCCGACTTCGTCCACGTTCTGTCTGCCGGCAAGATCGTCCGCTCCGGCGGCAAGGAGCTGGCGCTGGAGCTCGAGAAGAAGGGCTACGCCCAGTTCACGGCGGCGGCGGCGTGAGTGATACGATGACAGCGGAACCGCGCACGCTTCGCACCAAGGCCGAGGAATCGATCGCCGCGCTCTATGCGGGGAACCGCGCGAGCCTTCCCGGCGGCGATGCGGTGCGGGCAAGGCGGAATGCCGCCTTCTCGCTGTTCGAGCGGTTCGGCCTGCCGCACCGTCGGGTCGAAGCCTGGAAGTACACCGATCTCCGCACCCTGATGCGGACGGTACCGCCGCTCGCAGGCGTCGCGCCGGCGGAGCGTTTGGCGGCCGTGGCGGAGGCGGATGCGCTCGGCGCGTGCGACCGCGCGCAGATCGTCATAGCCAATGGCGTTTTCGAGCCGTCGCTGTCGGACCTCTCCGGCGTCGACGGGGTGAGCGTCGAGTCGCTCGCCCACGTGCTCGCGACATCGGCCGAGCGGGTCGGACGGCTCTTCGACGACGGCGACGACACGGTGATGGCGCTCAACACCGCGCTGATGCAGGGCGGCGCGGTGGTCACCGTCGCCGCAGGAGCGCGGCCGGCGCGGGCGATCGAGATCGTCCACCTGACCGCCGGCGACGGGCCGGTGTCGGTCTTCACCCGCGACGTGGTCGAGGTGGGCGAGGGGGCTACGGTGCGTTTCCTTGAAAGCCATCGCGGGCCGGCGGGAGTCGCCTACCATGTCAATGCGCTGACCGAACTCCGAGTCGGCGACGGCGCGGCGGTGAAGTGGATACGCCTCCAGACCGAGAGCGAGGCGGCGCAGCATCTGGCGAGTTTCGTGACCCGGCTCGGGGAGCGCGCCACCCTGGACCACCTCGCCGTCAATTCGGGCGCGGCGCTCGCCCGCTGGCAGGCGTTCGCCACGCTCGCCGGGGAACGCGGACGCGTCGCCTTTTCAGCCGCGACCATGCTGTCGGGCGCCGAGCACAGCGATTCCACGCTCGTCCTCAACCATGCGGAGCCGCACGGGTCGAGCCGGGAACTTTTCAAGTCGGCGATCGACGGCCGGGCGACGGGTGCCTTCCAGGGCAAGATCGTGGTGGCGCCGGTGGCGCAGAAGACCGACGCCCGCATGATGGCCAAGGCGCTCCTCCTTTCCGACGCGGCGGAATTCGCCTCGAAGCCGGAACTCGAGATTTTCGCCGACGACGTGCAGTGCGGCCATGGCGCGACCGCAGGCCAGCTTGACGATGCCCAGCTCTTCTACCTGATGTCACGCGGCATACCGCGGGCGGAGGCCGAGCGCCTGCTGATCGAGGCATTCCTTGACGAGGCAGTGGATGCGATCGACGAGGACGCGATCGCGGGAGCGCTGAAGGGCGTGGTGTCGGCGTGGCTCGCGCGGCGGGGAACGGGCGCATGAACGCGCCAGCGACGTTCGCCGCACCCTACGACGTCGAGGCGATCCGCCGCGATTTTCCGATTCTGGCCCGGACCGTCTACGGCAAGCCGCTCGTTTATCTCGACAACGGCGCCTCGGCGCAGAAGCCCAGGGCGGTGATCGACACGATCACCAACGCCTATACCGACGAATACGCCAACGTGCATCGCGGACTGCATTTTCTCTCCAACGCCGCCACCGAGAAATACGAGGAGGCGCGCGAGACGGTCCGCCGCTTCCTCAATGCCGGGCGTATCGAGGAGATCATCTTCACCAAGAACGCCACCGAGGCGATCAACCTCGTCGCGGCGAGCTACGGCATGGACTTCCGCGAGGGCGACGAGATCGTGCTCTCGATCATGGAGCACCATTCCAACATCGTGCCGTGGAACTACCATCGTGAACGGAAGGGCGCGGTGATCAAGTGGGCGCCGGTCGCCGATGACGGCACCTTCCTGATCGACGAATTCGAGAAGCTGCTGACCGACCGGACGCGGATCGTCGCCATCACCCAGATGTCCAACGTGCTGGGGACGGTGGTGCCGGTGAAGGAGGTCGTGCGGATCGCGCATGCCCGCGGCATTCCGGTGCTGATCGACGGCAGCCAGGGGGCCGTGCACCTCCCGGTCGACGTCCGCGACCTCGACTGCGACTTCTATTGCTTCACCGGCCACAAGACCTACGGCCCGACCGGGATCGGCGTGCTCTACGGCAAACGGGAATTGCTCGGGACGATGCCGCCCTTTCTCGGCGGCGGCGAGATGATCCGGGACGTGACGGTGGACAGGGTCACCTACGCTGAGCCGCCGCATCGCTTCGAGGCCGGCACGCCCCCGATTGTCGAGGCGATCGGGCTCGGTGCGGCGCTCTCCTACATGGAAGGCATCGGGCGCGACCGGATCGCGGCGCACGAGGCGATGCTCGGCGACTACGCGGCGGAGCGGCTCGCCGGGATCAACAGCCTCCGCATCTACGGCACGGCGAAGGGCAAGGGGGCGATCGTCTCCTTCAACCTCGAGGGCGCCCACCCGCACGACATCTCGACCATCATCGACCGCGAGGGCGTCGCGGTGCGCGCCGGAACCCATTGCGCGCAGCCGCTTCTCGCCCGCTTCGGGACGACGGCGACCTGCCGCGCCTCCTTTGGCATGTACAACACCCGCGACGAGGTCGACCGCCTCGCCGAGGCACTGGAGAAGGCAAGGCGGTTCTTCGCCTGAGGCAGCCATGGACGATCACCCGAATACCATGACCCCCGAGACCGAAACGGCGCCGCCTTCGGCTCCCGCAATTCCGGAACCCGAGTCGAAGGGTGCCGCCGTCGCGCCGCATGCGACCGGCTCGGCGATCCCGCCGGAAGAGCTGGAGCGGATGACCGCCGACATCGTCGCGGCCCTGAAGTCGGTCTACGATCCCGAGATTCCCGCCGACATCTACGAGCTCGGCCTGATCTACCGCGTCGACATCGACGACGACCGCAACATCGACATCGACATGACCTTGACCGCGCCGGGTTGCCCGGTGGCCGGCGAGATGCCGGGCTGGGTCGAGAACGCCGTGAGCCTCGTGCCGGGCGTCGGCAACGTCAACGTCACCATGGTGTTCGACCCGCCGTGGACGCCGGACCGCATGTCGGACGAAGCCCGGGTGGCCCTCGACTGGTATTGAAACCCGGCGCTGGCGTATCCTTGCAGCGAGGTGGGGGACCGGGCTTCACTCCGTTCGTTTTTGGCGGGTGCGCCAGGATTGATCGTCGCTATATGCGATCGGCAGGTACAACCGGCTGGCGGGACGAAGGCGCATGTCTTAGATTGCGGCGGCACGATGGGATTTTGCGCTTGCCGCGAAGTCGGCCGTCATGGGCTTGCCGTGAAGGCATGGACCAGGGACGGGCGCTGCGGTCACAACAACAGGGCTGAACCATGCCAACGCAGAGCACCAACAGTACCCAAGGGATTGTAGCGAGTTCCAACGAGAAATGGACGATCAACGCCGGCGTCATGGTTTCGTCGAGCATCTCCGACGCTTTCTCCGCACCGCAGTTCAATGTGAATAATGTCGGCCTGGTGAACCACGGCACATTGCTGTCGACCCATGAAGGCGGACACGGCGTCTACATTCGCGGAGAGAACAGCGCGATCACCAATTCCGCCACGGGGAAGATTACGGGGGTTCTCGCCGGGATCGCGGCAAATGGACTTGGCGCCACGATCGACAACAAGGGTATCGTCCCGAGCGATTCCCAGTTTGGCGTCCTATTCAGCGTATTCTCGGCCGACATCGCATTGACGAATAGCGGCACGATCTTTGGAAAATCCGCCGGAGTGGAGGTGCTGACATTTGGAGATGGCGGTTCCATCACCAATTCCGGGCTGATCGACTCCGATGGCCGAGGCATCTATGTCGGCGCTGGGGCGGGCCCGACGATCATAAACAATGAGGCTGGCGGGACCATCGAGGGGCCGACCGCAGCCATCTTCACTTCAGCGTCGTTCCTTTATACCAATGGGTCGATTCGCCTGACGAATCTCGGCAAAGTGGTCGGCAATATCGACTGCGATGCAGTGGATGAGGCCGATACGGTCATCAACAAGGGCGAGATCAAGGGCGATGTCTTCCTCGGCTCCGGTAACGATGAGTTCAACGGCAAGGGCGGCAAGTCAGGCAAGGTCTTCGGCGAGGCGGGCGACGATAGCCTGACTGGCGGGAATGCGGCGGACCACCTCTATGGCGGTCTCGGGAATGATGAGTTGAACGGAGGCAAAGGCAAGGACGCGTTCGTGTTCGACACAGCCCTCAACGCGCAGACCAATGTGGACAGGATCAAGGGATTCTCGGTCAAGGACGATACGATGTGGCTCGACCAGAGCATCTTCACCGCGCTCGGCAAAACCGGCACGCTTTCATCCAAGTCGTTCGTCATCGGCAAGAAGGCCAAGGACAAGAACGACCACATTCTCTACGACAAGAAGTCCGGGGCGGTACTCTATGATGAAGACGGCAAGGGCGGCGTAGCCGCGGTCAAGTTCGCGGTCCTCGACGACGGCCTGAAGCTCACCAACAAGGATTTTATCGTCATTGCTTGAGCCGAACGGCGCCACGAGGCTGCAAGACTGGTCGTTTGACCGGGCGACCCGGCGCCGTGCGAGCCGCGCGTGATCCCCGACGCCAGGTGCTTGTCATTGCAGGCAGAAGGGCCCACTTTAGCGGTGTCCGCCGGCCTTGAACCGGCGTGAGAGGATAAGACCATGGCCAGCATTCGCCCCCGCCCGTCCGTGATGCAGCTCACCGAGGCTGCCGCCGGCCGTGTCCGTTACCTGATCGAGAATTCCGAGAAGCCGATGGCCGGCCTCCGCGTCGGGATCAAGAAGGGCGGATGCGCCGGGATGGAGTACTCGCTCGAACCGGTCGAGGCGGCCAACCCTGCCGATGACGTGATCAGCGGGCACGGCGTCAACGTCTATATCGACCCCAAGGCGGTGATGTTCCTGCTCGGCAGCGTCATGGACTACGAGACCACCAAGCTCCGCTCCGGTTTCGTGTTCCAGAACCCGAACGAGGTTTCGTCCTGCGGCTGCGGCGAGTCGGTGATGCTCAAGCCGGCGGAGATGCCGGCGGGCTGAGGTCGGTCTTGGCGTCGGAATTCCAGGGCTTCCTCGAGGACCTGTTCGCGCCGCTTGTCGGCGTCCGTTTCCGGCGCATGTTCGGCGGTCTCGGCATCTACCGCGACGCGGTGATGTTCGCATTGGTCGCGGATGAGGTCCTCTACCTCAAGGCCGACGACAGGACCCGCGGCGCATTCGAGGACGAGGGTTGCGCGCCGTTCCGCTACGAGGCGCGCGGCAAGTCGGTGACGATGTCCTACTGGCGGTTGCCCGAGCGCCTTTACGATGAACCTGAGGAGTTCCGGGAATGGGCGCTCGCCGCGATCGGTGTCGCCGAACGTGCGCAGACGACCGCCGGACCAGCGAAGAAACGGGCATCGGGGAGAGGCAGAAAGACGCAGCCCCGCGCCTGACCGGGTCGGTCAGGTGGTCCGGACGGGGCGGAGCAGGAACTGCGGGACGTGGCCGTCGCGGCCGAACGGCCGGTGATCGCCCCCAGTATCCTCAGCCATGGCCGGTTCGGGCTCGCGGCGCGCCGGCCGCGGTTCGCGGACCGGCTGCGGCGCTGTCGCCGCAGGCGTGCGCTCGCGCGGCTCCTGACGTTGCGGTTCGGCCCGCGGTGCGCCGGCTTCGTGGCGCGGTCCCTCGCCGCGCCCACGGCCGCGACGCGACCTTCGGCCCCGCCGCTCACCGCCATCGTCCTCGCGGACTTCGTTGCGCTGGGGGGCGGCAGCAA
>JALHRF010000214.1 GCA_022841545.1 Bauldia sp. | reverse complement strand
GGAATTTGCTCCCACCTCAACACCCTGTCCCTCTCCCCGGCGGGGAGAGGGACAGGGTGAGGGGGCTCCAAGCCGATGTCGTTGGCTACGTCCAGGCGATGCAACTGATGGAGGATATCGGTAAGCACCCCATTCATGTTCCGAAGCACTTCGAGATTCTCGAAGCGCAACAACACGTAACCCATCGCTTCGAGAAGCGCCGTGCGCTCGGTATCGCGCTTGATGTTGGCGTCGAAGTTGTGCTGTCCGCCATCCACCTCGACAATCAGATGATGCTCCATGCAGGCGAAGTCGGCAACAAACCGGCCTATCGGAACCTGGCGCTTGAACTTCAGGCCGTCCAGCTGTCGGTCACGAAGCTGAGCCCAGAGCTTTCTCTCAGCGTCGGTTGAGTCTCTACGCAGTCTTCGTGCGAGGCTCCTCCGCCTATCCCCCCTCACCCTGTCCCTCTCCCCGGCGGGGAGAGGGACAGGGTGAGGGGGCTCCGGGCCTTTCCGCATTTCGCTCGAGCCGGTGTCACGCATTGGGCAGGTGCGCGGCCAGCGCCTCGAGCACGGCGATGCGGACCGCGACGCCCATCTCGACCTGCTCGCCGATCAGGCTCTGCGGGCCGTCGGCGACGGCCGAGTCGATCTCCACCCCGCGGTTCATCGGGCCGGGATGCATGACCAGCGCGTCCGGTTTCGCGTAGCCCAGCTTCTCCCGGTCGAGGCCGAAGAAGTGGAAATATTCGCGGACCGAGGGCACGAAGCTCCCCTCCATCCGCTCGCGCTGGAGGCGGAGCATCATCACGATGTCGGCGTCGCGGAGCCCGGAGCGCATGTCGGTGAAGACGTCGACCCCCATCCGCTCGATCCCGGTCGGCAGCAGCGTCGACGGCCCGACCACCCGCACCCGCGCGCCGAGGATGTTGAGGAGGAGGATGTTGGAGCGCGCCACCCGGCTGTGGGCGATGTCGCCGCAGATCGCCACCGTCAGGCCCTCGATCCTGCCCTTGTGACGGCGGATGGTGAGCGCGTCGAGGAGCGCCTGGGTCGGGTGCTCGTGCGTGCCGTCGCCGGCATTGATCACCGAACAGCCCACTTTCTGGGCAAGGAGCTCGACGGCGCCCGCCGCATGATGGCGGACGACCAGGATGTCGGGGCGCATCGCGTTGAGCGTCATCGCCGTGTCGATGACCGTCTCGCCCTTCTTCACCGCCGAGTTGCCCACCGCCATGTTCATCACGTCGGCGCCGAGCCGCTTCCCGGCAAGCTCGAAGGAGGACTGGGTGCGGGTCGAGGATTCGAAGAACAGGTTGATCTGCGTCCGGCCGCGCAGCACGGACTTCTTCTTCTCGATCTGCCGGCTGACTTCGATGGCCTGTTCGGCGAGGCCGATGAGGCCCGTCGCCTCCTCGGCCGTCATGCCCTCTATGCCCAACAGGTGCCGGTGCGGATAGACGAGCGGCGGCGGGAGCGGGGTCGCATTCATTAAAGCCGTTCGTATAAGGAGAGTCGGCCGAGTGGGCAAGCTTGGTCGTTGCACACGTTTCAGTTAGAAACAGGTTTCGTGGCTTAGGGTCACGGGGGCGGGAGATCGGATTGAGCGCTGCCGACGACACGCACGAGGTGTTCAACCAGCCGCCGCCGTTCGCCGGGGTGAACCTTTTCCTCAGCGATCCCGGCCTGGGTTCTGTGGTCGAAGGCCTGCCGCGGGCGGTGGTCGACCGTCTGTCCGCTCATGGCGAGGCGGTCGGGTCGCGGGAGTCGTTCGAGCTCGGCCGGATCGCCAATGTCTCGCTGCCGCAGCTCCGTACCCACGACGCGGCCGGCGTCCGGATCGACCTCGTCGAGTTCCACCCGGCCTACCAGGCGCTGATGCGGCGGAGCGTGGCCGCCGGTCTCCATGCCTCGATCTGGGACGCGGTCGGGCCGGAGGCGAGCGTGCGGAGCGTCGCCCGCGCCGCCACCCTCTACATGACGGCCCAGGCCGAGTGCGGCCATGTCTGCCCGATGACCATGACCAGCGCCGCGGTGGCGGCGCTCGCCCATGCGCCGGACCTGGCCAATGTCTGGCTGCCCAAGATCCGGTCGCGCCAGTACGATTCGTCCAACCGCCCCTTCCCGGAGAAGAAGGGCGTCACCGTCGGCATGGGAATGACGGAGAAGCAGGGCGGAAGCGACGTCGAGGCCAACACCACCCGCGCCGAGGACGGCAAGGACGGCACGTTCCGCCTGACCGGGCACAAGTGGTTCCTGTCGGCGCCGATGAGCGACGCCTTCCTGGTGCTCGCCCGCGCCCGCGAGGGGCTGACCTGCTTCCTGGTGCCGCGCTTCCTGCCCGACGGCAAGCGGAACGCGATCCACTACCTCCGGCTGAAGGACAAGCTCGGCAACCGCTCCAACGCCACCGCCGAGGCCGAATTCCACGGCGCCACGGGTTTCCTCGTCGGCGAACTCGGTCGCGGCATCCCGACCATCATCGACATGGTGACGCTGACCCGGCTCGATTGCGCGGTCGCCTCCGCCGGCCTGATGCGGGTGGCGCTCGCCGAGGCGGTCCACCATACCCGCCACCGGCGCGCCTTCGGCGAGCTCCTGATCGAACAGCCGCTGATGACCCGGGTTCTCGCCGACATGGCGCTCGATTCGCTCGCGGCCACCGCGCTGTCCTTCCGCCTTGCCGAGGCCTATGACCGCGCCGAAGGCGACCCGGCGGAGGCCGCCTTCGCCCGGCTGATGACGCCGGCGGTCAAATACTGGGTGTGCAAGCTCGCGCCGACGCTCGTGGCGGAGGCGATGGAGTGCCTCGGCGGCAACGGCTATGTCGAGGAGAGCCGCCTGCCGCGCATTTACCGCGAGGTGCCAGTCAACGCGATCTGGGAGGGCGCCGGCAACATCATGGCGCTCGACGTCATGCGCGTGCTCCGGAAGTCGTCCGAGCCGCTCGAGGCGGTGCTCGCCAATATCGAGGATTCGCTGGGGGGCGCGGCGAAATCGACGCTCAACGTCATCCGCGCCGCGGCGGCCGTGGCGCTCGCCGATGAGGGGGCGGCCCGCATCCTCACCGAGCAACTCGCCATGACCGTGGCGGCTTCGGCACTAAGGCGCCATTTTCCCGCGGTGATCGCCGACGCCTTCTTCGAGACCCGGATGAACAAGCCCTGGCGCTCGACCTACGGCATGCTCGATTCGCGGTTCGACGCCCGCGCTTTCATCAACTTCGTCTTCCCGCCGGTATAGCTGCCCCGCCGGGCGGCGGCCGACTGCGGCGACGTCGACAAGAAGAAGGGCCCGCGGCGTTTCCGCCGCGGGCCCCGATCGCACCTGAAAAGGCGGGACGGCCTACTTGTCGTCCTCGTCTTCCTTCTCTTCCTTGTCGCCCGAGTCCTGGCGGGCGCGAAGCGCGGCGCCGAGGATGTCGCCGAGCGAGGCGCCGGAGTCGGTCGAGCCGTACTGGGCAACCGCTTCCTTCTCCTCGGCGATCTCGAGCGCCTTGATCGACACCGAGATCTTGTGCGCCTTCTTGTCGAAGGCGGTCACCCTTGCATCGACCTTCTCGCCGGCGGCGAAGCGCTCCGGCCGCTGCTCCGAGCGGTCGCGCGAAAGGTCCGACCGGCGGATGAAGGCGGTCAGGTCGGTATCGGCGATGCGAACGTCGATGCCGCCTTCCTTGACCTCGATCACCTCGCAGGTCACCACCGCGCCCTTGCGGATCTCGCCCGACGTGGCGGCAGCCGCGAAGGGATCGCCGCCGACCTGCTTGATGCCGAGGGAGATGCGCTCCTTCTCGACGTCGACGTCCAGGACCTGCGCCTTGACCATGTCGCCGCGGTTATAGTCCTCGATCGCCTGCTCGCCGGGACGGTTCCAGTCGAGGTCGGAGAGGTGGACCATGCCGTCGACATCGCCGTCGAGGCCGATGAACAGGCCGAACTCGGTCTTGTTCTTGACCTCGCCCTCGACCTCGGTGCCGACCGGGTGGGTCGCCGCGAAGCTCTCCCACGGATTGGCCAGCGTCTGCTTGAGGCCAAGCGAGATGCGCCGCTTCACCGGGTCGACCTCGAGGATCATCACTTCCACTTCCTGCGACGTGGAGACGATCTTGCCGGGGTGGACGTTCTTCTTGGTCCACGACATCTCGGAGACGTGGATCAGCCCCTCGATGCCCGGCTCGAGCTCGACGAAGGCGCCGTAGTCGGTGATGTTGGTGACGCGGCCCTTGAACTTGACCCCCACCGGGTACTTGGCCTCGATGCCCTCCCACGGGTCGGCCTCGAGCTGCTTCATGCCGAGCGAGATGCGGTGGGTCTCGTGGTTGACCCGGATGATCTGCACCTTGACGGTCTGGCCGATCGTCAGCACCTCGGTCGGGTGGTTGATGCGGCGCCAGGCGATGTCGGTGACGTGGAGCAGGCCGTCGATGCCGCCCAGATCCACGAACGCGCCGTAATCGGTGATGTTCTTGACCACACCCTCGATGATCTGGCCTTCCTCGAGGCTCTGGACCAGCTCCGAACGCTGCTCGGCGCGGGTCTCTTCGAGGACGGTGCGGCGGGAGACGACGATGTTGCCGCGCCGCTTGTCCATCTTGAGGATCTGGAACGGCTGCGGCGTATGCATGAGCGGGGTGACGTCGCGCACCGGGCGGATGTCGACCTGGCTCCGCGGCAGGAAGGCCACCGCGCCGTCGAGATCGACGGTGAAGCCGCCCTTGACCTGGTTGAAGATCTGGCCGGTGACCTTCTCGTTCTTGGCGAACGACTCCTCGAGCCGGACCCAGCTCTCCTCGCGCCGCGCCTTCTCGCGCGACAGCACGGCCTCGCCGAGGGCGTTCTCGATGCGCTCGAGATAGACCTCGACGATGTCGCCGACCTTGAGGTCCTGGTCACGGCCGGGGCCGTTGAATTCCTTGACGGGCACGCGGCCTTCCGTCTTGAGGCCGACATCGATGACCGCGAGGTCCTTCTCGATGGCGACGACCGTGCCCTTGATGACCGCGCCTTCCATGAGGGAATCCGTGCCGAAGGACTCGGCGAGGAGGGCGGCAAAATCTTCTTTCTGGGGTTGAGCGAGTGACAAATCGTACTCCTTGACGACGGCTGCGCCGGCCGCCGGTTGGCGTTAAGGGTACCGAAAACCACCTGCCATTCGAGGCGGCCGCGTGTGGCGGTCCGGCGCTGCTGGGCGGTATCGGCAGTTCTCCCGCGGGAATCCCGGTCGCACGAAGGCGACGTCAACGGCCGCGCGGGAACGGCGCTATATAGCCATTCCAGCTCTTCCCGGCAAGCTCAACTCTGGCGTTTGCGGCCTCGTCCTTCCAATCCCTCGCCGTTCCCGTTGCCTCGCTGCCTCCCTGCGGGCGCCGCAGGTTCCTCCCTGCCACGGACCGGCGATCCCGGGGGCTGCCCTGTCGCCGGCTCCGGCGGTGCGATCTCCCCCCTCGATCGGCTCTGACCGCCCCGTCACGATCCCGTGCGCCGGGCGCATTTGCTGGCCAGGCCGGCCCTCCGGGTGTACAGGCACCGGACAGTACCGAGCGTCGGGCACAAATCGGCCGGAAATCGCGGCGATGTCGAATGCGGCGCGGGGCCTCTGGCCGGCTTGCGCGGCCGGACTACAGCCCGCGCAGCGACCCGATCGCAGACCCGATGGACCGCCGGAGGCGCAGCCCTTGAAGAACCTGGTCGCGGCCTTTCTGTTGAGCCTCGCGGTGGCCGCGCATCCGGCCGCCTCGCAGGCGCAATCGCCCGCGCCGCAGGCCAATACGACCGCGACCGATGCGCGGCTGATCACGGACGCCGGCTTTGCCGAGGAGGACGTCGGCTATCTGGTGGTCGATCTCGGTAACAAGCGCGTGGTCGCCTCGCACAACCCGGATCGGACGTTTCTTCCTGCATCGGTGGCGAAGATCCCGGCCATCGCGGCGTCGCTCGCGATCCTCGGCGGCGACCATCGCTTCCTCACCACCCTCCATGCCGATGGCGAACTCCGCGACGGCGTGCTCTCCGGCTCTCTCACGCTGCACGGCGGGGGCGACCCGTTCCTGTCGAGCGAGGACCTCCAGACGATGGCCAGGGCCCTGGCCGCGAGCGGCGTGAAGCGCGTCGACGGCTCGTTCCTCTATGATGCCAGCGCGCTGGTGGAGGTGCCCCGGATCAACGATCTGCAGCCGGAAGCCGCCGGCTACAACACCGGCGTCGGCGCGCTCTCGGTGAATTTCAACCGGGTGAGATTGAACTGGACGAAGGATCGTCCCGACCCCTCGGCCGCGGCCGCCGCCATCAGCGAGAACCTCGTGCTGCCGCTCCCCGGCATCGGCCTCGCTTTCGCCGAGCAGGACCCGGCGGGTCCCTTCGTTCGCGCCGGTACGCCCTCGGAGGATCGCTGGCTGCTCTCGCCGACGCTCGCCGCCAAGGGCGAAGACTGGCTGCCGGTCGGCAATCCGTCGCTGATCACGGCGGAGGTGTTCCGGGCGCTCGCCGCGGCCGATGGCGTCGTCCTGCCCGAACCCGCGCCGGGCGTGGTCCCGGTTGGCGCGCGCGAGGTAGCGCGCCATGAAAGCCTGCCGCTGTCGGAGATTGCGAGCGGCGTGCTCCGCTACTCGAACAACCTGTCGGCCGAACTGATCGGCCTCGCCGCGAGCCATGCGTTGACGCGGCGGGTCCTTTCGCTCGAGGATTCGGGGACCGCGCTGTCGGCGTGGTGGCAGCTGCGGCTGCCCGCCGAGGACTGGACGGGGTTCACGGTCGAGAACCACTCCGGCCTGTCGTCGAAGTCGCGCGCCACCCCGCGGCAGATCGTGGCGATGCTCGAGGAGGCAGCGGGGCTGCTCGGCGGCGCCGATCTCCATGCGCTCCTGAAACCGATCAGCTGGAAGGGCGTGAAGGGCTCGGCGCGGGTGAAGACCGGAACGATGTCCTATGCTCGCGGCCTCGCCGGCTATATCGACACCGCGACCGGCCGGCGACTCGCCTTCGCCATCTTCTTCAACGACGCCGAGGGGCGCGCGGCGCTCGACGCGAGTTTCGACCCAAGGGTGGTGGCGATCGACCCGAAATCCCGCACCTGGCGCGACCGCGCCCTGAAGCTCGAGCAGACGCTGACGACGGAGTGGGCCGAACAATAGCGACGGCAAGGGCGCCGAGGTCGGGCGAGCGCGAGGTCGGCGGCCCTATCGGTCGAGCCGGAGCCCTGCCGTCGTCGCCCACAGGATGGGCAAGGCGGAGGCGCCAAGCGCCGCACTTCGTTCGCCGAGGTTGGAGACGCGGAGACGGTCGCGGCCGCGGTCCTGGCGGACCGAGGCCCTGAGGTCGCCGAGACTGTCGGCAAGCCGGGACAGGAAAGGCGCCGGCGCGGCGCCGCCCAGGATCACGACCTCTGGATCGAACAGGTTCTCGACGTTGGCAAGGCCGGTCGCGAGCGCATCGGCGCCCCGCGTGATCCAGGCGTCGAGCGCGCCTGCTTCGGTCTCGCCGGACGAAACAGCCTCGGCGATGAAGCGGCGCATGGTGCGCAGCGACAGGTATTCGCCGAGGCAGCCACGGTTGCCGCAATAGCATTGCGCTCCATTGGGATCGACGATCAGGTGGCCGAACTCGCCGGCATTGCCGCGGCTGCCGCGATAGGGCTCGCCGCGGATGACGATGCCGCCGCCGACCCCCTCGCCGATGAAAACATAGAAGAAGTCGTTCAGGTCGCGCGCCGCGCCGTAGAGCCGCTCGCCGAGGGCGGCGGCGGTAGCGTCGTTCTCGAGGAAGACATCGGTGCCGGTCATCGCCGCGAGCTCGTCCGCCACGCCGCGGCGTTGCAGCGCCGGGATCGCCCCGGGCGTCGGAACGCCCGGCCACTCGATATCGAAGGGCCCGGGCGTCACCAGGCCAAGGCCGAGACAGCGTTCCGCTCCGAAGCGTGCCGCGAATCCGGCCTGGATGCCGGCGACGAATTCGAGCCAGCCGCTGTCGGTTCCGGCCGGGGCCAGGCCCTCGCCCATTTCGATCAGCTCGCCGCTGAGATCGGCCGCCACCGCGTGGAAATGGGTCGCGTCGATCCTGACCCCCACGGCATAGCCGCCTTCCTTCGCGATCTCGATCGCGATCGGTGGCTGGCCGCGCGGCGACTTGCGTCGGCCGGCCTCGCGCACCAGGCCGGCGCCGATCAGGTCCTCGACGATGTTGGCCACCGCCTGCGGGGTCAGCCCGGTCGTGCGGGCCAGCTCCGCCCGCGACAGGGCGCCATGAACGCGGAGGGCGTGGAGCAGCACGCGTCGGTTGTGTCGACGGACGCGGGTCGAGCTGTTGGCAAGAAATCCGGGCGCGGCAGGAGGCGACTGGTCAAGCATCGCCCCGTTCTCTAGCCGATTAAAGTAAAACAATGAACTTGATTTATTGACTTGCCCACAGCGCCATCCTACGGTCGGGGCGTTGCGATGGGTCGGGGGGCAAGGTGGCCAAAGGGCCGTTCGTCGAACTGGTGGGCATCACCAAAAGCTTCGGCGGCGTGCACGCCCTGAGAGGCGTCAGCCTGTCGGTGACGGAGGGCGAGGTGGTTTCGCTCGTCGGCCACAATGGGGCCGGCAAGTCGGTCCTCGTTCAGATCCTGTCGGGCGTCTATCCGCCAACCGCCGGAGAGATCCGCATCAAGGGCGAGAAGGTCCAGATCGGCTCGCCCACGGATGCACGCGCCCACGGCATCGAGACGATCTACCAGACGCTCGCCCTCGCCGATAACCTCGACGCGCCGGCGAATTTTTTCCTCGGGCGGGAGCTCCGCAATCGCCTCGGCTTCCTCGACAAGCGCCGCATGGCCGAGGAGGCAGGCCGTGCGCTCGCCGCGCTCAATCCGAACTTCACCGACATCGAACGGCCGGTCCGCCAGATGTCGGGCGGACAGCGGCAGG
>JALHRF010000213.1 GCA_022841545.1 Bauldia sp. | reverse complement strand
CGCCGAGCCCGGCTCGCTCGACATCGGCTTGGCCATGAAGGTCGCGTACATCTGGTGGCGGAGCGCCGCCTCGCGGATGGTGCGCTTGAACTGGAACACCTGGTCGGCGAGCACGAGCGGATGGCCGTGGCGGAGGTTGATCTCCATCTGCGCCGCGCCCTCCTCGTGGATCAGGGTGTCGATCTCGAGGTCCTGCGCTTCGGAGAAGTGGTAGATGTCGTCGAACAGGTCGTCGAACTCGTTGACCGCCGCGATCGAATAGGACTGGCGTGCCGATTCCGGCCGGCCCGAGCGCCCCGCCGGGGGCTGGAGCGGATAGTCGGGGTCCTTGTTCGGCTGGACCAGGTAGAACTCGATCTCCGGCGCGACCACCGGCACCCAGCCGCGGTTCTCGTAGAGCTGGACGATGCGCCGGAGCACCTGGCGCGGCGCGATCTCCACCGGCCGCCCGTCGGCATGGTAGGCGTCGTGGATCACCTGGGCGGTCGGGTCCTCCTCCCACGGCACCACCGCGAGCGTCGAGAAGTCCGGCTCGAGATGCATGTCGCGGTCGGCGCGGTCGTACTGGAACTGGTCGTCGTCCTCCGGCCAGTCGCCGGCGATGGTCTGGGTGAAGATCGACCCCGGCATCGACATCACAGGCCCGGCGAGAAATTTCTGCACCGGCATCATCTTGCCGCGGGCGACGCCGGCCTGGTCGGGGACGACGCACTCGATGTCCTCGATCTTGCGCGATGCGAGCCACTCGCGCGCGGCTTCAAGCGACGCGACGCCGCGCTGCCGCTCCGGCGTCGTCTCGATCTTTTTCTTCCTGGCCACGATTGCCCCTGGGTTCCGTTTGCCTGCCCGCCCGGCCCCGACGGCCGTGTCATGCCGGAGCTTCCGGCCCGGGCAGCGGTCCCGATTTTGCTTGTTTCGGAGGCCGCGGGCAACTCGAAGCGCCCGTTTCGCGTTAAACGATTGTGGTCCGCATGGTTTGGACCTAACCTTGAGCTGGACCAAAGGGCGGCACCCTCAAGAGAATCGAGGATATTGAGGATGAGAATCAACAGGTTGTTGGTGACCGCCGGCTTCGCCCTGGTCGCCGGTGGAGCGCTCGCGCAGGAGCGCGTCGTCAATGTCTACAACTGGTCGGACTATATCGACGAGGAGGTCCTCAAGCAGTTTACTGCCGAAACCGGCATCAAGGTCGTATACGACGTTTACGACAACAACGACATCGTCGAGACCAAGCTGCTCGCCGGCGGCTCCGGCTACGACATCGTGGTGCCGACCGATTCCAACATGTCGCGACAGATCCAGGCCGGCGTCCTGATGCCGCTCGACAAGTCGAAGCTGCCCAATCTCGTTCACATGTGGCCCTTCGTCATGGACAGGCTCGCCGCCTACGATCCGGGCAACGCGCACGCCGTCGACTATATGTGGGGCACCACCGGCATCGGCATCAATGTCGACATGGTCGAGCAGCGCCTCGCCGGCGAGGAGAACCTCGACACCTGGGCGACGCTGTTCGACCCGGCCAACGCCGCCAAGCTCGCCGATTGCGGCATCCACATCATGGATGCCCCCGAGGACGTCGTGCAGAGCGTCCTCGCCTGGCAGGGCAAGAACCCCGACTCCAAGGACCCGGCGGACATCGAGGCGGCGGGCGAGGTGCTGAAGGCGATACGTCCCTATATCCAGAAGTTCCATTCGTCCGAATACATCAACGCGCTCGCCAACGGCGACATCTGCGTGGCGATGGGCTACTCGGGCGACATCCTCCAGGCCCGCGACCGCGCCGACGAGGCGGCCAACGGCGTCAATATCGAGTACCTCATCCCGCGCGAGGGGGCGCTGATGTGGTTCGATGCGATGGCGATTCCGGCCGACGCGCCGCACCCGGACGAGGCGCACGAGTTCATCAATTTCATGATGCGGCCGGACATCGCTGCGGCGAACTCGAACTACGTCTACTACGCCAACGGCAACCTCGCCTCGCAGGAGTTCCTGAACGAGGACGTGATCGCCGACGAGGCGATCTATCCCAGCCAGGAGACGCTCGACCGGCTGTTCACCTCCACCACCTACGATCCGCGCTCGCAGCGGGTGCTGACGCGGATGTGGACGGGCGTGAAGGCCGGCCAGTAGCGCGCGCGACGGGGCGGAGGCGATAGCGATGGCGGCGCAGGCTCTTGGTCCGATCCGGCGGAAATTCGCGCCGTGGACCGACCCGGCGGCGAAGCCGTTCATCGAGTTCCGCAACGTCACCAAGCGGTTCGGCGATTTCGTCGCCGTCGACGATCTCTCCCTCGCGATCTACGAGCGCGAGTTCTTCGCGCTCCTCGGCCCCTCGGGCTGCGGCAAGACCACCTTGATGCGGATGATCGCCGGCTTCGAGGAGCCGACCTCCGGCGAGGTGCTCTTGGACGGGCAGAATCTCGCCGGCGTCCCGCCCTACCGGCGGCCGACCAACATGATGTTCCAGTCCTATGCGCTCTTCCCGCATATGACGGTGGAGCAGAACATCGCCTTCGGCCTCAAGCAGGACCGGATGCCGGCGGCCGCGATCCGCGCCCGCGTCGACGAGATGCTGGCGCTGGTCAAGCTCGGGCCGTTCGCGAAGCGGAAGCCCCACCAGCTCTCCGGCGGCCAGCGCCAGCGGGTGGCGCTCGCCCGTTCGCTCGCCAAGAAGCCGAAGGTGCTCCTCCTCGACGAGCCGCTCGCGGCGCTGGACAAGAAGCTCCGCGAGGAGACCCAGTTCGAGCTCACCGACCTCCAGCAGAAGCTGGGGCTTACCTTCGTCATCGTCACCCACGACCAGGAGGAGGCGATGACCGTCGCCGACCGGATCGCGGTGATGAACCACGGCCGCATCGTCCAGGTGGCGACGCCGGCCGAGATCTACGAGCAGCCCAACTCGCGCTACGTCGCCGACTTCATCGGCGACATCAACCTCCTCGAGGGCCGCATCAACTCGACCTTCGACCATCTCGTCCGCATGGAATGCGCCGGCACCGGCGCGGTGGTCGAGGTCGACCAGGCGATGGAGGCGGCGAAGGGCGATGCGGCCTGGTTCGCGATCCGGCCGGAGAAGGTGGCCATCTCGCTCGACCCGCCGGCCGAGGGCGCGGTCAACACCGTCTCCGGCGAGGTGTGGGACATCGGCTATCTCGGCGACGTCTCGATCTACCACGTCCGCCTGCCCACCGGCGCCACGGTGAAATCCACCGTCACCAACCGCACCCGCCTGGTCGAGCGCCCCATCACCTGGGACGACAAGGTCTGGCTCTCCTGGGAGCGCCACGGCGGCGTCGTGCTGACGCAGTAGGGGGAATGTAGGGCGGATTAGCGGAGCGTAATCCGCCATTTATCGCCCGCCGCCGCTCGGCGGAATACGCCTTCGGCTGTTCCGCCCTACGCTTGCTTCGATTGATGCGCGCCGCCATCATGTACAGAAGCTCAGTAAGGAAGCCTTCAAGGAAAATGCATTATTGTTTCCGTCATGCGTGATTCGGACGTTCGGGCTGCGGTCCGGGTAATGCTGGACAGACTCCATTCCAATGACGCGAATACTCGTGTTGTTGAGGAGATGGGCGTGTGGTCCGGGTCAGTACGCATCGACGTGGCCGTTATTAATGGTGAACTATCGGGATTCGAACTCAAGAGTAACCTTGATACTCTTCATCGTCTCCCGCAGCAGGCCGACATTTACGGTCGCGTTTTCGATCGTTTGACACTAGTTGTTGGATCGCGCCATTCAGAGAAGGCTATCCAACTACTCCCGGATTGGTGGAGTATTCTAGTCGTCTTTGAACAAAATGGATCATTCGGTCTGCAACCTGTCAGAATCGGAGACCTTAACCCAGATCGAGATCCATACTTTATTGCGCAACTCCTTTGGCGTGAAGAGGCTGTCTTTGCGCTGGAAAGGTTTAATCTTGCTCAGGGTTGGCGTAGCAAGTCCGCCAAACTAATCCATGAGCGCCTAGCTGCCGAAGTGCCCCTTCCAAATTTGTCTGCCCATGTGCGGGCGGTCTTGAAGCGACGACCTGGGTGGTTAGGGCAGGCGATCGGCGATCAAGGAAAGGTGGCGACTGGCAACGTACGCAGCCCACTGAGGTCTCCCACCCGCGCTAAGAGTTCCTTTGGCGATCTTCTCGATACGATCATCTCCCCAGCATCCGACTAGCCCGTTGAATTCAGGGTCCGATTGCAATATCTTAGCGTGGCTCCGATATTGCGGGGTCATTGCAAGGCCTGATTTTCCCGTTGTTGCCTTACCCTTAAGGACAATCCAATAGTCATCTACGGCGTAGCGAACACTCACTGTCGCCTTTGCCATAACGTAGCCGGGAGGATCAGTCAGTTCCGGAGTTAGCGTCGAAAAATCACTGTAGTCAACGAATGGCAAAGACGACACTACATCCTTCCAAACCTTCCATTCGTAGCGAGGGACATTGTTTCGTCCTGGCGTCATAACTCCCATGTCTTTGGGAGCGGCGGAAGACGATAGAGTGATCGAGCGCCATGGTGAGGGCGTTGGGACGTGGTCGGAAATTGTCTTTATCGCTATTGAAGCCACCATGTCTGGGTCGTAGCCAGCAATCTCCATCAATGTCACGACCAAATCCACTTGACTGGGGGACCAGCCTTGGGATGCAATCCAAATAGTGACATCTTTCAGTCGATTCGGCTTTACCTTGACAACAACTCCGGGAGCGAAGGTGCCCATCGCTTTCTTGACTACAGACAAGTAAGCGGGGTCCGCATCGTACTCGACGACTGGAATGACCTTTGCCGAGCCTTTGCCGAGTTGCCCGAACACATGTGTGAAACCCGTTGCGGTCCCAATTACACTGGACTGAAACGTGCCATCCAACGCGATCACCCTACCTGCCCAAGCCTTCGCGACGACTTCACCGTAGGTAGGCGACGGTACATGCACTAAGTGTATGATCGGCATCATCCGATCCTTTGAGGCTGAAGTGAGGTTAGTGAGTGCCGTCGCCTCCCCAGCCTTGCTGCGCAACATTGGTAAGTAGCGATACGTTGGCATGGCAACCTCCTGCAGAATCGGTTGAATATCGCAGTGACACTATCATGAATGGGGGGCGATCCAACTCAGGCTTTCGTTGCCCATGCAACCGGGCATAACCCGCGCGCTTATCCCCGCTGACACCCCCTCCCTTATCCTCCGCCCGTCCCTTCCTGCCGAGGGGCGGCGTCTCGGATCCGGCGCCGGTCGCTGCGGGAGGTGATCGGCGCCCGCGCCGGCGGAATCTCGTGTCGGGAGCAATCGCGACAGGGTCCGGCCGCCGTCCCGGGGTGCCGTCCGGGAAACCCGCCGGCATTACGACCGGCTGTGCGTGTGGCGCACCGTAAGGGCGCGTGGCTCGCGCCGAACCCGACAGGGCGAGGCGAATGGGCCAGGCGTCCGGAGAGCGGAACGGATGGCGACAAGTCGCCGGGCGGGCGCGTTGGACGCGCCCATTTCCGGTCCTCCCGTCAAACGGAGGGCCTTTCGGGTGCAACCGACGCGCCCGCCACCCTCGGCACTTTTTAGCCGGGGCCGAGACGAGGACTGCGCATGACCCGGAGCGATGGCGCCCGCGGGAACGCGAGACCACGCCCGCAAGAAAGGGACGGCAAAATGACGACGATCGACAAAACCGAACCCCGCGAGGCCGGCGGCGGCGCGAAACCCGCGGAGTGGCTGGATCCCCTCTACGCCTCGTTTCTCAGGCGCGTCTGCACGATGTTCGCGCTTCATCGGCGCTGCCCCCATAAGGTCTGCCGCCGGGCCAATGCCTGCGCCACGCGCCACGTCGTCTGCTACCAGTCGATGGAGGCGGAGATGCAGCCCATCGTGCAGAGCATCGTCGCGCGCATCTGGAGGCGCTCGGTCGACGCCGGCGAGGAACGGGACGTCGCGCCGGCCTATCGCGACGGCTATCTCCGCCGGCTCGCGCGGGAGGAAGAGGAGATTTCACGAATCAGATCCGGCGACTATGGCGGCGACGATGCCCTCACCGCCTACCAGCTCTGGCTCAAGTATTGGGCGGAGCGCGCCTGGCGACCCGGCGGTACGCAATCGCGACTGACCGGCGGCGAGCCCTATGATCCCGACGCCAGGGAAAGGGACGCCCCGTGGACTCCGCCGAAGATCGTCCGCGCGCAACCGGTCCCGCCGCAGGCCGCCGATGCCGCCGGGTCTCGGCGATGAAGCGGGCGCGCTGCCGGCCGGCCTTGCCCTGCCTGGTCGCGGGCTACCGTTCGTAGACGGCGTTCGAGCCTTCGAAGTGGAACTTGCAGCCGGCGCTGACCACGCCGCCCTCGGGGCCGGGCGCGTTGCAGTCGTCGCGGCCTCCGCTCCAGCCGCCATAGAAGTTGTTGTTGGTGTGCCAAGAATCGTACTGGCTGTGATGCGAGCCGCCCGAGCCGCCGAAGTTCGGCGCGCTGTAGCCGCCGCCCTGGCCGTTGGAGCCATGGAAGCTGCCGCCGCCGGAGAAGGAGCCGCCGCCACCGCCGTGACCCCCGCCCCCACCGCCACCGCCACCGCCGCCTCCACCGCCGCCGCCGCGGGCGAAGGCGAGGTCAGCCGAGCCGATGGCGAACAGGACGGCGAGCGCGCAGGCGAGCACCGAAACGCCGAAACCCCGATGGCTGCGAATGGTCATCGTCATTCTCCTCATTCCGCCGGGACGACCGGCTTCTGCTCGATCTCGACGACGCCCGGCGGCGGCGCGAAGCCGAACAGCCCTTCGCCGAGAACGGCGTCCGTATCCCATGCCAGCGTGGCGCGATATTGCGGCCGCGACGGCTCCGCCGTGTTGACGATGGCGATCCTGCAGGGCAGGCGCTCGCCGTCTTCCGGGATCCAGAGCTGCACGTCCGCCCCGGGCACCCGGTAGGCATAGTGTCCGCAAACCTCGCCTAGAATCCTGGTCTCGCCGGCGAAGTACGCGATCTCGATCGGGATCGATGCGCCGTCGCCGGAGGCCCAGAAGAAGAGATCGGCGAGCGGAAGCTCGACGCCGTAGCGCGCCTGGGCCGCCACGATCATCTCGGCGATGCTTCCCGGCGCCGCGAAGGTCGCGTAGGCGTCGAGCGCCGGCGCATATTGCGTCACCGTCTTGCCGTCGTAGATGAACTCGCGCTCCTGCTTGTCGTTGGCGATGCTCACCCGGAGCCGGTCCGGCAAGCGCGCGGCGATCGTCGTGGTTCCCGCGATCTCGATGAGCTGGCCCTGGTCGAGGATGTCGTCGGTCGTCGTCGTCGCCACCAGGCGGAACTGCTTGAGGTTCCGCAACGCCGCCTTCATCGCGTCGAGCGCGTCGAGCGCGCCCTGTTGAACGAGAACATCCGCTTCTTCCTCGCCGGGCATCTCGGCGGCGACCCCGCCGGAACTGACGGCGAGCACCATGGCCGGCGCGGCCAGGGCAATCAGCCAACCTCTGCGCATCGTTCTCTCCTGTGCAACCCGCGACCGGTCATCCTTGTCGCCATCGGCGGCCCTTGCGGCGCAAACGGGCGCAGCGACCGGGAGGATGCAACTCTAACCCTCGCCGCCGCCCTTGGCGAGCGCCAGGACGTCGCGATTTTGGCGGGATTGCCGCAACCCGATCAATTCATCGCGGTGATTCCAGGATCACGGAGATTCGTTGGCGCGGTCCATCGTGTCCGGCTAATTCTGCAGGAAACGCCACCTCAATGGAGCAGCCAAATGCCCAAGAAGATCGACGTCGCCGCGCTCAGGAAGGTCGTCGGCACGCGCTACCCGGCGCCGTATGACGAGCCTTGCCGCAAGCGCGAGCGGCGGCGGCTCGGCGATGCCGCCGGGCTCACCCAGTACGGCGTCAATCTTCTCCGCCTGCCGCCCGGCGCGTGGTCGGCGCAGCGCCATTGGCATCAGCACGAGGACGAGTTCGTCTATGTGCTCGCCGGCGAGGTGACGCTCGTCACCGACGCGGGGGACGAGGTGTTCCGCGCCGGCGACTGTGCCGGCTTCAGGGCCGGCGACCCCGACGGCCACTGCTTCCAGAACCGGAGTGCGGAGGACGCGCTTCTCCTCGAGGTCGGCACCCGCACCCCCGGCGGCGACGAGGTGGCCTATCCCGGCCTCGACCTTCGGGTCGTTGCCGGCCAGCCCGGCTTCGCCCATCTGGACGGCACGCCCTGGCCCGAGACGCCGCGGAAGGCGTGATCGTCACGGCGGACCAGGTGATCGCCCCGCTCGCCGCATCATCGCCTGTCGCGGATGGGCTATGCCGACAGCCTCGGGCAGCGTATCAGGCTGTCCCGATGAACCTTCCCCATCCCCCATCGCTCTACGCCGCCTCGGCCGACCCTGCGCCGGCCTTCCCGCGGCTCCGCGAGGACGTGCGGGCCGACGTCGCGATCATCGGCGGTGGCTATACCGGCCTGTCGGCTGCGCTCCACCTCGCCGAGGCCGGGGTCAGCGCGGTCGTGGTCGAGGCCAACAGCGTCGGCTGGGGCGCCTCGGGCCGGAACGGCGGCCAGCTCCATACCGGCCAGCGCCGCGACCAGGACTGGCTCGAAGCAAGGCTCGGCCGCGACGAGGCCCGGGCGCTGTGGCGGCTCGCGGAAGAGGCCAAGGCCCTCACCCTCGGGCTTATCACGCGCCACCGCATCGACTGCGACTGGCGCGCCGGGCTGATCGAGACAGTGCACAAGGCCCGCCTCGTGCCCGACGAGCGCGCCTATGTCGACCGGCTCCGGCGCGACTACGGCTACGATCTGGTCGATTGGCTCGACCGCGACCAGGTGGCCGCGGCGACGGGAACCGGCGTCTATCATGGTGGTCGGATGGATCGCGGGGCCGGCCATCTCGATCCGCTCAAGTTCGCGCAAGGCATCGCCCGCGCCGCGGCGCGCGCCGGCGCCCGCATCTACGAGGGCACGTCGGCGTTGAGCATGGCCGGCGACGCCGCGACCGGCTTCGTGCTCGAGTGCC
>JALHRF010000212.1 GCA_022841545.1 Bauldia sp. | reverse complement strand
GACGGCGCGCGACAAGGAGCTGCCCACTTTTTCGGCGGCAGCACCCCATGGGTCCCTACATCCTCGATTTCTACTGTGCCGCAGCCAAGCTCGCGGTCGAAATCGACGGCGAAAGCCACGGCATGGGTGACCGTCCAGAACGGGACGAACGTCGCGATGCCTGGCTCGCCGAACGTGGCGTCACGACACTGCGCGTCCCGACCGTGGATGTGATGCGCCGGTTCGAGGACACAGTTCAGATGATTTTCGACACGGCGAACGAGCGTCTTGCAGGAACCGATTGATCCTGCCCCGACGCGAAGCAAGCGTGCCCTTATCCTCCCCTGCGAAGCGGGGGAGGGGGACCATCGCGAAGCGATGGTGGAGGGGGCATTGGCACGCAGGGCCTTGCGATATTGCTTGTCGGTGGCGAAGGCGCCCCCTCCGTCGCCGCTTCGCGGCGCCACCTCCCCCGCTTCGCAGGGGAGGATGAAAGGCCCCTCACCACCCCCACTGGAACAGCATCCCCGTGTTGCCCTTGCCGCGCTGGGTGACGGCGGCGTCGGTGCGGGCGCCGTACTGGAAGATGCCGTAGGCGTTGTTCTTGCCCTTCTGGTCGAGGGTGGCGTTGTGGCCCTTGCCGTCCTGGTGGATGACGCCGAGGTTGCCCTTGCCGTCCTGCCGGAGGCCGGCATTGTTGTTCTTGCCCTTTTGGGTGACGATCGCGTTGCCCTTCGCCTGGTTGAGATACTGGTAGAGGACGAGACCCTTCCGGACGACCTGCTCGTCCTTCTTGTTCTGCGGCACGAAGTTCCACGAGACCGTGCCGCCGGCAGCGGCGGGGGCGGCCAGCGCGCCGCTGAGGATGGCGGCGACGAGCGCGGCGCGAAGCGCGCGGGTCGGGGTCATGGTCGGTCTCCTTCTCTCTCTTGGAGGCGACCCTAGAGGGGCGTGGCGGAAGCCACGCTGAACCCGATGTTCATTTGAGGTTCATGGTCAGCGGGACGGCGAAGACGTGAGGACCACCAGCCTCACGGCCGCTCGTCCCCGCGCACGCGGGGACCCAGCTTTCACCACGCCGGCGCTTGCCGATTCAAGAGTTGGATTCCCGGGTGCGCGCCTGTGAGGAAATCGAGCGCCGGATACGCGTCGTGCGTCCTTCGAGGCCCGCCGCCCAGGCGGCGAGCACCTCAGGATGAGGAGGTGGCATGGCTCCATACAGGTCGCAAGTCGTTGCGATGCTTGAGGAACACGCCAAGCGTCCTCATCCTGAGGTGCTCGCCGCGTTTGCGGCGGGCCTCGAAGGACGCACAACGCAAATCCAGATCTCAATTCCCTTACATGCGTGCGCGGGGACGAGCGGAGATGGGAACGCCCCCGCCCCTATTGCACCGTCGTCCCCTCCGCGGCGAGGCTGTCGACCAGCGCCTCGACCGCCGCCTCGCGCTGCGGGTCGGCGCCGGCCGCGTAGCGGATGTCGAAGGGCACCGTCACGTCGGGAACGACCGGCGCGCCCTCGAGCCGAACCCCGTCGACGGTGACGTCGGCGACGGCGACGATCAGCAGGCTGTCGTCGGGGAGCACGTAGCCGCGGCCGGCCACCACGTCGCCCGCGGTTGGCTGGCCGATGAGCGTCACCCCGTTCGACTTGAGCGCATGGGCGAAGATCTCCATGCCGCTCCGCGACCCTTCGTCGATGATCGCCACCATCGGCTTCCGCCAGCGGGCGTGGACGAGGTCCTGCTTGCCGTCGCGGAAGGTCATCGTCATGTCCGGCGCGCCGCCGACGAAGGTGTCGGCGGCATCGGCCGGCGCCCCGCCCCAGCGACCGCGGAGGTCGAGCACCAGCGCGTCCGCCGCGGCAAGCGGACCGGCGATCGCCGCCTCGATGGTCGCCTTCATGTCGCGCTCGGTATAGGCCCAGATGCGGAGATAGCCGATCCGGTAGCCGTCGCGCTCGATCACCTCGACGCTGTCGGCCGTCGCCTCGACCAGCGATTCGGAAGGCTCGAGCCGTTCGACCGGCACGGTCAGCGTCATCGGGTCGGCGCCCGCCTCGCGGCGCACGGTCAGGATCGCCGAGGCGGCGGTGCGGCCCTTGAACATGTCGGTGCCGGTGAAGGGCTTGCCGTCGACCCAGAGGATCTCGTCGCCGGCCATCACGCCGGCCGTGTCGGCCGGGCCGCCGTCATAGACGTCGGTGACGAAGGTCGCGCCCTCGATCGAACGGGTGGCGATGCCGATGCCGTCATAGGTGATGTTGCCCTCCGGCGGGTAGAGCCGCCGGACCGCGTCGCGCGCCGCGTAGCGGAAAACGTCGAGCAGCTCGTAATACTCGACGCTGCCGGTCGGATAGCGGCCGGTATGCGAGGTCTCGAGGCTCTGGAGCACGAAGTCGATCGCATCGTCGACCAGCGCCGGCTCGGCCTGTTCGAGGCCGGGGAAGCTCTCGACGGTGAGCGCCACCGCCTCGCGGAACCGGTCGAGTTCCGCCGGGCGGTAGAAATTGGCGAGGACGATATCGACCGCGCGGTCGAACACGGCATTGCCGGAGCGGAGATTCGGCTGCGCCGCGGCCGCGCCTGCGGCAAGCGGCAGCAGCAGGGCGGCGGCCGCCACGCTGCGAAGGTGGATGGTCATCTTGATCTGGCCCTTTGGAGGAGAGCCGCCCAGCGTCATTGTCCTCGCCAAATATCGCGGCATTGTGTTCCGGCAAGAGCGGCCGGCGACGATGCGGGCGGCGCTCGCGGTTGACCCGCGCCGCGGCATCCCGCATTGAACGGCCGCGGATTCCACGACCACCCTTGACGGCATGAGGCGCGACGATGGCGAACTGGCCCATTCACGGCAGGATCGACGGCCCCCTGGTGATGATCGGCTTCGGCTCGATCGGCCGGGGCGTGCTCCCCCTCATCGAGCGCCACTTCGAGTTCGATTCGTCACGCTTTGTTGTGATCGATCCGAGCGACCGCGACCGGCGGCTCTGCGACGAACGGAAGATCCGCTTCGTCAAGGAGGCGGTGACCCGCGAGAACTACCGAGAGCTGCTCACGCCGCTCCTCACCGCCGGCGGTGGCCGCGGCTTCTGCGTCAACCTCTCGGTCGACACCTCCTCGCTCGACATCATGCGCCTCTGCCGCGAGCTCGGCGTCCTCTACATCGACACCGTGGTCGAGCCCTGGCCCGGCTTTTATTTCGACAAGAGCGCCGGCCCCGAGCAGCGCACCAACAACGCGCTCCGCAACACCGTCCGCGAGGAGAAGGCCAGGAACCCGGGCGGGTCGACGGCCGTCTCCTGCTGCGGCGCCAATCCCGGCATGGTGTCGTGGTTCGTCAAGCAGGCGCTCCTCGACATCGCGAAGGATACCGGCCACGCCGTCACCGAGCCGGGACCGGACGACCGCGAGGGCTGGGCGCGGCTGATGCGCGACCTCGGCGTCAAGGGAGTCCATATCGCCGAGCGCGACACCCAGCGCGCCCGGAACCCGAAGCCGATGGGCGTCTTCGTCAACACCTGGTCGGTCGAGGGCTTCCTCTCCGAGGGCATGCAGCCGGCCGAGCTCGGCTGGGGCACGCACGAGACATGGCTGCCGGAGAACGGCCGGCTCGAGACCATCGGCTCGAAGGCGGGGGCCTACCTGCTCCAGCCCGGCGCCAATACCCGCGTCCGCTCCTGGTGCCCGACGCCGGGGGCGCAATACGGCTTCCTCGTCACCCACAACGAGTCGATCTCGATCGCCGACTATTTCACCGTCCGCGACGGCGACACGGTCGTCTACCGCCCGACCTGCCATTACGCCTACCATCCGTCGAACGACGCCGTGCTGTCGCTCGACGAGATGTTCGGCCAGGCCGGGAAGATGCAGGACGAGCATCACATCCTCGACGAGCACGAGATCGTCGACGGGATCGACGAGCTCGGCGTGCTCCTCTACGGGCACAAGAAGAACGCCTACTGGTACGGCTCGCAGCTTTCGATCGAGGAGACGCGCGACCTCGCCCCCTACCAGAACGCGACCGGCCTGCAGGTGACCTCGGCCGTGCTCGCCGGCATGGCCTGGGCGATCGCGAATCCCGACGCCGGCATCGTCGAGGCCGACGAGATGGACTACCGCCGCTGCCTCGACGTGCAGCGGCCCTATCTCGGCCCGGTCAAGGGCACTTACACCGACTGGACCCCGCTCACCGACCGCCCCGGCTTCTTCCCCGAGGACATCGACGAGAGCGACCCGTGGCAGTTCCGGAATGTGCTGGTGCGGTAGGGGCGGCTCGCCAACCGGCGGGAGTTGTGAAAGGCTGACGGTTGACCTCTGGAGGCACCGACATGAAGCGACAGGCCCTTGCTTTCGCCATCCTGGCCGCGCTCGCGGCCCCCGCCGCGGCCAATGACTCGACCGCGCAGCTCGGCGCCGGCGGGCTCGAACTCGTCCGCAACGACACGATCGAGGTGCTGTCCGAGGACCTCTACGTCTCGGCGAAGGAGGTGCGCGTCACCTACCATTTCCGGAACCGTACGGATGCGCCGGTCACCTATCTCGTCGCCTTCCCGCTGCCGACGATCGACGCGATCGTGCCCGAGGTGATGAACGTCACCCTGCCCGCCGGCGGTTCGGAAAACTTCATGGACTTTGCCGTCACGGTCGACGGTGCACCGGTCGAGCCGAAGCTCGAGGCGCGGGTCATTGCCCTCGGCCTCGACCAGACCGAGGTCGTGCGCCGCCTCGGCCTCTCCCTCAATCCGATGGATTTCGACCTGTACCAGTGGCTGCAGACCGCGCCTCCGCCCGAGAAGGAAGAACTCAACCGGCTCGGCCTCGCCACCGTCGACCCCTACAGCACCCAGGCGGTCTGGAAGCTGGAGACGACGTTCTACTGGGAGCAGACCTTTCCGCCCGGCGAGGTGGTGGTCGTCGAGCACCGCTACAAGCCGATCACCGGCTACGGCTTTTTCGGCGACTGGATATTCAACGAGCCGGTCTATCGCGAGAAATACTGCATCGACGGCGCCTTCGAGGCAGCGGCGCGGAAGAAGCTCGCCGCGATCGAGGACCGCAACAATCCCTACATGAACGAGCAGCGGGTGAGCTACATCCTCACCACCGCCAACAACTGGGCGACGCCGATCCAGGATTTCCGCCTCGTCGTCGACAAGGGCAGCCCGGACGCACTGGTCAGCTTCTGCGGCACGAACGTGAAGAAGATCGGACCGACCCAGTTCGAGATGCGGGCTACGGACTTCGTCCCCGAGCGCGAACTCGAGATCCTCATCGCCGCGCCGACCGATTAGGACGGCGCGGAATCGAACACGGCCGGTTTTGCAGCGGTCGAACGCCGAACCGATGTGATAGCGGTGACGAGCCGATCCGAGGGAAGACCGCAATGTCAGACGCAGCCACGCCCGACGAGGCGATCACCGCCGCCTTCCTCGCCCGGCCGATCGACCCAGGCACCCGCATCGGCCACACCCACCTGAAGGTCGCCGACATCGAGCGGGCGCTCGCCTTCTACTGCGGGGTGCTCGGCTTCAGGCTCAAGGCGCGCTACGGCAGGGATGCCGCCTTCATCGCCGCCGGCGACTACCATCACCACATCGGCCTCAACACCTGGGAGAGCAGGGGCGGCGACCCGCCGCCGCCCGGCACGACCGGCCTCTTCCATCACGCCATCCTCTACCCGAGCCGGGCGGCGCTCGCCGACGCGCTCCGCCGGCTGATCGCCGCCGACGTGCCCCTCACCGGCGCCAGCGACCACGGCGTCAGCGAGGCGCTCTACCTCGACGATCCGGACGGCATCGGCGTGGAGCTCTACCGCGACCGGCCGATGGAGGAATGGCCGGTCAATGCCGACGGGTCGCTGGCGATGTTCACCAAGCGGCTCGACCTCGAGGATCTGCTTCGGGAAGGGGCGTGACAAAAAAGGCGGGCCTCGCGGCCCGCCCCCACCTTCATTCGCCAAAGTGTGGCGATCAGATCCCGATTTCGAAGGTGTTCCAGATTTGGAATGCCTTGTGATTGAGGTTCGGCGCGCCCTGCAACGTGGCGATCAGCACCTGGTCGCCATTGCTGGCATTGCCATCCGGGTCGAGGAAGAGCTTTCCGGTATCCGTGTCGTAGACAATATGCTGGTCGGCGGTGGTCGGTTTGCCGCCCTTGTTGGCGACGAACTCGCTTGTGGCGAGTTTGCCGCCCGCGCCATCCAGGACGCCGTAACCGTTCGGCTTGTAGAATGCGATCTTGTCGCCCTCCGACTGGTTGAAGTCGGTGATCGTATCGCTGTTGGTGTTGTTGTCCGGAGCAACGAAGAAGACGAACTGGTCGCCTCCGCCCTTTCCGGTCATGATATCGTTGCCGCCGTCGCCTGAGAAAGAATCGACCTTGCTTGAGCCGATCAACCGATCGCCGAACTTTGTGCCATCGATCTTCTCCATCGACTTGAAGGACTCCTTGTTGCCAAAGCCATCATTGATGACCTTGCCCTTCCCGATGTCGACGATGACGCCAACCGTGGCGCCATTCCAGTCGTTGTCCCGAAAGCTGAGGACGTCGAAGCCCTCGCCGCCGTCGTAGCTATCCTTGCCATCGAGGCCGCTGAAGTTCTGGTGCCCGTCGGTCCCCTTGAACTTGTCATTAAAACGGGTACCGCGGAATCCCTCAATGTTCTTGACGGTATCCTTGTCACCGAAACCGTCGGTGACCTGTTTCTTGGATTTCGTCAGATCGACCTTGATAGCCTTGAAGCCGCCGATGCCCTCCGGGAAGCTGGCATCGTCATGGTAGGCAACCGTGTCAAAGCCACCCTTGCCATCAAAGACATCCTTGCCCTTCAGCCCACTGAACTCGTTGCTGTTCCCGTCGCCGATGAACTTGTCGTTGTACCGCGTGCCGCGGAATCCCTCGAAGCCTGCGAAGCTATCGACATCGCCCCAGGGGTCTTTCAACTGGCCCTTTGATACCTTCAGCGTGATCCCCTTGCCGTCATCGATGAACATCGTGATGTGATACGAGAGATGGTCATAACCGTCTCCGCCGAAATACTGATCCTTCCCGGAATCCCCCATCAGGAAATCATCGCCGCCGAGGCCCGTGACGACGTCATCGCCGGGAGAAGGAACGCCCATGACGTCGCTTTCTGCGGAGCCGGTCATCGTATCGTTGCCGGCGAGCAGAACCCTCATCGCGAGAAAGGAGTCTTTGGCGCCGACGAGTTGTTCGGTGAAGGCCTTGAGCGGCTGTCCCACTTCCGTGATCGAGAACAGCACCTCCGACCCGGCGTTCGTGACGGTGACTGTGGCGATCGTTCCGGTGGTTGCCGTGTTGCCGGAGTAGACAAATCCGGTCCCCGTTACCGCGACCGTATCGCCACGGTCATTGGTATAAGTGAACTGGGTCTCACTCTTGGTGGCTATGCCACTCGGATCTTCGAGACGCAGCAGATCTGGAAGAAACTGATAATCGTCGGCGGCAAGGCCGACAACAAGCTTCGCCATTTCAACCTCCTAGATTGGTTTTTGAAAACTATGTTGCTTTGGTTGTGCCTCCTCGACTAACTCTAAGCTTCAGTCATCCTGGAATTCGCCCCGCCGCAGGGCATGAATACGTCCCAGAAGTATGCGGTGTGAGCGTACGCTCGCATTAATATGTATGAGATAAAATTGACAATGGCAATTGCTGGGTTGCTGAAGTGCAGCCAACAGCCCTTGGCGACGGGTGGCGTGTTGCGGACCAGCCAGGAACACTGGCGGCAGTAAGCCGCTGTCCTATATGAAGGCGACTTTCCGACCGGAGCGGTCGTCCTGGAGTTCCCCATGCCCGAAACGCAGATTCCCGTCACGGTGCTCACTGGCTATCTCGGCGCCGGCAAGACCACGCTCCTCAACCGCATCCTCAGCGAGAACCACGGCAAGCGCTATGCCGTCGTCGTCAACGAGTTCGGGGAGATCGGCATCGACAACGACCTCATCGTCGAGTCCGACGAGGAGATCTACGAGATGAACAATGGCTGCGTCTGCTGCACGGTGCGCGGCGACCTGATCCGCGTCGTCGAGGGGCTGATGAAGCGGCCCGGCGGCTTCGACGGCATCCTGGTCGAGACCACCGGCCTCGCCGACCCCGCGCCCGTCGCCCAGACCTTCTTCATGGACGACGAGGTCAAGGCGAAAGCGAAGCTCGACGCGGTGGTGACGGTCGCCGACGCCAAACACCTGACGCTCCGCCTCGCCGACTCGCCCGAGGCGCAGGAGCAGATCGGCTTCGCCGACGTCATCCTCCTCAACAAGACCGACCTCGTCTCGGCCGAAGAGCTGGCCGCGGTCGAGCGGACGATCCGCGCCATCAACCCGCACGCCGTCATCCACCGCACCGAGCGTTGCGCGATCGATATCGACAAGGTCCTCGACCGCGGCGCCTTCGACCTCGACCGCATCCTCACCCTCGATCCCGATTTCCTCGAGGGCGGACACCACGACCACGACCATCACCACCACGATCACGACCATCATGATCATGATCATGATCATGACCACGAGCATCACGACCACATCACGGAATCCGGGATCGGCAGCATCTCGCTCCGCGGCGGCGAACTGGACCCCAAGCGCTTCTTCCCGTGGATCGAGCAGATCACCCAGGCCTTCGGCCCGGACATCCTCCGCCTCAAGGGCATCATCGCGCTCAGGGACGACCCGGAACGCTACGTGGTGCAGGGTGTCCACATGATCATCGAGGGCAACCACCAGCGCGCCTGGCGCAAGGGCGAGAAGCGCGAGAGCCGGCTGGTCTTCATCGGCCGGAAGCTCGAGACGGACCTCATCAAGGCCGGGTTCGCGGCGTGCCAGGCGTGAGTTGGCGGCTCAGCGTTTCGCCGCCTTCCTCTCGCGCGTCACAGCCTTTTCGAGCGTGGCGTTGATGCGGGTCTGCCAGCCCGGACCGCCGGACCGAAAATGGTCGAGCACGTCGGGCGACAGGCGGAGCTTCACCGCCTCCTTCGGCCGATCGAGCGGCGGCCGCCCGCGCCGGATCAGCTTGTCGCCGTGGT
>JALHRF010000211.1 GCA_022841545.1 Bauldia sp. | reverse complement strand
CTTGGGCAGAAGCCGCTCGGTCAAGGCGACCGTGGCGAGGACGCCCGCGTCGCCGACGATCTGGACGTCGACGGCGAGCGTGCCGGCCGCCGACGTGGGCGCGAGCCGCGCCTCGACCCGGAGCCGGCCCGCCTTCGGCAAGGCGCCGAAGAAGCGGAGCGCGGTGATCTCCTCGGGATAGGCGACCATGCCCCGCGCCGCCTCCCCGAGCCACAGCTCGGGTTCGTCATGCGGGATGCCGTGGAGCGCGGCGTCGAGGATCAACACGGCGTGGTCGGCGTCGGACGGCGCCGCGACAGGGATCTCGATCGTCGACGATGCGCCGGTGGCGCTCCGCCGCAAGTCGCTCTGGAGATGGAAGGCCGGTCCATGGAACAGATGCCCCGACGCATAGGGATCGGCCGCCGGCGCGGCGTCGTCTGTCCCGGATCCCGATCCGGGGACGAGCGTCGGCCACGGCGCGGGCGCAGCCGGCCTGGCGTCGGCGACGATGACGCGGGCGGTTGCCGCCTCGTGGCGCTCGATCCTGAGCGGCCGGTCCTCGCCGCCGGTGCAGGCGACGAGCCGCACGTCATACGCATCATCACCGGCGGCGCGGGCCTCGGCGACGAGGCGCACCCCGTCGTCGGGCACGGGCACCCAGCGCCGCGCACGGAGCCCGTCGATTGCCACCACCTTCCGCCCCGATGCATCGCGGGCGACGGCCGCCGCCTCGGCGGCGAAGGCCATCATGGGCAGGGCGGGAAGCGCATAGGTCGGGCAGTGGTCGCCGACCCAGCCCGGGGCCGATGGCGTAAACTCCGTGATGCGATGGCCGAGCGGCGCGGGCGTCCCCACGATCCGCACCGCCATGTTCTTGACCTCGTAGATCGGCAGCCCGTCGGCCCAGAGCGTGCCGTCGGCCACGGCAAGCACCTCGCCGTCCTTCTCGGTGACGGTGACGCTCATCATCGTCACCACCTCCTTGTTCCGCGGCACGACCTGGCCGCGATACTTCCAGGTCAGCGGCGCGCCCAGCGCGATCGGTTCGACCCGGGGCGCTTGCAGCTTACGGCCGGCGTCCGACAGGATGAGATAGGACTTCAGCGCCTGGAGCAGCGCGTCGAGGCCGAGCGAACCGGGCTGCACCGGATCCTCATAGAAGTGCGCCTTGAAGTACCAGGCATGCGGGTTGATCGCCTGGCGGCAGCGGATGCGGCCCGGCTGTCCGTCCGCTGCCGGCCAGTAGCCGGTGACCGCGTCGATCATGCGGAGCTTGCCGCGGGGGAGCCGGACAGGACCGCCGAAGAAGCGCTCGGGTTCGCTGCGAAGGTCGATGGCGACGTCCGATGCCTCGGCGAGCTGCGCCCGGATCGCCGGCGTCACCGACAGTCCGGCCTGCTTGGCGAGCTCCGCCTCGGTGAACAGTCCGAAGCTGGTCTCGAGGCTGCAGATCAGGCGGTCGCCGGCGTGGCACTCGCTCTTGAAGAAAACGAGCGCCAGGACGCCGAGCCGGACGACGCGGGTCAGCGTGGCACGGACGGTGAGGGTTCCGGTATCGGGCGTGATGTCGGCGTGCTGGATGGCGTCGTTGCCGTCGAGATTGCGGTAGCAGACGTTGCCCGACAGCGCGAAGCCGGCGTAGGAGGCGAGCCACCCGCAAGGCTGGAGCATCACCTCGGCGAGGACGCAATAGGGCATCGACGGCCGGTCGTTCTCGACGAAGTACCAGGCATCGGCCGGCACGTCGTATTCGGTCGTCACCCCGACGCCTGCCTCGCCCTTCCATGCCGGCTGGGACGTCTCCATGACGCGCGAGATGAACAGGTAGGGCGGCCCGGGCAAGCGCGGGACGTTGCCCTCGCGATCGAAGCGGGCATATCCCGAGCCGAACGGGATGGACGGGCGGTCCCAGGCGCAGGCGACCATCGCCGTGTAGTCGCCGCGAACGTCGCTGTCCGGACGCACGGTGCGCGGCGGCTCGGCGCCGTCGAGCCACTGCTGCCGCGTCGAAAGCGGCCAGTCGCGCACCAGCTTCAGGCCGAAGCGCGGGCAGTGGAACACCTTGAGCCCGTCGCTGGTGCACAGGAGCGTGGCGAAGACGGCGGGCTCCGGACCATCGACGATCTCGGTGACGAAGACCTCGTAGCGAAGCTCATGGGCACGGTCCGGGATCACCTGCCCGCGGCAGACGAACTTGAAGGCCTCCTCCGTCACCGGCTCGAAGCGCCAGCCGTCATGCTTCACGGTCATGCCCATCGCGGCCATCAGGAAGGCGAGGCACTGGACAGCCGCGTCGGCCATCAGCGTTCCGGGCATGCAGGGGTCGTTGTGGAAATGGCCGAAGTAAAACCAGGCGTCGACCGGGACATGGGCGGCGGCTTCGAGGTAGCCGATGCCCTTCGGGCCGCCGGCCGGCTCGAAGCGGGTGACCTCGTCGATGAGGCACATCCGTCCCGACGGGAGCTTCGGCGTGCGCTGGTGCGCGGCGATGAACTCGAAGCCTTCACCGAAGCAGGTGTAGGCGTCGCCATCGGAGAACGCGGCGAGATCGGCGGACGAGAAGGCGGTCTTCGTCGACGGCCTGAGCGAGGCCGGCAAGGGTTGCCGCCCCTCGGACAGAGGCGCCGGCGGGTCCCATTGCACGCCCTTGGCGCCGGCCAGCTCGGCATCGCTGAAGAAGCCGGCCTGGCCGTTCCGCACCGACGACAGCCTGCGGCCGCCGACCGTGCAGTCATACTCGAAGAAGAACATCCGCACGTCGCCGAGCTGGGCGTGGCTGTTGATGCGGATATCGAAGCGGAGCGTGTCCCCGGCCTTCGGCATGCCGCCGTCATGGAAGGTGATCTCGCAGCCGAGCAGGCGATAGACGCGGTCGCTTCGGTTGAGGGCGTCGATCCCCATCCAGGAAACGAGGAGGAGATCGGCCTGGCCGGACTCGATCACCAGCCCGACAGGCATCCTGCCGTCGTCGAGATACCAGGCGTCGGGCGCGATGTCGGTCTCGGTGACGATGCGGCCGGCGCCGAGCACGCCGGGCTCGCCCTCGATCTCGACCACGCGGTCGGCGAGGAGAAGCGGCGGCATCGGCATCCGCACCTGCCGGCTGTAGCCGTCCTGGCCGGCGAACCGCCGGCCGAACACCTCGGAGATCTTTCCGCCGGCGAGGGTCTCGAGCTGCCGCCGGTCGTAGGGCGGCATCAGGATATCGCCGTCGAGGGCGCCTGCCGGTACCGGCTGGCCGCCCTCGCCTGACGCCAACAGGCTGTGCACCTCGGCCGCCTGGCGCGGCCGGGAGAACGAGTGGAGGGTCTCGGGCGCCACGGGAAAGGGCGCGGGGTCGGTCAGCCTGGTCACGGGAAACGTCCTTTCCTTGGGGGCGGCGGCGACGCGTCTCTCGGCGGCGCCGAGCGTCGAGGGGTCGAAGGGCGGCATGCGGGCGGGCATGGCAAGGGCGAGGCGGTCGTTGGCCCGGCGGTCGCCGGCGCCGGTCCCGGCGAAGGTCCGGGCGATCGCATCGTGATCCACCCGGACGCCGGCGGCGAAAAGCTGCGCCGCAACACGGGCGAGATGTTCGACCGGGTCGCGGCCCATGTCGTCGAGGGCAATGGCAAGGTGCGGGCGGCTGCCAAGTGTCTCGCCGATCGCCCGGCTGAGGACGTTCCGCGGTCCCGCCTCGATGAAGACACGGACGCCGTCGGCATAGGCCTGCTCGATGGTGCGCGAGAAATCGATCGGCCGCCGCGCCTGGTCGAGGAGCGCATCGCGGACGGAGTGGCGGGTCAGCGCGTAGCGGCCATTGTGCGACTGGCCGTAGAAGCGGATGCCCTCGGCCGGGGTGGTGGCGCGGTCGTGGAGCCGGGCCCAGGTCGGGGCGAACGGCTCCATCGCCCGCGCGTGGCAGATGAGCGCCGGCGACTGCTCGGCGACGCGATGCCGGCCGATGCGGTCCATCGCCACGGCGCAGGCCTCCGGCGTGCCGCTGACGAAGCACGACTGCGGTGACAGCACGATGCTGATCCCGGCATGGTCGTCATCGCCGAGTAGCGCCGCCACCTCGGCGACGGGGGCGGCGACCAGCCAGCTCTGCCAGGCGAGCGGCGCGTCGCTGCCGAGGCCCCAATGGGTGCGCGCCGATTCGAGACGGCCGGCGAGATGGACGTCGTAGAGGCCCGACTCCCCAAGTTCGCGGAACATGTCGCTCATGTCGCGCCAGACGCCAAAGGCGAAGAGCGCATTGGTCTCGCCGGAGGAGAGGCCGATCGCGGTGCGTGGCCGGAACCCGAGCAGGCGGCCGGCCGCCTCGGCATGGGCCTGGCATATCAGCGAGGCGGCCTTGAGCGTGCCGAACGGCTCGGCGATGAAGGAAGCGCCGTCGTCGCCGTAGAGGGACGCCGCGACTTCGGCGGCGACGGGGAAGCGCGCGGCGAGCGCGTCGCCGATCTCGGGGAAGGCCAGGAACAGGCCCTTGCCCATGTCCCCATAGGCATTGGCGCCGGCGAAGACGATCGCCGGCTCGCCGAGCGGCGCGCCGTCGCGAAAGTAGACGCCGCGGCCGGCGGGCACGGCACGGCTCGCGAGCGCGGCGCGGCAGGCCGCCATCCGTTCGAAGAGCGTCGCCTCGTCGCGGGCGACGATGGCCAGGCGATGCGTTCCGGCGGGGTCGATCTGTCCGGCGGGATTGTCGAGGGCCGCATGAAGCGCGGAGGCGCTTGCGGCGCTCCAGAAGCGGAGGATCGGCGGCGCCAGGCTCGAAGAACGAACAGGCTCCGGCGCCGCCTTGACCGTGACAGTCGCGGCGAGCCCGGCGAAGGACTCGACCCGCGCCGCGCGTGAGCGGACGCCGGGCGCCGCGATCGCGGGACGCATGCCGGCATCGGCGACCTCGCCGCGCGTCGCGGCCTCGACGATCGCGGCGAGGACTTCGAGCAGCCCCGAGGCAGCGTGGACGTGGCCGAAGCGGCGGCGCACGGCATCGCCCGCCGCCGCATCGGACATCGCGCCAAGATCGGCGGGGATGAGGGCATGGATGCGGTCGCCGGCCGCCTCGGCGTCGGCGCGCCGCTTGAGGACCAGGGCCACGGCGCCGTCGCCCGGCTCCTGCCGATCGGCAGCGAGGAGAGCGGCCGTGGCGGCGCGATGCACCGGCTCGTCGGAGAGATCGACCGCACCGACGAGCGCCGCATCGATCTCGCCGCGGCCGAGTGCGCGGCAGGCAAGACGGAGCGCCTCGATGCCGGACAGTTCCTCCGCCGACACCGTGAAGGCGGGTCCGCGGAGATCGAATTGCGTGCTCAGGCGATTGGCGGGGATGTTGGGCATGGTGCCGACCACGGCGGCCGAATCGAGCGCCGGGGCGGCCGAGTCGCGCGCCGCGTCGATGGCCCTGCCGGGCGCGGCGAGGCCCCCCGCCGTGAGCAGATCCAGCATCCGCCAGCGGAGGCCGAACCGGGCCACCTCGGCGTCCGTGCCCATGCCGAAATAGACGCCCGCGTTCATGCGGTCGAACGGCTTGACCCCGGCCATGGCCTGGAAGGCGACATCCATCGCCAGAGTCTGCTGGCCGAGGCTCCGCCGGAGATCCTTGGGCGGGAAGCGGAGGCCGCGGCCGGGCAGCGTCACGTCGTGGATCGCGCGGCTTTCCCCGAGCTCCGCGGGACCGCGGAGACGCGCCACGAAGGCGGCGAGGTCGGGCGCATCGCCGATCGCGACCCCGATGCCGCAGACGGCGATCTCATCGGCGACGGCAGCGGGTGCGCTGCGAGCGGCGGAAGCGGCCGGCCGGGACCGTTGTGCCGGCGGCTCCTCGAGGATGACGTGGGCGTTGTTGCCGCCGAAGCCGAAGGCGTTGACCGCGGCGCGACGCGGACCATGGGCGACCCACGGCTCGGCGCGGCCAAGGAGGCGCATCGGAGTCTCGCCGATCGCCTCGATCGGGTGGCCCGCGTCGATGGTGGGCGGCAGCGTGCCGGCCTCGAACGCGCCGAGGATCTTCACGATCGCCGCCGCGCCGGAAGCGGTGATCATGTGGCCGAGATTGGCCTTGAGCGCGCCCATCGCGAGGCCATCGGCGCCGGCGAATATCTCCGCCATGCTCCGGACCTCGACGGCGTCGCCCACGGCGGTGCCGGTGGCGTGGCACTCGACATAGCCGACCGACACCGGGTCGATGCCGGAGACGGCATAGGCCTGGCGCATGGCGCGGATCTGGCCGCCGCAATCGGGCGCAAGCAGGCCGCGCTCGCTGCCGTCGTTGGAAAGGCCGACGCCGCGGATCACGGCGAGGATGCGGTCGTTCGCGTCGAGCGCGTCGTCGAGACGCTTCAAGGCAAGGAGCGCCGCGCCCTCGGCCGGCAGGAGCCCGTCGGCACTCCGGGTCAGCGGGCGGCTCCGCCCGCTTGCCGACAGCGCCGACAGCGTCGAGAAGCCGACATGGAGGAAGAGATCGTCGGCGTGGTTGATGCCGCCGGCGAGCACCACGTCGCAGGTGCGGTCATGGAGCAGATCGCAGGCAAGCTTCACCGCGTAGAGCGAGGAGGCGCAGGCGGCATCGAGCGCGAAGGCCGGGCCTTCCAGGCCGAGGGTGCGGGCCGCCAGCATCGCCGGCAGGCCGGAGACGAAGCGGTTTTCCGGAAGCGGCGCGGCACCGCTGCGCTCGCCGATGCCGGCGAGCCAGGTGTCGCAGGCGAAGTCGGCGAGGCCGCGGCTCGGATAGGACAGGTTGCCGACGACGAGGCCGGCCCGCCGGCGCGCGTCGCGGCCGATGCCGGCGGCATCGAGCGCCTGCCGTCCGCAATGGAGAAGCCAGCGGAACGCGGGGTCGAGGGCCATGAGCCGCGCCGGATCGAGGCCGAACCCCTCCGGGTCGAAGGCCGCGTCGAACCCGCTGACGTATCCGCCGCGCTTGCAAGCCACGGCGTCGATCTCGCCATAGGCGCCGCTCCCGAGGACGCGGATCGAGGCCGCACCCCAGGCGTTCTCCGCGGCATCGGACGTGAGGTCGCGCCCCTCGGCGACCGCGGCCCACAGTTCCTCCACCGAACGCGCGCCAGGCAGAACGCTGGCGCTCGCGGTGATCGCAATCGGCTCGAACATCGCCCCCTCCCCGTCGTCGCAGCTTCTTCTTCGTGGGTTCAGGCGGCGATGTCCGCCTTGGTCCGGTACATCTCGACCCCGCGAAGCGCGATCGCCAGCTCCCCGTCGAGCATCAGGTCGATGTCGTGCTCGCTTCGGAAGGCGTCGACGGTGCGGCTCCACATCCGGCACGTGTAGACTTCGCCCGGCCGCGCCTGGCGGAAGATGCGGCAGCTGCCGATCCGCCCGGGCAGGGTCAGCGCGCCCATTTCTTCCTGGCCCCATAGCAGCGCAAGCTGGAGGCAGCCGTCGATGGCCGCCGGATCGGCCGCCCAGGCTGAACCCGGCCAGGCGCGGTCATGGGTCGAGCCGATCACCGCGGTGCCGCCCTCGTCGGTCATGGGGCCGACACGGTGCAGGGTCTGGAAGGCGGGGCCGTGGAACAAGCGATGGTCGCCGTAGACCGGAGCCGGTTCGAGCGGCCCGCGAACCGTCGCTGCGGCCGGGACCGGAGCCGCGGCCATGCCGTCGGCATGGGCCACCGCCCGTGCCGCGTAGCGGGGCTGGCCGTCGGCGTCCTTGAGCTTGAGGGCGAAGGCGCGGCGGTCGCCGGCGACGGCCTCGATCTCGACCGTGAAGCGGTAGCGCCGCGCCGGGAAACCGGAGAGCACGATGCCCCTCAGCACCGACAGGTCCTCGACCGACAGGCCGCCGGCGTCGGGGACCTGGCTGCGTACGGCACGGGCGAACCACTCCTGCACCATCGCCACCGGCAGGACCGCGTCCCCGGTGATGCGGTGATCGGCGAGGAAAGAATAGGTCGCCGGATCGAGGTCGACCATCATGCGGGCATTGCCCTCGGGCAGGAAATCGCCCTCGCGGAGCACGACCTCGACCGAGGCATCGTCGGAGGAGAGCTCCTCGACCAGCGCCCGCGCACCGGCCTCGAGGGCGATCATGCCGACACCGGCCTTTTCGAAGTGCCGCCGGAGCGAGGCGTCGACCATGCCGCCTTCCCACGGCCCCCAGCAGATCGACTTGACGCGGCAGGCGGGATTGGCGCGGGCATAGGCGATGGCGAGCTTGTTGAGGGTCTCGTTGGCCATGGCGTAGTCGGCCTGGCCGCTGTTGCCGAACTTGGCGGAGACAGATGAGAAATTGCAGAGAACCTTGAGCGGATCGCGCCCGAGGGCGTCGAGGAGGGTCGCGAAGGCGCCGACCTTGGTGCGGTAGACGGCCTCGAAATCGGCCACCGGCTTGTCGGCGATGGCCTTGTCGGCGATGACGCCGGCGCCGTGGATGAGGCCGGCGACCGGTCCGAGGTCATGGCGGATTTCGGCGATCGCGGCGTTGACGCTGGCGGCGTCATTGACGTCGCAGCGGATGTAGCGCGCCTCGCTGCCGGCGCCGCGGATGGCGGCAAGGGTGGCGACGATCTCACGCGAGGCAATCACCTGCGCGGCTTCGCGGCGGATGGCGAGGAGATCGGGGTACTGGCCCCTTTCGGTGGCGCGGGCGACGAGGCGCTGGCGGAGCGCGACGTCGCTGTCGGCGCCGGCAAGGTCGGCGGCCTCGTCGAGCACCGGGCTCCGGCCGAGGAGGCAGAGACGGAGACGCTTCTCCTTCGCCAGCGCGGTGGCCGCCGCGGCGGTGACGCCGCGCGCACCGCCGGTGACGACGACCACGTCGCCGTCATCGAAGGGGAGGCCGGCGAGCGTGTCGAGCGGGCGAGTGCGGCGGACAGGTACGGCGCGAAGCCCTGCAGAGTCACAGGCGACCTCGATCTCGGGGCCGCCGGCATAAAGTTCGGTCACGATCAGGTCGGCGATCGCCTCGGGGGTGCGGCCGGCGGTGGCGATGTCGATGGCCTTGACGTCGGCGGCCGGCCATTCGCGGGCGGCGGTCTTGATCAGCCCGCTGACGCCGCCGAACCACGGCCGGTCGAGCGACCCGCCGCCATAGCCGAAATCGCCGCCGCAATCCTGGACCGCGATGAAGGCGCCGCCGTTCTGGCCG
>JALHRF010000210.1 GCA_022841545.1 Bauldia sp. | reverse complement strand
GCGATGACGGCCTTGTCGCGCCCGCCCGCGGGCGGCGGCACGAGGCGTACGTCAACGGCCGGCGCGGCAAGCGCCGGCCGTTCCGCGCGGCTGACGACGAGGCGAAGCGGCACGGGGGGGGGCATCGGCAAGAGCTGCAAGGAATGGATGTCCAAGAACTCCGCCAGTATCCATCCCTGACAATATAGTCAATATCGTTATTTTAGCGTGTTGCGTTGCAGAACAGCACATGGCATCAGTCGTTTCAGACCGTCCTTTAAGTACATCTTGGAATTAGAATAAGTCGAAAATGATCGAACACCCGCCGGATTCGCTGAAGCCAGGGGACGTCAGCGCACGTCCTCGTCAAATCGAGGTCCGCGATGGCGAGATCGATAGTCAAGAACTGTTCCAGAGAGAGCGGGAAGTGAAGATCCGGCATGGGGATCAGACTTACCGGCTCCGTCTCACCGGTCTCAACAAGCTCATCCTTACCAAGTAGGTTCTCCCCGATGTTTCGACTTCCGGCGCTCGGCATTCTGGTCGCGCTCTTCGCCACGCCCCTTGCCGCCGAATCCGTCACCGGCGCCGACGGCCGAACGGTCACCGTCGCCGACGCCTCCCGCATCGTCGCGGTCGGCGGCACGGTCACCGAGATCCTCTATGCGCTCGGCCTCGGGGATCGCATCGTCGGCGTTGACCTCACCAGCAATTTCCCCGCTGCCGCCAACGACAAGGCGAAGGTCGGCTACATGCGGGCGCTTTCGGCCGAGGGCGTGCTGTCGCTCGGCCCGACCGTGATCCTCGCGATCGAGGATTCCGGCCCGCCGGAAGTCGTCGACGCGCTCGAACAGGCCTCGGTGCCCTTCGTGCTGGTGCCGAAGGCGCATGACGCGGCCGGGGTCGCAGCGAGCATCCGCCTCATCGCCGATGCGCTCGGCGAATCGGAGAAGGGGGCGGCCCTTGCCGGAGCGGTGGAGGCCGACCTTACAACGGTCGAGGCGATGCTCGGCCGCATCGCCGAACGGCGGAAGGCCATCTTCGTCCTCGGCGTCGGCGGTGGCGCGCCGACGGTGGCGGGAAGCGGCACCGCCGCGGCCGACATGTTCGCCCTCGCCCATGTCGAGAACGCTCTCGCCGAGGCCGAAGGCTACAAGCCGGCGAGTGACGAGGCGACGGTGGCCGCGGCCCCCGACGCGGTGGTGCTGATGGCCGACCGATCGCATCACCTCAGCGACGAGCAGGTACTCGCGGTGCCCGCCTTTGCCGGAACCCCCGCCGCCGCCAACGGCCGCCTGATTCGCATGAGCGGCGGCTACCTCCTCAATTTCGGGCCGCGCACCGCCCACGCCACCCGCGACCTCGCCGCTGCCGTCTACCCGGAGCTCGCGCTGCCGGAACTGCCGCCGCGCGCCTGGACCACCGACCCGACCGCGGGCCAGTGACGGGCCGGCGGTGACCGACATCGCCGCGCCCCGCGCCGTGCCGTACCGGAGCGCAAGGGGCGCCACGGCGATTGCCGTCGCCGTTGTCTTCGTCGCCGTTGCCGCCGTCATCTCCCTCGCCGTAGGTCCGGTCGCCATCGCGCCGGCGCGGGTCGTCGCCATCCTCCTGGGCGCTGCCGATCCGGCGCACGCCGATGCCGCCCGCGACGCGGTCATCGTCCTCGACGTCCGGCTGCCGCGCACCGTGCTCGCGATCCTCGTCGGCGCGGCCACCGCCGTTGCCGGCGCCGTTATGCAGGGCCTCTTCCGCAACCCGCTCGCCGATCCCGGCATCGTCGGCGTCTCCTCGGGGGCGGCGCTCGCCGCGGCACTCTGGATCGTCCTCGGCGCGTCGGCGCTCGGCGGCGCCCTCGGGACACTGGCGGGCTTCGGGCTGCCGCTCGCGGCCTTCCTCGGCGGCCTGCTGGCGACCGGCATCCTCCAGCTCATCGCCACCCGCGAGGGCCGGACCTCGGTCGTGGTCGTGCTCCTCGCCGGCATCGCGCTCACCGGCTTCACCAGTGCCATGACCGGCCTGCTGATCTTCGTCTCCAGCGACCAGGAGCTCCGCGACTTCACCTTCTGGATGCTCGGCAGCCTCGGCGGCGCGACCTGGATCAAGGTCGCGCTGGCGCTCCCCTTCGCCCTCGGCCTGGCGTTCCTGTCGATCCGCCTCGCCCGCGGCCTCGATGCGCTCGCCCTCGGCGAGGCCGACGCCCATTACGCTGGCGTCGCCGTCGAGCGGGTGAAGCGGACCGCCATGCTCGGCGTTGCGGCCGGCGTCGGCGCGGCGGTTGCCGTGAGCGGCGTCATCGCCTTTTTCGGCCTGATGGTGCCGCATCTCGTGCGGCTGACCCTCGGCCCCGGCCACCGTCTCCTCCTCCCGGTTGCCGCCCTTGCCGGCGCCGGGCTGCTGACGCTGGCCGACGTCTTCGCCCGCACCGTCGCCGCCCCGGCCGAGCTGCCGCTCGGCGTCGTCACCGCAGCGGTCGGCGCGCCGATGATGCTGTGGCTGCTCCTGCGCCGTCGGCGCGATCTCGTCGGCTAGGCGCGATGTACGCTGCAAGCGGCGTCACGGTGGCGGTGCGCGGCAAGGTCCTGCTCGACTCGGTTGATCTCGACCTCGCACCCGGCAAGGTCACGGTGCTGATCGGCCCCAACGGCGCCGGCAAGTCGACGCTCCTCGGGGTCATGGCCGGCGGGCGAAGGGCCACCGCAGGCCGGGTCACGCTCCACGGACGCGCCCTCCCCGCCTGGCCCCCGGCCGAGCTCGCGGCCATGCGCTCCGTGCTGTCGCAGTCGGTGGGCGTCGCCTTCGCCTTCCGGGTCGACGAAGTGGTGCGGCTGGGGCTGGCCGCCGGTGTCCCGCGCCAAAGGGCGGATGGCCTGGTGGGCGGTGCGCTCGAGCGGGTCGGGCTCGCCGGCTTCGCATCGCGCGATTGCACCACCCTCTCGGGCGGCGAGCAGCAGCGGGTGCACCTCGCCCGCGCCCTGGTTCAGCTCGCCGCGGCTCCGGGCGATCCCTGCGCCCGCTACCTCCTCCTCGACGAACCGACCAGCGGCCTCGATCTCGCCCACCAGCTCCTCGTCGTCGAGATCGCGCGGGCGCATGCCCGGGCGGGCGGCGGGGTGCTCGCCGTCCTCCACGACCTCAACCTCGCGGCCCTTGCCGCCGATCGCATCGTCGCCCTCGATCGCGGCCGCATCGTTGCCGACGGCGTTCCGGGGGAGGTCATCACCGACCGCCTTCTCGCCGACACCTACCGCGTCGGAATCAGGGTCAACGTCGCGCCGCCCTCGGTCTTCGTCCTTCCGTCAGGCCTCCCCGACGCTCGAGTTTAGAATAACTATCATCTTGTTTAATAAGCGATTTCCCGATTGACTTGAGCGGCCGACCCAATAGGTTGGCAGCGCGCCCGCGCCTTTGATGGCCGGGCCATAGCCAGGTTCCGGACGGGTCAGGGGCCCGTCCTTCCCAGCCAAAACAATCACCCGCCAACGGACGTGCCCGGCGCGACGAACGCCGGTGGCCGGGTTCCGTCAACACGCCGCCGCCGGCCCTTGACGCCGGCGCGATCGGCTCGTCTGGGAGCATGCATTTCAATGATTACCATCGACGCCACCGACGCCACGTCGGGCATCGACTTCGAAGCGTTCATCCGGGGCGGCTTCGTCGCCGATCAGGCCGGCGGCGGTGCGCCAAGCTGGGACAATTCAAGCGCGTTCACCGGCGAGGAGCTGTTCTTCAGCTACGGCACCGAAGCGGACTCGCCTTACGTTCTCGCCCATGGCGAGGCGATCACCTATGACGGCCCCGTCGGTCCCGTCACCCATACCGTTTACGGCGAAGCCGAAGTTCTGGAGTTCGGCACCCGCGGCTCGGGCGAGTTCGACGCCGATGGCTATTTCACCGGCGGCAATGTCGAGCTCCGGATTTCCGGCCTCGAGTTCGGCAACGCGCTCGGCTACCATGGCGGTTCGCTCAACAGCTTCGCATCGGCCTACATGGGCATGGGCGGCGAAGCCGCGTTCGACGTCTATGCCGATGCGCTCGACAGCGAGGCCCAGCACTTCAAGGGCTCGGATTTCGGCGACACCTATACCGGAACCGTCTTCGACGACATCGTCGAGGGCAACGGCGGGGCCGATACCCTTGCCGGCGGCGGCGGCGACGACGACATCGACGGCGGCGAGGGTGAGGACACGGCGCTCTTCGACGGGCCCCAGTCCGCCTACAGCATCAAGAAGTCGGCAGGCGGGGTCGTCACCGTCGTCCACGGCGACGACAAGACCACGCTCCGCAACGTCGAGAAGCTGAAGTTCGACGATGCGACGGTGGACGTCGCCGATCTCGCGGAGGCTCCGCGCGTGGTCGTCGACGCGACGGCTTCGGATGGCCTCGATTTCGATACCTACCTCGCCGACTTCTTCGCCACGCTCGAGCCCTCGGGCAAGTCGAGCTACCACGGCGGTACGCCGGACGGCTTCTACGGCTATCTCAACGGCGATCAGGTCAGCTTCAAGTATCAGGCTCTCGGCGACTCGAAGGGACCGTTCACCGGCGTCGTCATCCTCGAAGGCGAGGAGATTGCCTATGACTGGATTCACCACGGGCCGTCCTATCCGCACGGAGCCATCTCAGGAGCCGTCGACTCCCTGATCTTCGGCGCCATTACCGGGGATGAGCCGGCCAGCGGTCCGGATGCCTTCACCGGCTATGCGGCGGAGCTGGTCATCAGCGGCCTCGGCATCGATGCCGAGCCGGGCTCCGGGGGTCGCGGCTCCGGAAACCCGGTCGCCACCCTCTACTACGGGGCGGTCGACGGGGATGCAGAGGCGTTCGCCACGGTCCTGGCCGGCTATGCCCAGGACTTCCAGGGTTCGGATGGAGACGACCGCTTCACCGGCGGCGACTTCGACGACGTGATCTTCGGCCGCCTCGGCAACGACGTTCTCGCCGGCGGCGCTGGCGATGACGTCGTCAAGGGGGCCCAGGGCGACGACGTCGTTACGGGGGGCGACGGCAACGACGAGCTCTTCGGAAACGGCGGTAATGACGTTCTTGATGGAGGCGAGGGTAGCGATCGGCTGATCGGCGGGAAGGGCAAGGACAAGCTCATTGGCGGCGCCGACGCCGACACCTTCGTCTTCCTCCGCAAAGGCGACAGCGGCATCACCAAGTCGCTTCGCGATTCGATCCGCGACTTCAGCTCCGACGATGGCGACAAGATCGACCTGTCGTTCAGGAAGGACCTCTCCTTCATCGGCAAGGACGGCTTCTCCGGAGACGGCGGGGAGGTTGGTTACAGCTACAAGAACAAGTCGACCACGATCGTCAAGGTGGATCTGAATGGCGACAAGGCCGTCGACATGAAGATCGCGCTCGCCGGCAAGATCGCGCTCGCCGAGGGCGACTTCATCCTGTGACCGCATCGCCGTTCGTCGCGGGAACCGAAATGCGTCGGCGGAGGTTTCCGCCGGCGCTTCCGCTCGCGGCGGCGGCGCTCGCCGCCCTTCCCCCGGTCTTCGCGGAGGCCCAGGAGGCGGTCCTCTCCGGCGGCGTGCTCGAGCTCGACGCGATCACCGTCACCGCGACCCGATCCCCAGAGCCGGCCTACGGCGCGTTGTCGCCGTCGAGCGTCTGGACTCACGGCGAGCTGCAGCCACTCCAGCCCGACGGAGTCGGCGAGATCCTCGACCTCGTGCCCAGCGTCAATACCCAGACCACGCCGAGCGATCCCGGTGCGGCCGTCGGCATCCGCGGCCTCCAGGATTTCGGGCGCGTCAACGTCATGGTCGACGGCGCCCGCCAGAACTTCCAGAAGTCCGGCCACGGCGCCAATGGCACCTTCTACTTCGACACCGAGATGCTGAAGGCGGTCGATGTCACCCGCGGCCCGTCGGCGACGATCTACGGCTCGGGCGCGATCGGCGGCGTGGTCAGTTTCACCACGCTCGATGCCGACGACGTGCTCGACGACGACGAGACCGTCGCCGTCCGCCTCAAGTCCACCCTTGAGACCAACGCCCCCTCTGCCATGGTCCATGGCGAGGCGGCGGCGCGGCTGAGCGACAGCGTCGCCGTGGTCGGCGCGGCCACCTGGCGCGACGCCGGCGACTACCAGGCCGGCGGCGGGGAGACCATCAACTCCGCGCAGGAGATGGTCTCGGGCCTCGCCAAAGCGCGCTTCCGCCCGACGGACGCCCATGACGTGACGCTCTCCGCGCTCCACTACGATTCGAGCTTCGACAACGCGCTGGTCGACACCGCGTCGAGCAACGCCGTCTCGGACACCTACACGCTCGGCTATCGCCATACGCCGGACACCGCCTGGGCCGACCTGACCGCAAAGACCTACTACACGACGACGCGGCTGACCCACGAGGACCGGGACGCGAGTGAGACCTACGAGATCGGCACCGTCGGCCTCGACCTGTTCAACACCTCGCGCTTCGAAACCGGGCGGATCGCCCATGCCGTCACCTACGGCGTCGATGTCTTCCACGACCAGGTCGAGACCAGCGACCCCAACGGCTCAAGCGACGACCTGACGCCCTCGGGCGAGCGTGTCGTCTACGGCGCCTATGTGCAGGACAGCGCGGAGATCACCGACTGGCTGGAGGTGATCGGCGCGCTCCGCTACGACGGCTACCGGCTGTCCGGCAGCGGCATGGTCAACGAGGGCTCGCGGCTCTCGCCGAAGCTGACCGTCGGCATCACGCCGTTCGATCCGGTCACGTTCTACGCCACCTATGCCGAGGGCTACCGCGCCCCGTCGATCACCGAGACGCTGATCGACGGCTTCCACCCGCCGCCGGTCTCGACCGGCCGCTTCATCCCCAATCCCGACCTGCAGCCCGAAGTCGCCCACAGCCTCGAAGGCGGCATCAACCTCAGGAAGGACGGGCTGCTCGGTCCCGACGACCAGCTCCGGGTCAAGCTCGGGGCCTTCCGCAACCGGGTCGACAACTACATCGAGCAGGTCTTCGAGATGTTCCCGATCCCCGGCGGCTATCAGTATCAGAACGTCGCCGAGGCGACGCTCGAAGGCGTCGAGCTCGAGGCGGCCTATGACGCCGGCTTCGCCTTCGCCACGGTGTCCGGCCAGGTGATGCGCGGCGTCGACGAGTCGACGCGGGAGGAGCTCGCGAGCGTCCCGCAGAACCGCCTGGTCGCGATCCTCGGCTTCCGCGCCTTCGACCGCGCGCTCGAAGCGGGGACCAAGATCACGGCGGTGGCGGCGAAGGACGGCGCGGAGCAGCTCGGCCTAGTCGGCGAGGCCTACCAGGTCGTCGATCTCTTCGCCGCATGGCGGCTCAGCGAGGACGCGAGCGCCAACCTCACGTTCTCGAACCTCTTCGATCGCCGCTACACCCAGTACCCCAACGGCAGCCCCAGCCCCGGCTTCAACGCCAAGTTTTCGTTCACCACCAGGTTCGGCGGGTAACCACCGCCATCGTCACGGAAGGAACCGATATGCTCAGGATCAAGCTCAGCGGCAAGAAGGGCGTCGACTACAACGCCACCGTCGAGGACTACTTTGCCGACTTCGCCATGGACGGTTTCCCGATCTTCCTCGGCGGAAAGGGGCAGTACGACGGCAAGCAGATCGTGCTCCTCGACGAGATGGAATCGAAGCCGCAGAACACCAAGGCGCTGATCCTCGACGGCAAGGACTTCTTCTACTACTTCACCGGCCACACCGTGTCGGGCAAGCTCACATCCGTCAGCCTCGCCACGCTCGGCAAGAGCTACAACAACAAGGATGGCTCCTTCGACACCACCAAGAAGGGGCTGATCGACAACGTCTCCGCAACGGTGACGATTTCCGGACTCGACATCTCGAACCCGAAGGAGGTCCGCGGCGACCTCCACGACGCGGTCTACGGCCTGATGGGCGGAGATCATGAGAGCGGCGGCAATTCCGACCCGACGCTCCTCCTCTCATTCGTCAATGGAGAAGGCCACAACGTCACCGGGACGAAGAAGGGCGACTCCTATGAGGGCACTGCCTTCGCCGACAAGGTCAACCTCGGCAAGGGCAACGATACCCTCAACGGCGCTGGCGGCAACGACAAGCTGACCGGGGGCAAGGGCAAGGACAATTTCGTCTTCGATACCGCCCTTGGCCCGAACAACGTCGACAAGATCACCGACTTCAGCGTCAAGGACGACACCATCCACCTCGCCGCCTCAGTCTTCACCGGTCTCGCCGCCGGCAAGCTCGACGGCGAGGCCTTCGCCAAGGGAACCGTGGCGTCCGACACCGACGACCGCATCCTCTACGACCGCAAGTCCGGCGCGCTCGCCTTCGACGCCGACGGCAGCGGCACGGGTTCGACTGCGATCCGTTTCGCCACGGTCGGCAAGAATCTGGACATCACCGCCGACGACTTCCTCGTCATCTGACGCCAGCCAGGGAGCCAGCAAACATGAACGCCCCCGTCCTCGATCTTCCGCTCACCCGCGCCGAACGGCTGAAGCAGGAGACCCATGCCCAGCACGAGCGGCTCGACACCGGCATCGCCGGCCGGGACCCCTTCGCCACCCGCGAGCGCTACGCCGCCTTCGTCGAGGTGCAGTACCGCTTCTACGCGGCGATCGAGCCGCTCTACCGCGACGAGCGTCTCCAGGCGCTCGTCCCCGGCCTCGCGTCCCGCTCGCGGCTCGCCGCCGCCCGGCTCGATCTTGCCGATCTCGGCCGCCCGGTGCCGGAGGTCGAGCCGCTGCCGATCTCCCACCGCGAAGGCCTCGGCTGGCTCTACGTTTCCGAAGGCTCGACCCTCGGCGCTGCGTTCCTGCTCAAGGCGGTGGAGGCGATCGGCCTCGGCGAAGACTGCGGCGCCCGGCATCTCGCCGCGGCGCCCGAGGGCCGCGGCCGCCACTGGCGCGACTTCAAGGAGGCGCTCAATTCCGTGCCGCTCACCCCCGCCGAGGACGACCTCGCCGTCAGCGGCGCCCGCGCCGCCTTCACCTACGTCCACGGCCTCGTGGCCGAGGTCATGGGTCCGGGGAAGTAGGGGCGCGAGGAACACGGCGCCAACCTCCCCCTGAGGCTACTCGATTCACACTTCCTGTTTGTGGGCTGCAGCGAGCTTCGAGGGCGGAGATCGGAAGAGCG
>JALHRF010000209.1 GCA_022841545.1 Bauldia sp. | reverse complement strand
TCGGCCTTGTCGAGGCGCCCGGCGAAGAGCGAGACCGGACAGGCGGACTGCGCCAGCGCATTGCACAGCGACAGCGTATGGTTGAGCGACACGGCGTCCGCGATATTCTCGTCGATCACGTTCAGCGCCCGGTCGACATAGCCCTGCAGCCAGAGGGCCCGGCTCTCCGTAATGCGGGCCGTTATGACCTGGTCGAACTGGAAGCGAACGGCATCCGATCGACGGATCGGCCGTGTGTAACTGGCGAGCATCCGGTCGATGTGGCGGCGGGCCCCCTCCTGGTCGCCGAGGAAGTGCAGCGCCGCGCCGACAAGCCGGTCGCCGATATAGCGGTCGGGCCGCTCCGACAGGCCTTCCGCCACCTCGAGGAAACGCCGGCCCAGGCTCAGCGTCTCGTCATAGTGTGCGTTGTTCATGTGGCCCGCCCAGAGGCCCCAGAGCGCGCGAAGGCGATAATCCGCGTCGCCAAGGAGTTCGGCGGCTTCCAGCGCGCCATTCCATGCCGCCGTGGTCTCCTCCACGTGGCCGACCGTATACATGAGCGACCAGCCGAGCGCGGCCTGCAACTGCATCTGCCGGCGCCGGCCGATCTGTCCGTGCGGAGCCCGAAGCGCAGTCTCCACCCGTTCCCGGCACTCGTCGATCAACGAGAGCTGGAACCACAGGGGGACCGCCGCAACGGTGAGATCCACCCCGATCGCCGGGTCGCCGGTGGGGCCGAAGGCCCAGTCGAGCGCGGCCCGAAGGTTGCCGATCTGGCCCTGCCAGGCGTCGAGCCATACCGCGGTCGGGTCGGTTTCCCAATCGGCAGCCGCCCGCGTGAAGAGCCCACGGAAATGTTCCGCATGCCGGCGCATGGCGCGGTCGAGATCGCCGCCGCCGGCGAGCTTCCGCAGGGCATAGGCGCGCATGGTGTCGAGAAGCCGGTAGGTCATCGCCGCACGACCGGCCTCCGCCGCGACCATCGACTTGCCCACCAGGCTCGCCACGGCCTCGATCACGTCGGCCTCGTCGATCCCATCGCCGGCCGCGACGGCCGCGGCCGAGTCGAGCGAGAAGCTCCCGGCCATAGCGCCCAGCCGGGCAAACACGCTCTGTTCCAGATCGGAGAGAAGCCCATAGCTCCAGTCGATGGTGGCGCTGAGCGTCTTGTGGCGTGGAAGGGCTGTGCGCCGCCCCTCCGTCAGCAGGCGGAAGCGATCGTCGAGGTGTTCGGCGAGGCCGCGCAACCCGAACACGTTGACGCGGCCCGCCGCAAGTTCGATGGCGAGCGCGATGCCGTCGAGCCGGCGGCATATGTCGATGACCAGCGCCGTGTCCGCGTCGTCCATGCGAAAGTCGTCGTCGCTCTCTCCGGCGCGTTCGACGAAGAGCTGAACGGCGGCGTATCGCATTGCTTCCGCCGCAGCGTGCCCGGTGGACGTCGCCGGCAGATCGAGGGGTCCGAGCCGGAGGACCCGTTCGCCGGCTGCGCGAAGCGGCTCCCGGCTGGTGGCGAGCACATGCACGCCCATTGCGCCGCGGACGATGCCTTCGGCCAGCGCCGCCGCGGCCTCAATCACATGCTCGCAATTGTCGAGCACGACCAGCATGTCCTTGCCGGCCAAACCGGCGGCCACGCCGGCAATCGGGTTCTGTGCGGAGATCGCAAGGCCGAGCGCCGATGCCAGCGCGCCGGGCACCAGCCGCAGGTCCGTGACCAGCGACAAGTCGATGAAGCGGGCGCCATCGCGGTAGCGCCCGCTCGCGCTCTCCGCCACTGCAAGCGCCACGGTGGTCTTGCCGATGCCGCCAGGCCCGACGACGGTGACGAACCGGCGCTCGCGGAGCTGCGCGGCCACGTTCGCGACCGTCTCGTCGCGGCCGACGATGCGAAGGAGCGAGGCCGGCAGTTGAGGGATCGTCGCCGCTGCCGCCGACGGAGGCAGCGCAGGTGAGATCGCGGCTGTTTGCGCCACGAACTGGTAGCCGCGGCCGGGAACGTTGACGATGTAGCGGGCGCCGTCGCGGCCGTCGCCGAGCGCCTTGCGGAGCACGGCGAGGTGGACGCGGAGATTGCCCTCCCCGACATAGGTGTCGGGCCAGACCGTCCGCACCAGGTCGTCCTTGCCGACCAGTTGTCCCCGCACCTCGACCAGCGCGATCAGAAGGTCGAGCGCCCGGCTCCCGAGCCGCACCGGCCTGTCGCCTTCGACGAGCAGCTTCCGGCCGGGATAGAGCCGGAACGGGCCAAAGGAAACGCCGGCGTTGGAGGCGGGCTCGGTCATGTCGGACAAGGAAGCCTCTGCGCACGCGCGGGGGGCGCGGACAGTTATATGCGTGCCTTCATGACGGTCAAATCAATGCATCAGGGAGGTGCGCGCAGAGTAAGCTGCCGATCACCTTGCCGAGCGCCCGAAAATTGGGCAGAGGCGAGGACCGACAAGTGCCGCGGCGACCGACCTCGGTCTCCGTCATGGGATTGTGAGGGTCGGGCGATAGCCTGGCCGAAATCAGGGCTCGAGAAGGAGCGACGCATGGCGCGTGTGATCGGCACCGGGCTTTCGGCCCTCGACGGGCGGCGGGACCTTCCCGAGCACCTCGACGAACTGGCCTCGCTCGGCTGCGAGACGGTGGAGCTGCCGGTCTATGCGATGGACATCGTCGTGGGCGGCCGGGTGCGCGAAGCCGCGCTCAGGCCGGTCAGGGCAGCCTGCACCGGCCGGCCGTTCCGCTATACCGTCCACGGGCCGCTCGCCATCAACTTCTTCGACGAAGCGTTTCGTCTTCCCCGGCATTTCGATGTCCTCAAGGCCTCGATGGAGGTTGCCGCGGAGTTGGGCGCGATCCACCACGTCATCCATGCCGGCATGATGCCGGTGAAGCAGGTTCCGGCCATCGAGGACGCCTATCGCCGCCAGCGCGAGTGGCTCGCCCGCGCCGGCGAGCTGGCCGACACGCTCGGCCTGTATGTCTGCGTCGAGAATCTCTTCCGCGGCCACGACGGCCGCGTCTACACGCCGAAGCCCTCGCGTCTCGCCGCCGAGCTCGCCGCGATCGGCCATCCCCGCGTGGTGGCGACGCTCGATTTCGGCCACGCCCATCTCCAGGGCGCTCATACCGGGGCCGACCTGGTCGCCGAGGTCGCGGCGCTCGCGCCGTATGCGAAGCATCTCCACATCCACGACAATTTCGGCCTCGCCGACGACATCTGGACGTATGGCGTCGGCGAGAAGCTGGCCTTCGGCCATGGCGATCTCCATCTGCCGGTCGGATGGGGCAACCTGCCGTGGGAGGGCCTGATCGACGCCTGCACCTTCCCCGACGACGTCGTCTTCAACATCGAGCTCGAAGGCCGTTACTGGTACGCCGCCGCCGACTCTGTCGCCACGACGAAGGCGCTTGCCGCGCGGGCCGCGGGCGGGGTTCGGGCGGCGGCGTAGCCTTGATCCTCGACCGTCGCTTCGGGCCAACAGCCGCTGCGCTGCGCATGGCCGAGACATCACCGGCATTCGCTGCCACATCTTTGCGCTTTCCCCGAGCGGGCGGCTGTCGCATCTGTGCCGGATAGCCGTTGCCGGCGCGAGGGATCATGGTTGAGGCCGGTCCCGCGTCACGAGCATCGATTGTGCGCGGAGCCGGGAGCTGTTCGTGCTCACGCTCGAGGATGGCGATCCTGTGCTCGCCGGCACCGTCGTCGTGGCGAGCGGCGCCTATTACCGCCGGCCGCAGGTGGATCGCCTCGCCGCGCTCGAAGGCCGCGGCGTCTGGTACTGGGCGTCACCGGATGATGGTGCGCGGCTCCGGCCTCGCCGCCTCGATGTCGCGCTACCTCATCGACCGGATCGCGGCCGCCGAGAACATCGAGATCATGACCGGGACCGAGGTCGTCGGTCTCGAGGGCGACCCCCAGTCCGGCCTGGCGCGCGTCCACTGGAGGACTATCCACACCGGCGCGGAACAGACCGACGCGATCTCCAACCTCTTCCTGTTCTGCGGCGCCGACCCCGCGACCGAGTGGCTCAAGGACTGCGGCGTCCGCCTCGACGGTCACGGTTTCGTCATCACCGGCGCCGACGGCGATTTGTCGGCCCCGCGTTGCAGTCGACTGTGGCCGGCGTCTCCGCTGTCGGCGACGTCCGCTGCGGTTCGGTCAAGCGTGTCGGGGCGGCGATCGGCGAGGGCGCCAATGTCGTCCCCTTCCTACACGCCTTCCTTGCCGCCGATCCAGGCTGATCCCAGACCGCGCTCGCATCGCCATACGGCCGACGTTGGGTGAGCAGTTCGCGCGGCGGACCTCGAGAAACTCAACGCCCCGCCGGAAATACATGAAACACGAAGGCTCCTCCGCCGAAATCCCCATGAAACAGGCCGCCGCGACTGTGCCGCATGCCCGTTCGAGGGCGGCGGGGCGAGCCAAGAACATACCCCGCCATTGTTCCACACGCGCAGCGATGGAGGCGGGGATGACCGGCAACAGGACAAACGGAAGCGACAGGACGGCGCCGAAGATCGCCATCGTCGGCATGGCGGCGATGTTCCCGGGGGAAAGCGGCACCACAGGGTTCTGGCGCACCATCGCCCGAGGGCGGGACGCGATCGGCGACATTCCCACCCACTACTGGCGCGCCGAGGACTATTACGACGCCGACCCCTCCGCTCCCGACAAGACCTACTGCAACCGTGGCGGCTTCATCGACAAGGTCGCTTTCGATACGCTGAAGTTCGGCGTTCCCCCGTCGGTGATGAAGGCGACCGACACCGCGCAGCTCATCGCCCTTCTAACGGCGAGCGAGGTACTCGACGGGGTCGAGAAGTCGCAGGCCGTTCCGCTCGACAAGTCCCGCACCGGCGTCGTTCTCGGCGTCGCTTCGGCGACCGAACTCGCCGTCCATATGGGCAGTCGCCTCCAGCGCCCGATCTGGGCCAACGCGCTCCGCGAGCACGGCATGGCGGAGGACGACGTCACCGCCATCTGCGACCGCATCTCCGACCACTTCGTGCCGTGGCAGGAGGCGTCCTTCCCCGGCCTCCTCGGCAATGTCGTCGCCGGCCGCATCGCCAACCGGCTCGATCTCGGCGGCGCCAATTTCGTCACCGACGCCGCCTGCGCCAGCTCGCTTTCGGCGCTCCAGGCCGGCCTCCATCAGCTCTATCTCGGCGACGCCGATCTCGTCATCGCCGGCGGCGTCGACGCGCTCAACGACATCCTGATGTTCATGTGCTTCTCGAAGACGCCGGCCTTCTCGAAGAGCGGCGACTGCCGGCCCTTCTCGGACCAGGCCGACGGCACCATCCTCGGCGAGGGCGTGGCGATGTTCGCGCTCCGGCGATTGGAGGACGCCGAGCGCGACGGCAACGAAATCTATGCGGTGATCACCGGCCTCGGCGCCGCTTCGGACGGCCGCGCCACCAGCGTCTACGCGCCGCGGCCCGAGGGCCAGGCGCTGGCCATCCGCCGCGCCTACGAGGCCGCCGGTTACGATCCCGCGACCGTCGAGATGGTCGAGGCGCATGGCACCGGCACCAAGGCGGGCGACGCCGCCGAGTTCGGCGGCCTGAGGCTCGCCTTCGGCTCGGACACCGCGCGCCGCCAGTCGATCGCGCTCGGCTCGGTCAAGTCGCAGATCGGCCACACCAAGGCCGCCGCGGGCAGCGCCGGGCTGTTCAAGGCGGCGATGGCGCTCCACCACGGCGTGATGCCGCCGACCATCAAGGTCGAGCGGCCGAACCCGAACCTCAAGCTCGAGGAGAGCCCGTTCTTCATCAACACCGAGCTCCGCCCCTGGATCCGCGGCAAGGATCATCCGCGCCGCGCCGCGGTCTCCTCCTTCGGCTTCGGCGGATCGAACTTCCATGTCACGCTCGAGGAATATCGCGGCCCCGGCAAGCGGGCGCGGAAGCGCCGCCACCACGACTGCGAGCTCGTGCTCGCCTCGGGCGCCTCGCCGGCCGAACTCGACCGAGCGCTCGCGGTCCTGGTCGAACGCGCCGCCACCGTCGACCTCTCCCGCGTCGCCTTTGAAAGCCACGCCCGGTTCGACGCGGCGCATTCCTGCCGCGCGTCGCTGGTCGCCACCTCAACGGCTAACTTCGCCGACCAGGTCGCCAAAGCCCGCGAGCAGATCGCGAAGAACGTGAAGTCCGCCCCGATCGCCGGTGGCGGCCGGATCGACCTCGCCCCGGCCGAGGCCGGCCGCATCGCCTTCGTCTTCCCCGGTCAGGGCAGCCAGTATGTCGGTATGGGCGGGGGCGTCGCCACCGCCTTCGAGCATGCCCGCCGGGTCTGGGACCGGGCCGCCGACCTCGTTGCGATCGAAGACTCTTCCCTCCACGACGCGGTCTTTCCGCCGCCGGCCTTCACGGGGGAGTCACGCGCCGAGCAGGAGTCGCGGCTGACCCGAATGGCCTTCGCCCAGCCGGCGATTGCCGCGACGGAAGCGTCGATGCTCGCGCTTCTCGGTGCGCTCGGCGTCCGCGCCCATTGCTTCGCCGGCCATAGCTTCGGCGAAGTGATGGCGCTCCATGCGGCCGGCGCCTACGGCCTCGAAAGCGCGCTCCGGATCGCCGCCGAGCGCGGCCGGCTGATGACCGAGGCGGCGAAAAGCACAGAAGGCGCGATGCTCGCCGTCGCGGCCGGCCATGATGCGGTTGCCAGACTCGTTGCCGAGCTGCGCCTCGACGTGGTGCTCGCCAACGACAACAGCCCTCAGCAGGTCGTGCTCTCCGGCCGGAAGGCGGCCATCGCCGAGGCCGAGGCAGCGCTCAGGCAGCGTGGGCTGAACGTCACGGCACTGCCGGTCGCGACCGGCTTCCATTCGCCCATCGTCGCGGGTTCCGTCGCCCCGTTCCGGGCGTTCCTTGCCGGCCAGGCGCTGGTCGCTCCGGGCCGCACCGTGTACGCCAATGCCACCGCGTCGCCCTATCCGGCCGATGCCCGCAGCACGGAGGAGACCCTCGCCGGCCAACTCGGCCAGGCGGTGCGCTTCCGTGAATCGATCGAGCGCATGTTCGCCGACGGCGTCCGCGTCTTCGTCGAGGTCGGTCCGGGCAGCGTGCTCACCAGCCTCGTCCGTCAGTGCCTCGGCGACCGTCCACACCGGGCGATCGCGCTCGATCGCAAGGGCGCCAGGGGCCTCGCCGCCTTCTGGCAGGGCATCGGCGACCTCGCGCTCGCCGGCGTCACGGTCGACCTCCGCCCGCTCTGGGACGAAGCCCCCGCCGAGCCGGAGGTTACGCGGCCATCCGGCGCCCACGTCTTCGAGATCGACGGCGTCAATGTCGGCAAGCCCTACCCGGCGCGGAAGACCGCGGCGGCGGTCGCCGCCGTGCCGGTGCAGCCGATCGTGTCGCTGGCGGCCGCCCGCTTGCCGCAACCGGCCGTCGCGGTCCATGACGGAAAGGCCCTGTTCCAAAGCTTCCAGGCGCTGCTCGAGGAACAGCGGAGGCACCTCGAGACGACGCTGATGGATGCCCACCGCGCCCATGTCGAATCGTCGAGCGCGGCGTTCCTCGCCATGATCGGCGAAGATCGTGGCCGCCCCGCGGTCATCGCCGCCGCGCCCACGGCCTCGCCGGTTGCGACCGCACCCGCAGCGGTCCCCGTGGTCTTCGAAATGCGGGCGCCGGAGCCAGCCATGCCGCCGGCCGCGCCGCCGGTCGTCGCGAAGATGCCGGAGAAGCCTGCCGCGAGCACCGACGTGCTCCGTCTGGTCGAATCGATCGTGTCGGAGAAGACCGGCTACCCGCCGGAGGTGCTGGGCCATGACATGGACCTCGAGGCCGAACTCGGCATCGACTCGATCAAGCAGGTCGAGATCCTGTCGGCACTCCGTGACCGCATGCCCGGCCTCCCCGAGATCGAGCCGTCGGCGCTGGCCCGCTTCCGCACCATCGCCGCCATCGCGACGATGATCGGCGGCCACGCCCCGGCCGCGGCCGCCCCGGCGATGGAGCCAGCTCCGGCGCCCGCCTTCATCGAAGCGCCGCCGCTCGCGCCGGATCTGCTACCCGTGGAGCAAGGTGCGCTGGCAGACGGCCACGACGACCTCCTCCGTCTGGTCGAGGCGATCGTCTCGGAAAAGACCGGCTACCCGGCCGAGGTGCTCGGCCACGACATGGACCTCGAGGCCGAACTCGGCATCGACTCGATCAAGCAGGTCGAGATCCTTTCCGCACTTCGTGACCGCATGCCGGGCCTGCCTGAAATCGAGCCGTCGGCGCTCGCTCGCTTCCGCACCATCGCCGCCATAGCATCGATGATCGGCGGCCATGCCCCGGCAACGGCTCCCGCTGCGGCCCCGATGGGGTCCTCGGCCCCGGCCCCTGCGCCAGCCCTGCCGGCAACGGCGTCCGTCGTGGAGGTCGGCGTGGCGGCGCCGGCCCCGGGAGGCGACGAGACGGTCCTCCGCCTGGTCGAGGCGATCGTGTCGGAGAAGACCGGCTATCCGGCGGAGGTGCTCGGCCATGACATGGACCTCGAGGCCGAGCTCGGCATCGACTCGATCAAGCAGGTCGAAATCCTGTCCGCGCTTCGTGACCGCATGCCCGGCCTCCCCGAGATCGAGCCGTCGGCGCTGGCCCGCTTCCGCACCATTGCCGCGATCGCGACGATGATCGGTGGCGACGCCCCGGCAAAGGCCCCGGCTCCGCTTGTCGCTCCTGCATCGGTCGCGACTATCGCCGCCGAGGCGGCGTCGACGACGGTGTCGGTAGCAGCCGCCACGGCGCCCGGCCATGACGCACTCCTCCGCCTGGTCGAGGCGATCGTCTCGGAGAAGACCGGCTACCCGGCCGAAGTGCTCGGCCATGACATGGACCTCGAAGCGGAACTCGGCATCGACTCGATCAAGCAGGTCGAGATCCTGTCTGCGCTCCGCGACCGCATGCCGGGCCTGCCCGAGATCGAGCCGTCGGCGCTGGCCCGCTTCCGCACAATCGCCGCCATCGCCGGAATGATCGCGGCGAAGGGCGGCCCGGCAGACGTTCCGCCGCCCCCGCCCGGCGCCTCGGCGCCCGTGCCGATCCCCCGCAAGGCCGCCACCCACCCGCTCGGCCGCGAGGTCTATGAGATGGTCGCAAGCCCCGCCTCCGGCCTTGTCCTGCCCAACGTGGCGCGGGCCGCCTCGGTCACCCTG
>JALHRF010000208.1 GCA_022841545.1 Bauldia sp. | reverse complement strand
GCGGCGCTTTGGCCGGGGCGTTCTTCGACGCGAGCACGAGATCGACCAGCCGGCCGGCGCCGTCGGCGATGTCGTAGGCCGGCACCGAGAAGCGCTCCTTGAGGTCGTTGGTACCGAGCTTGATGATGACGAGGTCGATCGGCGCTTGGGATTCGAGGATCACCGGCAGGAAGCGGTGGCCGTTCTTGATCGGGCCGCCGTCGGCCGGATCGTCGTGCGTGGTGGTGCGGCCGTTGAGGCCTTCGGCGATCACGGTGTGGCCGGAGCCGAGCTTCTCCTGGAGGACGCCCGGCCAGCGGTCGGCCGGGGCGAAGCGCCCGAGTTCGGCGCGGCTCGGCATGGGGATGGCGCCCCAGGTGTTGGAATCCCCGTAGCAAACGATCGTCGCCATTTCCGTTGTCTCTCCCCGTGGCACCCGCCCGAATCCGTGGCGGCGGACTTTAGCCCGCCAGCACCCGGCGGAGGAAGTCCGCTCCAAGACGAAGCCCGTCTTCGTCGATGCCGTGGGCGAGGCCGGGCGAGACGTGCCACTCCGTGAGGAAGCCGGCCGCACCGAGGGATTGCACCGCGGCGTGGAGCGCCACCACCGGGATCAGCGGGTCGGCCTCGCCATGGACGAGGAGGATGGGGGTCTTGTGGATGTTGGCGTCCGCGAGGTGCTCCGGCCCGGCGAGCAGCCCGGAATAGCCGACGATGCCGGCGACCGGCGCCGGGCGGCGCAGCCCGACATGCAGTGCCATCATCGTCCCCTGGCTGAAGCCGACCAGCGCGAGGTCGCGGTCGGCGAGGCGAAGCCGGGCGAGCTCGGCGTCGAGGAAGGCCTGCAGCTTCGGCGCGGCATGCTCCACCCCGCGCCAGTAAGCGTGCATGTCGCCCAGCGCCAGCGGGAACCACTGCCGGCCCATCGGCGCCTGGTCGCACGGGTCCGGCGCGTGGGGCGAGACAAAGGCCGCGTCTGGGAGAAGCGGCGCGAACATCCGGCCGAGGTCGATCAGGTCGTTGCCGTCGGCGCCGTAGCCGTGGAGAAACACCACCAGCTTCTTCGCCGGCCCGCCGTTCGCGGGCGGCAGTCGTGGTCCGTCGATCATCCCATCCCCGAATCAAAGCGGCGCGGCCGCGACGTTGCGGCGGGCGCGATAATAGGCCCAGAACAGCCGCGCCGCGACCGCCCGCCACGGCGACCATTTGACCGCCATCGCATGCAATTCCGGGATCGGCACCGGACCCTCGCGGCCAGACGCGTCGGCGACGGCGTTGCGCAGCGCAAGGTCGCCCGCCGGGAAGACGTCGGCATGGCCGAGGCAGAAGAGCAGATAGACGTCGGCCGTCCACGGGCCGATGCCACGGAGCGCGGTGAGGCGCGCGTGGGCCTCGTCGCCGGGAAGGGCCGCGAGGCCGTCGAGGTCGAGGCCCTCGGCATGGGCGGCGGCGACGGCGCGAAGCGTTGCGATCTTGGCCCCCGACAGGCCGACGGCGCGGAGCGTCGCCTCGTCGGCGGCGGCGAAGGTTTCCGGCCGGCCGTCGGGGAAGGCCAGTTCGAACCGGCCCCAGATGGCGGCGGCGCTCGCCGTCGACACCTGCTGGCCGATGACGACGCGGGCCAGCCCGGCAAAGCCGGGCGCGGCGCGGCGGAGCGGGATCGGCCCGGCAATGCGGGCGACGGGTGCGAGCCGGCGGTCGCGGCGGGTGAGCCATTCGAGCCCCTCGGCGATGTCGGCTTCGGTCTCGATCACGCGCATGGCGGTTCCCGGCTGAGGCGCCCGCTGCTAAAGCAGGCGCCGGACAGGATCAACCCGCGCCGCCATCGATGCAGCCCGTTTTCCGCTTCGCCCCGAGCCCGAACGGCGAGCTGCATCTCGGCCACGCCTTCTCGGCGCTCCTCGATTTCGAACTCTGTCGGCGCGCGGGCGGTCGCTTCCTGGTCCGTATCGAGGATATCGACCGGAGCCGCTGCCGCCCGGAATACGAGGCCGGGATCTTCCGCGACCTCGCCTGGCTTGGCGTTTCCTGGGAGGCGCCGGTGCGGCGGCAGTCGGAGCACTTTGCCGACTATGCGGCGGCGCTCGGAAGGCTCGAGGCGATGGGGCTGGTCTATCCGGCGTTCCTGTCGCGGGGCGAGGTGGCGGCGCTGACCCGCGATCCGGCCTGGCCGCGCGACCCCGACGGCGCGCCGCTCTACCCTGGCCAGGACCGCGGCCTCGACCCGGCCGAAGCCGCCCGGCGCATCGACGCCGGCGGCGCTCACGCGCTCCGTCTTCGCACCGCCGAGGCCGCCGCGCTCGCCGGTTCGTTGTCGTGGCGGGAGGAAGGCGCGGGGCCGGACGGCGAGACCGGGACGATCCTGGCCGACCCAAATCTGTGGGGCGATGTCATCCTCGCGCGCAAGGAGACGCCGACCAGCTACCACCTGTCCGTGGTGGTCGACGATGCGTTGGAGGGCGTCACCCACGTCGTCCGCGGCCGTGACCTGTTCCATGCCACGGCGGCGCATGTGCTCCTCCAGCGCCTTCTCGGCCTGCCGACGCCGGCCTATCATCACCATGGGCTGATTACCGACGATGGCGGTCGGAAACTCGCCAAGTCCGACCGCGACACCAGCCTGCGGTCGTTGCGGGAGGCCGGCGTCACCGCCGAGGACGTGCGGCAAATGGTCGGGGTCGACGCGGCGCTCGCCGCGATGCGTTGAGGGGCGCGAGCCGGCCTCCGGGCGCTACCGCCGGCCATGACGCGACGGTTGTCCGTTCAGCGCGATTCGCGGATGGGAGGTCCATGGCCGAAATTCGCCAGGTTGTTCGGCGGCCCGGAGAGTGGGCGGGTGCACCGGCCTGCCGGGGATCGCAGCCTCCGGCGCGCACCGGCCCTTCCGGCCGTTCTCCCCGGCATCGAAAGCTGCTAGACCGGGCCGGCGCGAAATAGCAGGCAGACTCGACAGGCCATGCCAACCCCCGCCAAGCGGACACTGGAGACGGTCCCGACCCCGGCCGACGGCGCGGCGGCCTCTGCGCTCCGCACGGTACTGACCGAGCGCGAGGGCCTCACCGCGCTCGCCGCCGCCCTCGACAACGGCCTTGCCGCGCCTTTCGCCGCCGCGATCGCACTGATCCGGAACGGCGCCGGGCGGGTCATCGTCTCGGGGCTCGGCAAGAGCGGCCTCGTCGCGCGGAAGATCGCCGCGACGCTCGCTTCGACCGGCACCCCGGCCTTCTTCGTCCACCCGGCGGAAGCGAGCCACGGCGACCTCGGCATGATCACCTCGGCCGATGTCGTCATCGCCCTGTCGTGGTCCGGGGAGACGGCCGAGCTCCGGAGCATCGTCGAGTATTCCCGCCGCTTCAAGATCGGGCTGATCGCCATGACCGCCGCGGCGGAGAGCACGCTCGCCCGCGAAGCGGATGTCGTGCTCGTCCTGCCGCGGGCGACCGAGGCCTGCCCGCACGGCCTCGCCCCCACCACCTCGACGCTGATGCAGCTCGCCCTCGGCGACGCGCTCGCCATCGCCTTGCTCGAGAGCCGCGGCTTCACCCCCGACGATTTCCGCGTCTTCCACCCCGGCGGCCGGCTCGGCGCGAGCCTTCACTTCGTCCGCGCCATCATGCATCGCGGCGACGCGCTGCCGCTGGTGCCGCTGGGCACGCGGCTCGGCGATGCGGTGCCGGTGATGACCGCCAAGGGTTTTGGCTGCCTCGGCATCGTCGACGGCGCGGGCGCGCTGGTCGGCGTCTTCACCGATGGCGATCTCCGCCGCGGCCTCGCGCACAACGTTCTCGACCGGCTGGTCGATGAGGTAATGAACGCGGCGCCGCAGGCGATCGCCCCCGACACGCTCGTCGGCGAGGCGCTGGCGATGATGAACACCGCCGACCACCCCTTCACCGTCCTCTTCGTGGTCGAGGACGGCCGGCCGATCGGCATCGTCCACATGCACGACTTCCTCCGCCTCGGCGTGGCGTAGGGGCACGGCCCAACCTCCCCCTAGGGACTAAGAAGTTTTACACATCTCTACCCGACCGTGACGACGAGTCGCGACGGAACAGCTCGGGCCTCCTCTCCTGTGGGAGAGGATAGCGAAACACGATCGCTTGCGATCGATGTGGAGCTTGGTGAGTCTGCACCGATTCCTCTCGGTTGCTCCTGAGCCGACAAAATCAAAATGCAAGGGGCGAGGCATCAAAGCAGGAGTGTCCGCCCTGTTCATCACGCAAAGGTCTCACCCCTAACCAACGTCGCCCAAAGCCCGCTTTTCAGCGGGCAAGGCTCCGTATCCTCTCCCAACGGGAGAGGGGGCTCTCTGCATGAAAGTCGAACCGGTACCGACCTCGAAGCTTGCCTGCAGCCGGCGAACAAGAAGTGCGAATCGCGTCGCCTCAAAGGGCGAGGTTCACCGCGCCGTCCGCCCTACCCCTCCGCCTTCGCCGCCTGGAGCACGGCCCCGTCATGGCCGACGATGCGGACCTTGGTCCCCGACGGCAGGTCCGGGCCGGTGAGCCGCCACATCGAATCGCCGATCCTGACCCGGCCGGTGCCGCCGACGATCGGCTCGCCCAGCACGTAATCCTGGCCGACGAGGCGGGTGGCGCGTTCGTTGAGGAGCGGCTCCTCGCTCGTCCCGGCCCGGGCGAACCAGCGCCGGCCGGCGACGACGAGGATCAGCGACAGGACGGCGAACAGGATGAGCTGGGCCTGCCAGGAGACGTCGGCCACGAGCGCCACGGCGCCGGTGACGATCGCGGCGATCCCGAACCAGACGAAGATGTTGCCCGGCGCGACGATCTCGATCGCAAGCAGCAGCGCGCCGCCGACCCACCAGGCCCAGGCGCCGAGGTCGCGGACGAAGTCGAGGATCATGGCGTGCCTCCCGTGCCCGCTGCCGGCACCCTGCCGCTCCGCCGCGCCGTCGCCTCCTCGCCGAAGGAGGCCTTGGCCAGCTCGGTGATGCCCGCGAGCGAGCCGATCAGCGCCGACGCCTCGATCGGCAGCATCAGCACGCGCTGGCCGGGGGCGCTGGCGATGGCCTCGAGCGCCTGCGTGTATCTCTGGGCGACGAAATAGTTCAGCGCCTGCACGTCGCCCTTGGCGACCGCCTCCGACACCATGGTCGTCGCCCGCGCTTCCGCTTCGGCGAGACGCTCGCGGGCCTCCGCGTCGCGGAACGCGGCCTCGCGCCGGCCCTCGGCCTGCAGGATGAGGCCCTGCTTCTCGCCCTCGGATTTCAGGATCTGCGACGCCCGCGCGCCCTCCGCCTCGAGGATCTGGGCGCGCTTCTCGCGCTCGGCCTTCATCTGCCGGGCCATGGCGTCGACGAGGTCGCGCGGCGGCGAGATGTCCTTGATCTCGATCCGGGTCACCTTGACGCCCCAAGCCGCCGCCGCCGCATCGACCACGGTCAGCAGCTTGTCGTTGATCTCGTCGCGCTTCGACAGCACCTCGTCGAGGTCCATGCCGCCGAGCACGGTGCGGATGTTGGTCATGGTGATGGCGAGGAGCGCATTCTGCAGCCCCGTCACCTCGTAGGCGGCCCGCGGCGCGTCGATCACCTGGTAGAAGGTGATGCCGTCGGCCGAGACCGTGGCGTTGTCGCGGGTGATCACCTCCTGCGTCGGCACGTCGAGCACCTGCTCGGCCATGTTCATCTTCGCCCCGATCCGGTCGATGAACGGCACGATCAGGCTCAGGCCCGGCTTCAGCGTCCGGGTGAACCGGCCGAAGCGCTGGACGGTGTAGTTGTAGCTCTGCGGCACCGTCTTGATCCCGGCGATCAGCACCAGGATGACAAGGGCGACGATGGCGACGACGACCCAGTCGAATCCGTACATCGCAATGAACCTCCGCGAATCGGGGCGCGGCTGACGTTTCCGCGACCCCGTCTATGCGGCCCTCGCCGGCTATGCGCAATCCGCGACCGCCGGCGTTCCTCGCGGGGAGATGTATGCGGTGCGGGGGTGGCGGGCCAGAAGAATCGGTAATGTCCGGGGCCCCGTCGGCGACCACAGCGTTGCGTCATTCCCGAGCACGGGCCTGCAGAGAAGGCGGGATGCGGCACCCATCGGACATGGTGCTCGCACCGACCAACCTCCGCTCATGCCCGCGCGCGAGGCTGTGGAAGAATGTCCTGGACTGCCGCCAGTGCGTCCTTCGAGGCTCGCGCAGAGCGCTCGCACCTCAGGATGAGGAGCTTTGGGTTTTCCACAAGCGGCGCAATGACTTGTGCATGCATGGAGCCAACCCACACCCCTCATCCTGAGGTGCTCGCCGCGTTTGCGGCGAGCCTCGAAGGACGCACGACGCATATCCAGATCTTGATTCCTTCACACGCGCGCACGCGGGCATCCAGCTTTCACCTCGCCGACGTCAGCGGTTGAAAAAACTGGAGCGCGTGCGCGGGAACGAGCGGGTGGGGAGGTTTGCGTACTATCTCTAGGGGCAGCGGGTATGGGCCTCGCCGCCGCACGGACCGAATGCGGCACCGGCAGCCAGGGATGCCGGCTTTCGCCGGTATGACGGGATGGGGAAGCCGGGGACGGCTCACACCCAGCCCATCAATTCCCGCCGCACGACATGCGTGATCACCCGCATCCCCTCCTCGCTGTCGTTGAGGCAGGGGAGGGCGGCGAAATGCGTCCCGCCGGCCTCGCGGAAGGTCTCGCCGGCGCGGATCGCGATCTCCTCCAGCGTCTCCAGGCAATCGGCCGAGAACCCCGGCGTGATCACCGCCATGCGTCGCACGCCCTCGCGGGCGAGCTCGGCGATGGTGACGTCGGTATAGGGCTGGAGCCACTCCGTGCGGCCGAACCGCGACTGGAAGGTGATGCGGAGCCGGTCCTTCGGCCAGCCGAGCCGCTCGCGTAAGAGCCGCGTCGTCTTCTGGCACTGGCAATGATACGGGTCGCCCTTGTCGAGATAATCCCGCGGCAGGCCGTGGAACGAGGCGATCACCACCTCCGGCTCGAAATCGAGGCGGGCGAGGCCGGCCTGAAGCGACACGGCGAGCGCGTCGATATAGACCGGGTCGTCATGGTAGGGCGGGAGCGTGCGGACCGCCGGCTGCCAGCGCATCGATTCGAGCGCGGCGAAGGCCGAGTCGTTGGCCGTCGCCGTCGTCGCCGCGGCATATTGCGGGTAGAGCGAGGCGACCAGGATGCGCTCGCAGCCCTGCTCCTTCAGCGCCCACATCCGCGACGGGATGGACGGGTCGCCGTAGCGCATGGCCCAGTCGACGACGACGCGGTCGCTGCCGATCTCGGCCGCGAGCTTCTCGGCCTGCGCGCGGGTGATGGTGATGAGCGGCGCCTCGTCCCGCTCCTTGTTCCAGACGATCGAATAGGCGTGGCCGGACTTCTGCGGCCGGGTCGAGAGGATGATGCCGTTGAGGATCAGCCACCAGAGCGCGCGCGGCGTCTCGATCACCCGCCGGTCGGAGAGGAACTGCTTGAGGTAGCGCCGCACCGACCAGTAGTCGGTGCCGGACGGCGAACCGAGATTGGCGAGGAGCACGCCGACCTTGCCATGCGCAACCTTCGGGTGGCCCTCGGGCAGGGCTGATTCGCCGGTCGGTTTCGGGGCAACTGCGTCCATTCGTTCTTCCCGTTGGCTGGTGGCGTCGGCGTCCGGAGGGGAGCGCCCGGCCCGTGTCAGCGGCTCAAGCATAGGGTTTCACGGCCTTGGGTCCATGCCGTGCGGCAAATCAACCCCGCCTGCCTTCCCGCGCGTCGCCTCCTGCCTCTCGCTTCGGCTTGTCGCGGCGCGCGATTCTTCTTATAGCTCAGGGAAATCGAACCGTCGGGGGTCTATCAGAATGTCGATGCAGTCACACGCTCCGGGCCGTGCCGCGCTGGCCGAGACGCTCCTTCCCGAAGGCGCCGCGCGCCTCATCTCGGCGATCCTCCTGGTGATCGCCGGCACCATGGTGCTGGCCATCGCCGCCAAGATCAAGGTTCCCTTCTATCCGGTGCCGATGACGCTCCAGGTGCTTGCGGTCCTGGGCATCGCGGCCACCTACGGGTCGCGGCTGGCGGTCATCACCGTCCTCGCCTACCTCGCGCAAGGCGCCTTCGGCCTCCCGGTCTTCACCAACACGCCGCCGATGGTCGCCGGCCCGGCCTATTTCATGGGTCCGACGGGCGGCTTCCTGCTTGGCTTCGTCGTCATGGCGTGGATCGTCGGCGCCGCTGCCGATCGCGGCTGGGGCCGCTCTTTCCCGAAGCTGCTCGGCGCCATGCTCGTCGCCGACGTGGTGATGCTCGCCCTCGGCTTCGCCTGGCTCGCCTGGTTCGCGACGCTGTCGAGCGGGGCCACCGGCCTCGGCATGGCGTCCGCCTTCAGCGCCGGCGTCGCGCCGTTCCTGATCGGGGACCTGCTCAAGGTGGTGCTCGCCGCGGCCGCGGTGCCCGCCGTGTGGCGCCTCTTCGACCGCTCCATCTGATCCGGCCGATTCGCAGCCGACATCGAAGTCCCGGCCTCGCGCCGGGACTTTTCGTTTTCGGCCCTGGTGCGGCTCAAAACGCCTTGAAGGTGACGATCGTGCGGGTGTCGCGGATGCCGTCGATCTTCTGCACCACGTTGGTCACGAAGCGCCCGGCGTCTTCCTCGGGCGGTACGTAGAATTTCACCAGCAGGTCGAAATTGCCGGCGGTCGAATAGATCTCCGAGGCGATCTCGGCGTCGGCGATGGCGTTGGCCACGTCATAGGCCTTGCCCAGCTCGCACTTGATCTCCACGAACAGCACCGCCATCGCTTCACCTCGCGTTTCGCGCCGCAAGGATAGCAGATGGGGCGGCGATGCGAAGAAGGTCGGGGATGCCGCTGCGACCTACCGTCTCCCCGGCTTGGTTTGCGTGGACGGGCGAGTCTGGTTGAGGGGTCAAGAACCCTCGCTAAGCTCAGTCAACGGTTCATGCAGCTCTGCGACAGCAGCGACAATAACTCCGCGCAGCCAGGCGTGCCGTGGGGAATCCTGATGTCGGGCATGCCAGGCAAGGCTCATGGTCACTTTTCCCAGATCGAGCGGCGGAGTTTTCGTCACGAACCGCCTCATGTCCGCTGAACCGCACCGGGTTTCCCGGAGGCTCCAACCTGTGAGAAGGAGGAGCTGCCATGGGAACACACAGGACACGTTATCCGGCGGAGGTTCGCGAGCGGGCGGTCCGTCTGGTTTTCG
>JALHRF010000207.1 GCA_022841545.1 Bauldia sp. | reverse complement strand
CCGTGTCGACAGTCATCAAGGACGGCACCATCGTCGCCGCCGACCGTACCTACAAGGCCGACATCCTGATCGAGGGCGAGAAGATCAAGGCCATCGGCGACGACCTCAAGGGCGACACCGTGGTCGATGCCGGCGGCGCCTACGTCATGCCCGGCGGCATCGACCCGCATACCCATCTCGAAATGCCGTTCATGGGCACCACCGCCGCCGAGACCTGGGAGAGCGGCACCTTCGCCGCGCTTTCCGGTGGCACCACGCTGGTGGTCGATTTCGTCATCCCGGGATCCGACGGCATGCTCGCCGCGCTCGCGGACTGGGAGGAGAAGGCGGGCCGCCAGGCTTCGTCGGACTATTCGTTCCATATGTGCGTCAACGGCTGGTCGGAGAAGCACTTCGACGAGATGGGCAAGGTCATCGAGCGCGGCATCAACACCTTCAAGCACTTCATGGCCTACAAGGGCGCGCTGATGGTGAACGACGACGAGATGTTCGCCTCGTTCCAGCGCTGCGCCGCGCTCGGCGCCCTGCCGCTGGTCCATGCCGAGAACGGCGACATCGTCGCCGCCCTCCAGGAAAAGTACATGCGCGACGGCGTCACCGGTCCCGAGGGCCACGCCTATTCGCGCCCCCCGGAAGTCGAGGGCGAGGCCACCAACCGCGCGATCATGATCGCCGATGCGGCCGGCGTCCCGGTCTACATCGTCCACACCTCGTCGGAGCAAGCGCATGAGGCGATCCGCCGGGCCCGGCAGAAGGGCATGCGGGTCTATGGCGAGCCGCTGATCCAGCATCTCACGCTCGACGAGAGCGAGTACTTCAACAAGGAATGGAACCACGCCGCGCGTCGGGTGATGTCGCCGCCGTTCCGCGACAAGAGCCACCAGGACTCGCTCTGGGCCGGCCTCGCCGCCGGTTCGCTCCAGGTCGTCGCCACCGACCACTGCGCCTTCACCACCAAGCAGAAGCAGACGGGCCTCGGCAACTTCATCAAGATTCCGAACGGCACCGGCGGCCTCGAGGACCGGCTTTCCATGCTCTGGACCAGGGGCGTCGAGACCGGGCGGCTGACGCCGAACGAGTTCGTCGCCGTGACCTCGACCAACATCGCCCAGATCCTCAACATCTACCCGCAGAAGGGCGCCATCCTGCCGGGCTCCGACGCCGACATCGTGGTGTGGGACCCAAAACTGTCGAAGACGATCTCGGCCGCGAACCAGAAGTCGATCATCGACTACAACGTCTTCGAGGGCCACAAGGTCAACGGCCAGGCCCGCCACACGCTGTCGCGCGGCGAGGTGGTCTGGACCTACGGCAAGAACGACCAGCCGAAGCCCGGCCGCGGCAAAGAGCTCAAGCGGAAGCCGTTCCCGGCGGTCAACGCTGCGCTGTCGAAGTGGAAGGAGCTGACCGCGCCCCGAGCCGTCACCCGCTCCGCGGAGCACATGCCGATCGGGGTCTGAGCGTCATCATTGGGCCGGCGCGGCGAACGTGTGCGCCGGCCCAATCGTGGTCGTCGCCCACCTCCCGTCATCCCCGGCGAGCCCGGCGAAGCCGGGCGAGGGAAGGGGACCCGGTAAACGATGTCGAGATTCGTTCGGAATCGGTGGTGGTTACTGGCTCCCCGCTTTCGCGGGGATGACAGGTGGGTGAGCGCTACACCGCTTGGTCCGACTGGCCCTACAGCAGTCGCCCGACCTGCTCCGCCCCAGCGATCCCCCACAGCCGCGCCATCAGCGCATCGACCTCGCCCGCCCCGACCCCGCCGCCATACCCGATGAGCCGCCGCGCCTTTGCGTCGATCTCGTCTTGGGAGAGGGTGTTGCCCGGGTCGCCCTTGGGCTCGTCCACCCGCGCGTCGAGCGAGCGCCCGTCCGTCGTCTCGACCGTCACCTTGCCGATCCAGCGCGCCGGGTAGGCGGCGTCCACCTCCGGGTCGAGCCGCATCACGACGCGGGTGTTGAAGCCGCGCGCCGCATCATCCCCAAAGAACGCGTCGTACTCGGCCATGCCGGCCCGTCCGTGGACGGCGATCAGCCCGAGCGTCGCCGGCATCGAAAACTTCGCCTGGTGCACGGTGGCGGGGTCGGTCACCGGGCCGAGCACGTCGAGCGCGCCTTGATGCACATGGGCGGTGACCGAGGTGATTTCGCCCGGCTTGAGGCCGTGCTCGGCGATCACCTTGAGGAGCGCGTCGGCCGCCGGGTGGGTGTGCCGGCACGAGGCGTGGAACTTGAACGACGTCTCGGTGAGCGCCCAGCGCGAACCGAGCCGATCGGCGAGCCGCGCCGGGTCGGCGTCGGACGACATGCCCGCCGCCATGCCCTGCGCCCCTTCGAGGATGCGCTTCGCGCCGGTGAAGCCGTCCCGCGCCAGATATGCCGCGGTCAGCCCGTCGGCGGCCGCCTTGGCGGTGTGGAGCTGCTTGGAATCCGCCGCGTCGCGCAGGAATTCCCACAGCCCCGCCGCCTGCGTCCCCGCCGAGCCGATCGCGTCGAGCATCGTCTCCGGCCCGAGCCCGAGCAGCCGTCCCGTCGCCACGGCCGCAGCGATCGTCCCCGCCGTACCGGTGGTGTGGAACACGCGGTAGTGCGAGCGGCCGAGGAACTCGCCGATGCGGATTCCCGCCTCGTAGCCGGCGACCGACGCGGCGATGAAGTCGCGGCCGGAGGCGCCGACGTCCTGCGCCGTCGCCAGCGCCGCCGGGAAGACCACGGCGGCAGGGTGGAAAACCGAGCCGTTGTGGACGTCGTCCTGCTCTGAGACGTGCGAGGCCCCGGCGTTGACCAGTGCGGCGAACAGCGGCGAGGTCATCCGCCGCGCCGTCAGGATCTCGGCCCGGCCGTCCGCAGGACCCATTGCCGCGGCGAAGCCTTCCAGGATCGCGATCGGCCGCTGGCCCCGGCCGGACAGCGCCGACCCCGCCCAGTCGACGAACAGCTCCACCGCCCGCGTCACCACCGGCGCCGGGAGATCGTCGAAACGGAGGCCCGACGCGAAGCCGGCAAGCTCGGCGCTCTCGCGGCCGGTCGCGTTGCGCATCAGGGGATTGCCGTCGCTCATCGAGAGATGCCCCGCCATGGAAACTGAAAGCCCTTGGCCCTCATAGAGGCCCGTCGTGCCACTACCGGAGACGCGAGGGCGAAGACGGCTCCGCCATCGTCCCCTCTCCCCGGCGGGGAGAGGGTTAGGGTGAGGGGGGACAGGCGATTACGATAGAGCGACTGGTCATGATCCAAAATCGGAATGGAACCAAAGCTCCGGCGCTCGGCGGCCCGTTCACGCCCCCCATGGTCCGGAGACCCCTCACCCTGTCCCTCTCCCCGCCGGGGAGAGGGGACGCAGCTTGGCCCACGGAGTGTGAGATTGTCGCCGGTCTGGCGGCGTCGCCGTTTGCGTGGAGTGCGGCTGCAGTCCGGAGCGAGGATCATCGACCCGCGCCCTTCAGAACGAGCGCGGCAGGCCGAGGATGTGCTCGGCGACATAGGACAGGATCAGGTTGGTCGAGATCGGCGCGACCTGATAGAGCCGCGTCTCGCGGAATTTCCGCTCGACGTCGTACTCGGCGGCGAAGCCGAAGCCGCCGTGGAACTGGATGCAGGCGTTGGCCGCCTCCCACGAGGCGTCGGCCGCGAGCAGCTTCGCCATGTTGGCCTCCGCCCCGCACTCCTCGTGCGCGTCGAATTTCCGCGCCGCCTCGAACCGCATCAGGTTGGCCGCCTCGATGTTCACATAGGCGCGGGCGATCGGGAACTGGACACCCTGGTTCTGGCCGATCGGCCGGTCGAACACGATCCGTTCCTTGGCGTAGTTCGTCACCTTGTCGATGAACCAGTAGCCGTCGCCGATGCACTCGGCGGCGATCAGTGTCCGCTCGGCATTGAGCCCGTCGAGGATGTAGCGGAAGCCCTTGCCCTCCTCGCCGATGAGAGCTTCGGCCGGAATCTCCAGATTGTCGAAGAACAGCTCGTTGGTCTCGTGGTTCACCATGTTGCGGATCGGCTTGACGGTCAGCCCGTGGCCGATCGCGGCCTTGAGGTCGACGAGGAACACCGACAGCCCCTCCGACTTCTTCTTCACCTCGGCGAGCGGCGTGGTGCGGGCGAGCAGGATCATCAGGTCCGAGTGCTGGACCCGCGAGATCCACACCTTCTGCCCGTTGATCACGTAGCGGTCGCCCTGCCGCACCGCCGTCGTCTTGAGCTTGGTCGTGTCGGTGCCGGTGGTCGGCTCGGTCACCGCCATCGACTGCAGCCGCAATGCGCCGCTCGCGATCTGCGGCAGGTACTGCCGTTTCTGCGCCTCGGATCCGTGCCGGAGCAGCGTCCCCATGTTGTACATCTGGCCGTGGCAGTGGCCGGCATTGCCGCCGGAGCGGTTGATCTCCTCCATCACCACCGAGGCCTCGGTCAGCCCGAGGCCGGAGCCGCCATACTCCTCCGGGATCATCGCGGCGAGCCAGCCGGCGGCGGTCAGCGCGTCGATGAACTCGACCGGGTATGTTGCCTTCTCGTCGTGGCCGCGATGGTACTCCGGCGGAAATGTTCCGCAGAGGTCGCGGAGCGCCTCCCGCATCTCCTGGTGTCGGTCGGGTTTCGGGATCATCACGTGCCGCCCTTCTCGTCTTCGCCAGGCGGCGCGCGCCCCAGCTCGGCGAGGATCGCCTTGGTGTGTTCGCCGAGCGCCGGTACCGGGTCGAGCCTCGGCTCCCAGCCTTCGCCGCTCACCGGCAGCAGGCCCGGCAGCGGACCGGACGGTGTTCCGACCTCGCGCCAACGTCCGCGGGCGGCGAGTTGGGGATGCGCCCAGAGCGCCGCCATGTCGTTGATCCGCGCGGTGGCGATGCCGGCGGCGTCGAGGCGGCGAAGCGCCTCCTCGGTGGGCAGCGCCGACAGCACGCCGGTGATGATCGGCTCGAGCAGGTCCCGGTGTCCGGCCCGGCCGGCATTGCCCTTGAAGCGCGGGTCCTCGGCGAGGTCGGCGCGGTCGAGGACGTGGTTGGCGAAGGCCGCCCACTCGCGGTCGTTCTGGAGGCCGAACAGGATCTCGCCGTCGGCGGTCCTGTAGGGGCCGTAGGGGTAGATGGTGGCGTGGCCGGCGCCCGCTCTCGGCGGCGGCGCGGCGCCGTCCATGGCAAAGTACATGGGGAAGCCCATCCACTCCGCCATCGCCTCCAGCATCGACACCTCGATGTGGTCGCCGCGGCCTGTCCGCTCGCGATGGAGAAGCGCGGCGAGGATGGCGTTGCAGGCGGTAACGCCGCTCGCGATGTCGGCGATCGAGACGCCGGCCTTCGCCACCTGGTCCTTCGTGCCGGTCACGGACAGGAACCCGGCCTCGGCCTGGACCAGCAGGTCGTAGGCCTTCCGCCCCTCGTATGGCCCGCCCTCGCCATAGCCGGAGATCGAGCAGGTGACGAGGCGGGGATGGTCCTGGCGGAGCGCGGCCGGGTCGAGGCCGAGGCGCTCGACCGCACCGGGCGCGAGATTCTGGACGAAGACATCGGCCCGGGCCACGAGCCTCTTCAGCGTCTCGGCCGAAGCCGGGTCCTTGAGGTCAAGCGCCAGGCTCTCCTTCGACCGGTTGGTCCACACGAAGTGGCTGGCGAGCCCGCGCGCGCGGGCGTCGTAGGCGCGGGCGAAGTCGCCGCCATCCGGCCGCTCCACCTTGATGACCCGTGCGCCAAGGTCGGCGAGGAGCCGGGTGCAATAGGGCGCCGCGATCGCCTGTTCGAGGGAGACGACGAGAGTGCCGTCGAGCGGCCGGCTCACGACGGGACTGTCCCGGAGACGGTCGCCTCGGCCGAGACCGCGAGGCCGCCCTCGGCGTTGGCGGCCCAGAGCTTGACCTTGCCGCCAGCGCCGGGCGGGTCGGCATTGACGCTCATCTCGCGGCCGTCGAAGAGCGGCGACAGGGCGCGGAAGGCGAACGCATCGATCCTCGCCTCGGGCGCCTTCCGCCGCACCAGGTCGACGAGCAGCGTCGCCGTCAGCGGGCCGTGGACGACGAGGCCGGGATAGCCCTCGACGTTCGTCACATAGTCCCGGTCGTAGTGGATGCGGTGGCCGTTGAAGGTGAGGGCCGAGTACCGGAAGAGCTGGACCGCATCCGGCATGAGGGTGCGCCGCCACGCGCCGGCGGAGACCGTCTCCGGTTTCGCCCCGGCCTGCCCTGCCTCGAGCCCGCGATAGACGATGTCGTGCTCGTCGATGATGGCGGGCGGCTCGCCGGCGCGGCCGATCTCGTGGCGGACCGTGACGAACACCAGTGCGCTCGCCTTGCCCGCCTTCTCCCTGATCGAGGCGATGGTCGAACGCCGCACGATCGCATCGCCGACCCGGATGTCGCCGGGGAAGGTCACGCGACTCCCCGCCCACATCCGCCGCGGGAGATGATGCACCGGCGGCAGGAAGCCGCCCCGCTCCGGGTGGCCGTCGGGAGCGATCTCGGACTGCCGGGCGTGGGGCAGGAAGAACAGCCAGTGCCCCAGCGGCGGAACCACGTCGCCGTCCTTGTGGGGCGGGTCGTCGCGGTCGAGCGTCGCGGACCACCGGTCGAGCGGCCCGGCGGTTACCACGTCGCGGGCCTCCTCGCTGCGGCCGAGCCACGCCGCATAGTCTGCCGGAGCCTCGGTCGCCGTCACAGCGCCGCGTCCGTTTCCGACGCCAATCCAATTCCGGCATCAATTGATATGCAATTCATCTCAATGCTCGGGCGCATGCCTCTAAGTCCTTATCAAGGATAAAGGAAATTCTGGATTTTTCAACGAGGCCATGATCCTATTGATTGGAGGAATTCATCCGGCGGGAACGCCGCACAAGAGGGAGACGGAGACATGGCGAAGGAGATCATCTGCGCATTCGGCACCGACATCGATTCGGTTGCGGGCTGGATCGGATCCTACGGTGGCGGCGACTCGCCGTCCGACATCCAGCGCGGCGTCTTCGCAAGCGAGGTCGGCAACATCCGCCTCCTGAACCTGTTCAAGAAATACGGCCTGAAGACCACGTTCTTCATCCCCGGCCACTCGATCGAGACCTTCCCGAAGGAGGTCGACATGATCGTCGAGGCCGGTCACGAGATCGGCGCCCACGGCTACCTCCACGAGAACCCGGTGGCGATGACGCCGACCCAGGAGGAGGCGGTTCTGGTCAAGTGCATCGACCTGATCGAGAAGGTATCCGGCAAGAAGCCGCGCGGCTATGTGGCCCCGTGGTGGGAGATGTCGAACGCGACCGCCGCGCTCCTCCTCAAGTACGGCTTCACCTACGACCACAGCCAGGGCTACCGCGACTTCCAGCCGTTCTACGCCCGCGTCGGCGACACCTGGAACGTCATCGACTACTCGAAGAAGGCCGAGGAGTGGATGCACCCGCTCAAGCACGGCAAGGAGATCGACCTCGTCGAGGTCGGCGCCAACTGGTACGTCGACGACCTGCCGCCGATGATGTTCATGAAGAAGGCGCCGAACAGCCACGGCTTCGTCAGTCCCCGGGCCGTCGAGGAAATCTGGAAGGACGCGTTCGACTGGGTCTACCGCGAGATGGACTATGCCGTCTTTGCCTTCACCATCCATCCCGACGTCGCCGGCCGTCCGCAGGTGCTCCTGATGCTCGAGCGCATGATCGAGCATATCAACAGCCACACCGGCACCAAGTGGATGACCTTCGAGGAGATCGCGGTCGATTTCCGCAAGCGTTATCCCTTTGCCGGCGGCAAGCGGCCGGACGTGGTTTGAGATCGGGCGGCGGGGCACCTATCTTCATGGCATGACCGGAGGCGGCGGTTCGCCGTCTCCACTCCACTGAAGGCCGGGAAGAGAGGCATGTGCGCGAGCTGCGGATACCCGATGCGGCCTGGCCACTGGACGGAGGCCGGCGCGCCCGAGGCGCATGATCGCCTGCGCGCCCGCTTCCGTCGCGCCGAAATCCTGAACCGGGTGCTGAAGGGCTATGGCCTGACCGCCCATGACGGCGCGCAGGTGCCCGGCGTCCAGGTCGGCACGCTGTCCGGCAATCACACGATCGCCCTCGACCTTGCCGAGGTCTGGACCGTGGCCGAGCGGCTGGCGGGACGGCCGGTCGATCCCCTCGACCCGCGGTTCACAGGCGGCGGCACCGAGACGGCCTGAGGTGAGCGCCGCGCGCGACGGCCGGATGCGGCTGACGCTGGTCGGCGGCTTCCTCGGCTCGGGCAAGACGACGTGGCTCCGCCACCAGCTCCATGCGGGGCTGTTCCGGAACGCGGTGGTGATCGTCAACGAGGCGGCGGGAACGCCGGTCGACGACGCGCTGCTGCAAGGTGCGACGGAACTCCGGGTGCTGGCCGGCGGCTGCGCCTGCTGCGAAACCAAAGCTGCCCTCGTTGCGCTTCTCCGCGAGCTCTGCGACCGGCGGAGCCAAATCGCATCGACGGCGGCACGCCTCGACGAGATCGTGCTCGAGACGAGCGGCCTTGCCGACCCCGCGCCGATCGTCGAGGCAATCCGCACCGACCCGGTGCTCGTCCACCACATCGTGGTCAGCGAGATCGTCGTCCTCGTCGACGCCGTCAACGGCCTCGCGCATCTCCGTGGCGAGCCGCTCGGCCGCCGGCAGGTCGAGACCGCCGACCGGCTGGTGGTCACCAAGGTCGATGCGGCCGACACGTCCGAACTGAAGCGCCTCCTCGCGACGCTCCGCGCGGTCAACCCCGGCGCCGCCATCACCGGCGCGGTCAAGGGCTCCGACGTGCTCCTCCCGACCTTCGCCGGCGTCCCGCCGGAGCCGGTCGTCGCGGCCGACGGCGAGTCCGCCGCGCCGATCTTCCCGACCCGGCTTCACCTCGACGCCTCGGTCGACTGGACGGCCTTCACCGTCTGGCTGTCGGCGCTCCTCCACGCCCGCGGTGACGACGTGCTCCGCGTCAAGGGCGTGGTCCGGACCCCTGCCGGACGTCTCCTCCTCCAGAGCGTGCGGAAGGTGGTGCAGTCGCCGGAAATCCTGCCGCCGCAGGAGGATGATCCCGACCGCGAGGACGACACCATCGTCGTCATCGGCCGCGGCTACCGCGGCGAGGACCTCAAGCAGTCGCTGGAGTTTTTCGCGGGAACTCGCCAGGTCTGAGGCCCTGTGGGGCGATACCGCGCCAAACGGGGGCCGAATACCCCCTGCCTGTCATCCCCGGCGAGCCCGGCCTTGCCG
>JALHRF010000206.1 GCA_022841545.1 Bauldia sp. | reverse complement strand
AGGAGGGCCCACGCCGCCGACGCGACCACGACGACCGCGACCACGAGGGCCGCGGCGCGAACGGTAGGCCGGTGGCTCCTCACGTCCGCTCCGCCGGCCGCGGGAGCCGGTACGCGATCACGCAGCCGGCGATCAGGGGGACGAGCAGGGCGAGGACCGCCACCTGGTAGGCGCCGCGCCCGAGCGGCTCGACGAGGCTCGCGACGATCGCCCCGTAGACGACCGGTCCGATCACCGCGCTGGCCTTGCCGACGAGCCCGTAGAGGCCGAACATCTCGCCGAGGCGCTCGGGGGGCGCCAGATGGGTCAGCACTACGCGCTCGACCACCTGCGTCCCGCCGACGCCGGCCCCGATGACCGCGCCGGCGACCAGGAAGGGCACCGGGGCGAGGAAGCCCGCCAGCAGGGCTAGGCCGATCGCCCAGACGGCGAGGACCATCAGGAGCGTCGGAACGGCGCCGACGGCGTCGGCGAGCCGCCCCCAGGCGAGTGAGGCCGCGGCGGCGACGATCACCAGCGCCAACAGCACCGTGAGGGCGGTGCCCTCGCTGAAGCCGACGGCGGCGACGGCGAAGGCGCTCATCACCGCGATCGCCGTGTTGACGGGGTCGGCGTAGAGGAACCGGGCCACGATGAAGCGCAGCAGCCCCGGTGTCTCACGGGCGCCGCGCACTGCCCCGGCCAGCCGCCGCCAGGGATGGCGGGCCTCGGCGGCAGCAGCCGAGCGCCCGGACCCGCGGTCCTCGCGCAACACGACAAGGGCCGGGATCGCGAAGCCGCCGAAAAGCAGGGCGATCAGCACGAAGCTCAGGTGGGTGGTGCGTCCGGCGTCGTCGAGGGTGAGTTGAAGCAGGATTCCGGCGACCAGCACACCCGCATAGCCAAAGGAGGCGCCGAGCCCGGACAGGCGTCCCCTGCTCTCGGGACGCGCGACGCCGCTCAGGATGGCGTCGTAGTAGATCAGCGCTGCCTGGAAGGCGAAGTTGGCGACGCCGAAAAGGATCAAGCCGAGGGCGATGTCGACGAACCCGATCAGCGCGGTCGCTCCGACGCAGAGGGTGGTGAAGGCAGCGAGGAAGGGTGTCCGCCGACCGGCGCGGTCGCTCATCGCACCGAGCGTCGGCGACAGGAGGGCGTTCAGGAGCATCGACGCGCTCACCGCGACCGTGAACCAGAAGAGACCCGGGCCCTCGCCGAGAGCCCGGATCGACCAGAGGCTCATCGCGAACGAGACGATCGCGAAGCTGAACATCGTGTTGGCGAAGTCGTAGAGGGCCCACGCCGCACCACTCCGTAGAAAAAGTTGACGATCTGGGGAGCCATCCTCCTCGCGAGCAGGCGCGAGGCCTCACCCTCCGCCAGGGCGCCCTCGGCCAAGTCGGTGAGGCGATTCGTGGCGGGTGAAGCGCCGGTCCTCGCTGAGGCACGTCCAAACCGGTCGCTACCGTGACGAGCCCGTGCCGATCCGCTTCTCCGCCCTCGACCTCTACGCGCTCCTCGACGCGGACTCGGACGAGGCCAAGACGTTCACGACCTACCTCGGGTACTGGCTCTGCCTGGCTGAGCACGTCCAGACGATCCACGGGGACGAGCCGACCGCGTCAATCCTTGCCGATCTCAGGCAGCGGAAATGCTTTCGATCGCTGAAGGGAAGGGGGACTCCACGAGACCCCGAGCAGGTGCGCTCGCTGATGCTGAACGGTTGGACCTCGGAGTTGCGTCTGCACCTCATCGACCTGGACGACGCCGGGCGCCTCTGGATCGGCAATCACGGTGCGCCCATCGACGCCTACTACGCCACCAGCCGAATGGCCTCGGCGTGGCTCCTCATCAGGGACGGCGCCGTACCCGAAACCCACGCCGGCCTTCTGAGGGCGGTGTCGGCGCTTGTCACGAGCCAGAAGCTGTTCCCGAAGCCATGGGATCTCACTTGCGACGCGCTGATGCCAACGCCCGCCTACGGCGGCTTCCCGGTACCACCTGAATCCTGCAGCAACCTGTCGGCTCGGGTCGATGTGCACGATCGAAGCGCCATGCTGCTCAGGACGACCCGTGATCGAGGCGTCAAAGCGAAGGTGGAAGAGGCGAAGCGAAAGCAGAAGCGCCGTCGCGCGCGCGCAGGCGAGCGACAGCGTCACGATGAACGTATGGCGGCGACGACCGGCTTCGATTTCGCCTGGCGCATGCGCACCCGCTCCAACTACGGTGACCCGGGCATGTTCCGCGTTGGCACGCTCACGGGTGACCGCTCCCGCGCCTACGCGACGGCCGTGCGCGCTTGGACGACCGCGACGATGGGCCTGTTCGAAGCCGTCATCGCGCAGCGTGCCGGATCACTGCTCGAGGAGTCGGCCGTCTACTTCCTCACCAGGGATCGAAGCGGCATCGCAGACACACTCCTACTGCCCCGCCTGAAGGCGATCGGCTTGCTGTCCACCTAGCAGGCCCCTGGAAGCCCTCCCTCCACGTCCGTGCATGGCGACCGCAAACCCGCCCCCTCGTTCGTGTGCTCAACCTACGCGCACGACGAATCGCCTGGAGACGACGGGCAGAAACGGCGACCCCTTCTCCCGGGGGACCACGACCCTCACTGGAACCGTAAAGGCCCCGGGAGCCGAACTGAATCGGTAGCGCAGCGTGAAGCGCCCCCGCCGGTCGGCAGTGGTGAGGGCGAGCGGCCGCCAGGTCTCACCCTGCCGCCATTCGAGCTTGACAAGCTTGGCCCGGCCGATGCCGAGCGGCGAGATTGTCCCGTTGACGACCAGCCGGCCGCCGGGACGGATCGATCGGGCGCTGATCCGAGTCGTGACGCGTGGCCGCAGCTGTATCACCGCCGGCGCGACGACGAGCGGTCGTCCGAGGGCGATCGCTCGCCAGGTGCCCGCCAGGCGTGGGCGCACCTTGAAGGTGAAGCGTCCCCGGCGATCGGTCAGGGTCGTCGCGCGCGTGAACCCCTTCGGGTCCACGAGGTAGACGGTCGCGCCGCGCAAGCCTGATCCGCGCGCGTGCAGGAACCGGCCGCTGACCTTCACCGGCCGGGAGTGGGTCGCGACGACCAGTGGCACGAGCAGGCGGCCGTTGCGGCTGTAGCTGCGGGCGTGGCTCGTGCGAACGCCGCGCGTCTCGATGCGGGAGAAGTTCGGTAGCGGTGCCCCGCTCGACTCGATCCGCCCTGGGTCTCCGAGAGGTCCGTCGCCGCCCACGATCGTGGTGGCCGGCGCCCCTGGGGCGCTCGGAGATGGGCGGGTGACGAGCGCCGAGGTGACCTGCCGCACCAGCCCGGCGTTGTCGGTCGCGGTCAAGTGGAAGCGGATCGTCTCGCCGGGCGCTGCGTGGTTCGCGAGATCGACGTCGACGACGTCGCCCCCTGTGGACGATGAGGCGACCGTGAGACCATCCGGTCCTCGTGCCCGGAGTGTCCAGCCGCGCACGCCGCTGGTCGCATCGGCGACGTTGACGGTCACCCGGACGCCACTGTCCGGCAGGCCGAGTAGGACGACCGATGCCGAGGGGGGCGTGCGGTCGAGGCGAAGGGACGCATCCTGGAAGGCAGCGCCGGCTGTTCCGTCTCCGTCGACCTCGAGCCGGAGCGGCTGCACGCCATCGGCCAGGCCCGCAACGTTCAGGGTCGCCCCATGGAAGCCCTGCCCGGGCGATCCCACATAGAGCCCGCGGCCGGCGGCGTTGATCCGCTGTTGGCCGAGGCCGTCGGAGCCGAAGTTGTCCGACGCCTCCCACTCGACGCGCACCGGATCGCTCGTCACCCACTCAGCGGGGACGACCGTCCAGCGCGCGAGCGGTCGCTCGATGTCGCGGACGAAGATCGTCGGCTCGAGGAAGGTCCAGACGCGGTTGGGCTGCTGTCGCGCCTCAGTCTGCCAGAGCCGCAGTGAGGCCGTCTGGGCGCTCATGCCGACGCGGTAGGCTTTCGGCTGGGATGGGCTGCGGGGGATGTCGGCCTCGGCGGCCTGCCAGGCGAGGGCCCCGTCGGCGAGCACCTGTTGGGCGATCGAGGTGGCGGTCTGGTGGAAGCGCACGGCTCGCCAGTCGAACGCCTCGATCACCGACCCGGGGACGGGGGTGCGCAGGTCGACCTGCCACTTGGTGCCGGTGAAGGATGTGCCGATGGGTGGGCAGGTGACCCCGAAGCTCGCGCCGGTCTGGGCGACCAAGCACTGTCCGTCGGGGACCGCCTGGGCGGCGAGCGCTTCGACCCCGAACCGGTAGAGGCTTCCCTCGGTCGCCGCGGCCGGCGCGGAGGTCACGGCAAGCAGCGCGGCTCCGCTCGAGATGAGCAGTCCCGTCGTGCGGCGCATCAGCTGAGGTTCCAGGGGCCGGGGGTGAACTCACGCTCGGCCGGCGACACCGAATGCGCGGGAGCGGGCGCCGGTGCGGGACTCGGGGCCGGCGGTCGGCTGACCTCGACCTGGGTCGTTCCCGCCGACTCAGGGGGCGCTTGGCGCTGTGGGGTGCGGTCGCGCTGCCGGGCGCGCCGCGCCGCCCTCTCCGCCGCCCGCCGCTCCGTGACCTTCGTGTTCGTAGAGGCTCGAGGCGCCGGCGGGGCCGCTGTCCGCCCCCGATCGGTCGTCACCTCCGCTACTGCTGCCACGCCATCACCTCTGTCATCAGGCACGGGGGCGGGGATCCCGCCCCCGAAGAACAACACCGCCACCAGCAACCCGGCAAGCCCCGCGAGCCCCACCGCACCCCCGGCGGCCACGAGCGTGTTGAGGCTCGGCATACCCGTAGAGGCACGGCGGCGACGAGAATCACCCCCCTGCGCGTCGAATTGCGGTCGGCGCGGCGCCCGCCGGCGGGCGCCGGTTCCGCCAGGCTCTTCCGAGGGCTTCTCGGCGCCCCTGCCCGTCAACGGCACGAGCTCGGCCGGGTCGGCGATCACCTCGCCGCCCGCGCCGAGGGTCGCCCCCCAGCTGACGGGCCCCGGCCAGTCGCTGGGCAGCTCGGTCGGTTCGGCACCCGCGTCCCGGCGGCCGGTCACGGGATCGGGCCCGTCGGGCGGGGTCGCCTCGTCTCGGGTGGGTGTGCCATCGTCGGTTGCCATTGCGCGGCTGTCTCCCTACGATCGGTTGACTGTACGCGGCAAACTGATGGTGCCATCCGGAAGCGGTACGTGCAACCTATGAAATCCTCCATGAGCCTCTCATCGCAAGGGGACGCGGTTGGTCACAATGGCGCCGATGGCACGCACGCCGGCCCACGAGATCCTGACCGCCGCCGAGGTTGCCGACTGGCTCGGCCAGAACCTCGAGACGATCCAGCGCGGCGCGAAGGCCGGGCGGATCCCGGCGCGCCGGATCGGCAAGGAGTGGCGCTTCCTGCGCGACGACGTCGCCGAGGCCCGGGGGATCACGATCCGCTCCCGGCGCGGAGTCGATCCGGAGGGGGAACTCTTCCCCCGCTCGCCGTTCGCCTCCAAGGACGGGGCGTCGGGTGCGGCGGGGATGGACGCCGCCGAGGCGGCGGCGTTCCTTCGGATAAAGGAGTGGACCGTCCGCAGCGAGGCCAACCAGAGGCGCCTACCTGGCTGGCGGGAGGGTCAGCGCTGGCGCTTCTCGCGCCAGGAGCTGATCGAGCACATGCGGGCGGACGAACCGCAGGACCGGATCCGCTACGACCGGCGGGCCCGCAGCACCTCCTGACCGACTGCACGCGCGGCGGAGGGCGGATCGGTGGCTGAGGGGCGCTTCCCGCGCGCCAACAGGGTGCGCCAGCTCGAGCACGCACTGTCGGTGCTCGACCTCTTTTCTCCGCCCGATCGGACGGAGCTGCCGCTGTCACAGGTCGCCGAGGAGCTCGGCCTCTCGGAGGAGTACGCCTTCAAGCTCCTCCGCCACCTGGAGGCTGCCGGCATCGTCGAGCGCGGCCCGGTGTCGGGGGCGTGGCGCCTTGGGATCCGCCTCGCCACCCTCGGCGGCTACGCCATCCGTTCCCTCAACCCGTGGGACGAGTTCCGTCCGCCGCTCGCGGCCCTCCACGAGGCGACCGGGCTCGGCGGGCTGATCGCCGTCCTCTCCGGGGGTCGGGCGGTCTACGTCGACCACTTCCGCGGACCCGAGCGCGCCCTCGGCCGCGCCTTCCCCGCTCACGCCACCGCGCTCGGCAAGGCGATCCTCGCCGAGTTGTCCGGCCCGGAACAGCAGGCTGCGCTTTCCGAGCTTGTCCTCGACCCCTGGACAGAACACACGATCACCGATCCGGTGCTCCTTGCCGAGGAACTCGCTGCGACGCGCGAGCGCGGCTACGCGATCGAGGACGCCGAGTTCCACCTCGCCCGCCGCTCGATCGGTGCTGCGGTGCGCGACCACTCGGGGCGGGTGGTGGCGGCCGTCGGTGTCGGCGCGCCGACCAGCCGCTTGTCCGACGACGCGATGTTCGAGGTCGCGGCCGCGGTGGTTGAGAGCGCCGTCGAGGTGTCACTGCGCCTCGGCGCCGGCGCGTTGGAGCACCTGCCGTCCTGGCAGCCCGTGGTCGAAGTACAGGCGGTGCTCGAGCCGCCGCTGGAGACGCAGCAGGCGGGCGCCAGTGACGACCCCGCCCCCGCACCGCGCCGCCGCCCGCGCGCCAAAAAGGGCACGGCGCGGTGAGCGCCGCCGGCCACGGCCTGCAGCGGCCCCTTGCGATCGTCGGCGTTGGGTTGGCCGCGCTCGTGTCGCTCGCGGTCGGGCTGCCGGTGATCGCCCTCGTCGGCCTCGCGGGGCCCGGGGGATCGGCGACGGCCTCGCCTGCCGACGCCGCGGCGCTCGATGCCTGGATGGCCGATCAGGTACCGGGCTCGCCGCTCGTCGGCCTCGGGCCGGTGTTCGTCGCAGAAGGGGAGCGCAACGGCATCGATCCTCGGGCGCTGGTGGCGATCGCGATGCACGAGTCGGTGCTCGGCACCGCCGGATCGGGCGCGGGCATCCACAACGCCTTCGGCTGGGGCCCGGCGATCCCCTTCGCCAGCTGGATCGACAACATCGCCACCGTCGCCCGTGGCCTCCGTCAGGGGTACCTGGCTCGCGGCCGCGACACCCTCACCGAGATCCAGCCGGTCTGGGCGCCCGTCGGCGCCGCCAACGACCCGACCGGACTGAACACGGCCTGGACCGGCGCCGTCGGCCGCTACTACAAGGACCTCGGCGGCGATCCGTCCGGCTCGATCGCCTACACGCCGGCCCTCGCCGGTGAGGTCGACCTCTGCCCGGTCGGACCCTGGGGAGGGACCAGGCGACCGGTCGAAGCGCTGGCGCGGCTCGCCGGGCTGCCGGTGACGAGCGTCAAGCGCGGACGCCAGACGACCGCAAGCGGCGGCACGTCGGACCACTGGACAGGGTGCGCGCAGTGCTACGCGATCGACCTCGGCGCGACGCCGCCCGCGGGAGACGGACCCGCCTCACGGATCGCGAGCGCCATCGCCGGCCCCGGCCACGCCGACTGGGGTAGCACCGGTGGCGTCCTCAACGTCGAGCGGTGCGGCATCCGCTACCAGCTGCTCTGGCGCACCAACGTCGGCGGCAACCACTGGGACCACATCCACATCGGCGCCCGACTGGTGGGGTACGCGCCGTGAGCTCGACACAGTCCCACGGGCACCCCGACCAAGGGGTGATCAAGATCGCCGTTGAGTTAAGCGAGCTCGACGTGCATCGCATCGCCGAGCGCACTGCTGCGATCCTTCGGGGCGAAGGTCACGTCGCCCCCGCTTCCTCGCCGTACATGACGGTCGAGGAGGCAGCTCTCTATCTCCGGTGCCGGCGCCAGCGCATCGACGACCTGCTGTCCCAGCGCCGCATCAGCAGGATTAAGGATGGAGCCCGCACGCTGGTTTCTCGGGCCGAACTCGAGGCCTATCTGAGACGCGGCGCTGACGATGCCCCGGCGGTGAGGTGGGGCTCTGCGGCGTGAGCCGCGACCGGCTCGTCATGGAGGAACCGCGGTTCGGGCAGGTCATCTGGGATCAGGTGGACGTAGGTGGCCAGGGTGAACGCAGGAGAGTGGTGGCCAAGCACGACCTGAACCTGCTTGGCGTTCCACCCCGAGCGGAAGAGGATCGACGCGCAGGTGTGTCGCAGGGTGTGCACACCGGCCCACGGGACTCCTGCCGCCGCCGCGGCCGGCTTCACGATGGAACGGAGCACGAACTCCGAGCGCAGGGGCCGTCCTTCCGGTCCTGCGAAAACGGGGTCCTCGTCGGACGCACTGTCCCGATGCAGCGTGAGATCGGCTGCGAGCCGCCTGGAGATCGGGATCTGCCGCACGCCGTAGTCGCTCTTGGGTGCATCGAGCCGGCCCCTGTAGAGGCGTCGGTGCACGCTGACCCGACGACCTTCCAGATCCACGTCCTCCCAGCGGAGCGCGATCAGCTCACCGACCCGGAGGCCTGTCTGGGCGAGGAACCGGATCAGCAGGCGCCAGCGCTCGGGGGTCTTGGAGATCAGCTTCGCGAGCTGGTCCTCATCGAGGGCGCGTCGCTTCGCGGCAGGGTCCGCGGTGCGCCCGCCGCCGAGCCGCAGCCCAGCGGCCGGGTTGGTTCGAAGGAGGCCCTCTTCGACCGCCGTGGCGAACAGCGCTCTCAGCGGTGCCATCACGACGCGAACCGTCGCCGGCGAGAGACCCTTGTCCGCAAGATCACGCGCCAGCGCCTTAAGCTCGCGCTGCTCGATCTCGGACAGTCGGCGCCGTCCAAGGACCGGGAGGACATGCAGCTCGAGGTCGCGCTCGTATTCGTGGATGGTCTCGGCTCGGATGCCTCGACTGGTTCGCCCCTGATAAGTGCGCACCCAGTCGCGCGCGTAGTCATCGAGCCGAGCCCGGGAGGACTCTCGAAACTCGCCCCGCGCGACGTCGGCGAGCAGAGAGCTCCTCAGGAGCCGGGCCTCCGCGAAGGTCGCGGCGGAGCGCCTGCGCTGCCGCCCCGACGGATCGCGGAAGACGACCACGTACCGACCTCCTCGCCGGTAGACGCCGGGGGTCGAAGTGCGTTCGAGCGGGGCGGCCACGGTCGGCCGATGTTGTCACTTACGTTGTCACCTGGCAACCTGCCGGGACCCTACGAGTGGGAGGGATCAGCGCAGATGTCAATCTATAAGAGCTTTCTGGCCAATGGGCCGTGTCGGGCTCGAACCGACGACCTTGGGATTAAAAGTCCCCTGCTCTGCCAACTGAGCTAACGGCCCGGGGACATTCTGACGGACTCCCGGGCCCCGGGGTCGCGACGGGGCCCTCCCCGGGTGGCATCCTGCGACGGCCAGAGAGAAACCACCCGGAGGGATCGCCCGTGGCCGTGCACCTCACCCCCGACCAGATCGCCGCGCTGCTCGAGGTCGAGCCGGACGTGGTCGTCAACGCCGCCGACGAGGTCGGC
>JALHRF010000205.1 GCA_022841545.1 Bauldia sp. | reverse complement strand
TCGAAGTTCGCGATCCGGGGCAGCGCCGGCACCGCGACCACCCGTGTGCCTTGGCGCGCGGTACCGCCGTCGAGGCCGAGCGAATCCTCCGCGGGCAGGCGCGAAGTCTCCGGCAACCACGGCACCACGCCGAGCGACGGCCACCCCGTGCGCTCCTCGATCAGCGCCAGCCCCTGGGAGAAGAGCCCCGCATCGCCCCGGAACTTGTTGATGATGAATCCGCGTATGCGCAGCCCGTCGGCTTCGGACAGGACCGCATGTGTCCCGACAAGGCTCGCGATCACCCCGCCCCGGTCGATATCGCCGACGATCACCACCGGCACGTCGGCCGCCTCGGCGAAGCCCATGTTGGCGATGTCGCCGGCCCGGAGGTTGACCTCGGCCGGGCTCCCCGCCCCCTCGACAAGGACGAGGTCTGCGCCCTCGCCCACCCGGGCGAAGCTGGCGAGAACCTCCGGCAGCAGCTCCGCCTTCCGCCGTCCGTACTCCGCCGCCCGCATCGTGCCTGAACGTCTGCCGCGGACGATCACCTGCGCACCGGTCTCGCCCTCGGGCTTGAGCAGCACCGGGTTCATGTCGACGGTCGGCGGCAGCCCGCACGCCCGCGCCTGCAGCGCCTGGGCGCGGCCGATCTCGCCGCCATCGGCTGTAACCGCAGCATTGTTCGACATGTTCTGCGGCTTGAACGGCGCGACTCTCAGCCCGCGCTGCACCAGCGCCCGGCACAGCCCCGCGACCATCACCGACTTGCCGACGTGGCTGCCGGTGCCCTGGATCATCAGGGCGGGGGTCGTGGTCATGCTGCAGTGTCGAGCGCCATCTCCGCGGTGATCCGCGACCATGGCACCGAGACCCGTCCCTCCTCGCCACGCACCACCAGCTCCGCTTCGATCAGCGCCATCACGTCGCCATGGACGCCGCGATAGTCGCGCCCGAGCGCGCGCGAGAGCGCACGGATCGACGACGGTCCGTCTGCCCGCAGCCGCCGGAGGAGCCGCCAGCGTCCGGGGGTCAGCACCTTGAGCAGCGCCTCCATCGTCTCGAACGAAATGTGCGCCGGCTGTGCCTTCGGTTCGCCCCGATCGAGCCGTCGCGACATATCCAAGGACCGCCTGGCGAAGGCATCGAGGTCTTCAACGTGAACCTTAACCTCGCTCATTCTCGATCTCCGCTCGAACATCGCTCCAGAAGTCGTTCAACAACCGTTCAAAGGCTACGAAGACGTAAGGCTCCTCACGCTCACGATAGTGCCGATGATCACCCTTGCCCCGCTCGTTGTCGTACCCGACGATCCTCTCACCGGGCCGCCCGTAGAACAGCGAGTACTTGAGGCCGTGAGGACGTTCCCCGGTCGGGTGGTCCAATCTCCAGACCTTGATCTGGACAATGGCCCCACCCTCGAGCGCGAGTTTGAGGCTCTCGATCAGAACCGCCGACAAAGGCCTCTCCGCTACATATGCTTCTCATACCATATGTACTGCATCACATCAACTTTAGAACTCGATGCCCTGCTGCGCCTTCACCCCGGACCGGAAGGGATGCTTGACCATCTCCATCTCGGTCACGAGGTCGGCGATCTCGATCAACTCGTCCTTGGCGTTACGTCCCGTCGCGATCACGTGGACATGCAGCGGCTTCTCGTCGCGGAGAAAGGCGGCCACTTCCTCGACCGGCAGGTAGTCATAGCGGAGCACGATGTTGAGTTCGTCGAGAAGCACGAGCCGGTGCTCGCCCGCCGTGATCAGCGCCTTGGCCCGCTCCCACGCCGAGCGCGCCGCCGCGAGGTCGCGCTGGCGGTCCTGCGTCTCCCAGGTGAAGCCCTCGCCCATGGTGTTGATCGAGACGAGGTCACCGAACTTTTCCAGTGCCACCCGCTCCCCGGTTTGCCATTTCCCCTTTACGAACTGGATGATAGCGACCGGCAGGCCGTGGCCGAGGGTGCGGAAAACCATGCCGAATGCCGCGGTGGACTTCCCCTTGCCCTTGCCGGTATGGACGATCACGAGGCCCTTCTCGATCGTCTTGGTGGCGACGATCTTGTCGCGTACCGCCTTCTTTTTCTTCATTTTTTCGGCGTGTCGGGCGTCCAGTTCCGCCTCGGTCATGTCCTTCATTCCGCTGCCTCCTTCCGCATCCCGGCGAGCGCCTCTAGCCGGTCATGCACGCTGTTGGCACGGGGCGTCCACAGTCCGCGCACGATCGCCTCACGGAAGCGCGCGGCAATATCACTGAGCGCCCCAGGGTTCGCCACGGCGATAAAATCGCGCGCACGATCGTCCACGACGTAGGCCTCGTAGAGCTGGTCGAAGTGGTGGTCGCCCACGGCATCGGTGAGCGCGGCATAGGCGAAGAGCAGGTCGACCGCCGTCGCCATCTCCATCGCGCCGCGGTAGCCGTGGCGCATCATCCCGGCGATCCACTTCGGGTTCGTGGCGCGCCCGCGCACCACCCGGCCGATCTCCTCGTGGAGCGTGCGCACCACCGGCTTCTCCGGCCGTGAATGGTCGGCGTGATAGACGCGGGGTGCGCGTCCCCGCAGCGTCTCGACCACGGCCGCGAGGCCGCCCTGGAATTCGGCATAGTCGGCGGAGTCGAGGATATCGTGCTCGCGGTTGTCCTGGCTGTGCAGCACCGCGTCGGCCGCCGCCAGCCGCGCGGTCAACTGGCCCCCCGCTTCCACCCCCGCCGCCCCGCCGCCATAGGCATAGCCGCCCCACTGAAGGAAAGCGTCGGCGAGGTCGGCCCGGGTACGCCAGGCGTCCTGGTCGATGATCGCCTCGATCCCGGCGCCGTAAACGCCGGGCCGCGCGCCGAAGATGCGGGCCCCGCCATCCCCGTTCCGCGTCGACGCCGCGATCGGGTTGGCGGTTCCGTCCTCGTCGAGCGCTGCCACCGCGCGGAACGCCGACGCCATCAGTTCGATCTGCTCGGGAAAAGCGTCCCGGAACATGCCCGAGATGCGGAGCGTCACGTCGATCCGCGGCCGCCCGAGTTCGGAGAGCGCCATGACGCGGAACCCGGTGACGCGCCCGGTCCCGGCTTCCCATACCGGCTCGGCGCCGATCAGCGCCAGCACCTCGGCGATGTCGTCGCCACCGGTCCGCATGTTCGACGTGCCCCAGGCCGACATCGCGACGGAGCGCGGCCACGCGCCCTCGTCCTGGAAGTAGCGGAGCGCCATCGCGTCCGCGGCCACGCGGCCGATCGCCCAGGCGGCAGCGGTCGGCACGGCGCGGATGTCGACGGTGTAGAAATTCCGTCCCGTCGGCAACACCTCCGGCCGCCCGCGCGTCGCCGACCCCGACGGTCCGGGCCGGACGAACCGACCATCCAGGGCGGCGAGTACAGCTTCAATCTCGGCCCTGCCCGATGCGTCGAGGGCCGGTGCGAGATCGTCGCGGATCCAGCCGAGGACGGCGCGGGTCTTCTCACCACCTCCCCAGACCCGCTCGTCCAAACCCCCAGCCATCTTCCCCAGCAACCCCGCCGCCAGCATCTCCACCCGCTCGACGGTGTCACCCGCCGTCCGCCACGGTGCATCGGAGACCTCGGCCAGCACGGCCGGCCTCGGCCCCTCCCACGCGGCGGCCGGGTCGCAGTCGAGCGGGTCGAAGCCGGCGAGGCCGAGGTCCGCAGCGATGGCCCGGGGCAGCGATGCGTCCGCCGGCCGGCCGCCGGTCCGCGGCGCGCGCGCGATCGCCACCAGCGTATCGACCCGCGCCCGGCCGCTCGGCGACGCACCGAGCACATGGAGCCCGTCCCGTATCTGCATTTCCTTGAGGTCGCAGAGATAGGCATCCAGCGCCCGGAGCGTCTCGTCGGCACCGACGCGGGTCAGCCCGAGGTCGCGGTCGAGTCCGGCGGCCGTCGCGGTGGCGACGATCTCCCGGCCGAGGTGCTCGGCCCGGCGACGGTCGACGCCGGCGGCGAGCGCATATTCGTCGACAAGGGTCTCCAGCGCAGCGAGCGGCCCATGCAGCTCAGCCCGGGTCATCGGCGGCATCAGATGGTCGACGATCACCGCCGAAGTCCGTCGCTTCGCCTGCGCGCCTTCGCCGGGATCGTTGACGATGAAGGGATAGACGAGCGGCGTCGCGTCGAGGCAGAGCTCGGGCCAGCACTCCGCCGACAGCGCCAGCGCCTTGCCCGGCAGCCATTCGAGATTGCCGTGCTTGCCGAGGTGCACGATCGCCTCGGCGGCGAACGCCTCGCGCAGCCACGCATGGAAAGCGAGGTAGCCGTGCGGCGGCAAGAGGTCGCCATCGTGCAGGCTGGCCTTCTCCTCGCCGCCGCGCGAGGGCTGCACCGCAAGCACGACGTTGCCGAAGCACCGGGCATTGATGACGAAGCCGCCGTCATGGAACGACGGGTCCGCTTCCGGCAGTCCCCAGCGTGCCATTGCCGCCGCGCATGCCGTATCGGGGAGAGCGGCAAGGAAGACCGAATAGGCGTCGCGCTCCAGTCGCGCACCCCTAGCCACTCCTTCCTCTCCGTCTTTCCGGCCTTCGTGCGTGTGAGGAAATTCGAGATTCGGTCTGGCGGCGGTGTGGCCAATGGCCTCCGGCCCCAAACGACTGGATGCGAATCTGCCCACCCGCTCATTCCCGCGCACGCGGGAATCCAGCCTCTCCAATCGCATACCGCTGCGCGGTGAAAGCTGGATGCCCGCGTGCGCGGCCATGAGCGGAGGTTGGTCAGTTCGAGCCCCGGTGTCCGACGAGCGGAGCATCCCGGTTTCACCCTCGACCGCGATCGGGGGCCCGGGTGACGGCAAGGTGGGTGACTCCTCGTACCCGTCTTTTCCGCCCCCTCCACCCTCCGCGTCACTCCGCCCCGTCAGCGCGGCAGTCAGCGACTCACCCGTCGCCGGAAAACCCTCCAGGCGATAGCCCGCCTCCCGCATGGCCTCCCCAAGCGCCACCGCCGACGCCATCGTGTCGAGCCCCACCGCGTTGCCGATGCGGCTCGACCGGTTCGGGTAGTTCGACAACACGATCGCGATGCGCCGGTCCTTGACGGCCGTCCGCGCCAGCCGCACCCAGGCCGACGCTTGCGCCGCCACGAACCGCACCCGATCTGCGACCGGCACGTAGGAGGCGACGCGGCTGTCGGTCGCCGCGTTATTGACTTCGGCCTTGAACGAAACCGCCCGCGTCCCGATCCGCCCGTCGACCTCGGGCAGCACGACGTTCATGGTGAGGTCCCGCGGCAAGAGTCCCCGCGGGCTGTCGCGCCATTCGGCCGCGCTCGATCCGGCGAGGATCACCTGGAGCACCGGCCGGCCCGGCGCGTCGAGCACCGTGCCGCGATGCGAGGCGCCGATCGCGGAGACGGCGAAGGCGGTGGTGTTGAGCACGATCGCCGGGGGCGCGGCTTCGAACGCGGTGCGGAGGAAACCCTGGCTCTCGCCGTCCTTGAGGCTCGCGACGAAGATCGGAAGCGCCACCATGCCTTCCGCAGCGAGTGCCGCCGAGAGGGCGTCGATCGGCGCCGTCGCGCCGCCCTGCAGGACCGACCGGTAGAAGACGATCGGAGCGACCGGAACGCCCGCCGGGAGCGCCGCGATCGCCGCCACGAGGTCGACCGCCCCTTGGCCCGGCCGATAACAGCCACAGCGGGGCAGCGTCTCGGCCGCATCCGGGTTCGCGGCCGCGCCGATCAGATGGGCCATGTAATCGAGCGCGCGGCCCGCGTTCCCCGCGCCGCCCTCGACCAAATAGCGCCACAGCCTGCGGCACGCGGCCGGCGTCTCCGTCGCGAACACTTCGAGGCCTTCGTCCCAGCGGTCGTCGCCGGACACCACGACCAGCCGCGGACCGCCGCCGCGCGAAAGCGCGCGGAGCCGCTCCAGCCCGTAGCTCCAGTAGCCGGCCCCGCCCATCATGCGGACGACCACGAGCCTCGCCCCGGCGACGGTCTTGTCGAGGTAGAGATCGACCGACATCGGATGCGACAGCCGCATCAGGTTGCAGAGGCGGAAAGTCGGTCCCTCCGCTCGCCGCTCCGCCGCGAGCGCCAGCAGCGTCAGTTCGGTGTCGGCCGCGGACAGGACCACGATATCGCCCGGCGACTGGCCGAGATCGATCGCGGCCTCACCGGCATCGATGCTCCCCACCTCGCCGACGAGAAGGTGCATCTCTAACTCGTGAGCCTGGCCGCCGCCGCGGTTCGGTCGAGATCGCGGAGGCCGATGACGACCAGGCCGTCGCGCGCCGGCGTCGGTGAGAAATATGTCTCGACCCGACTGCCCACCGCCTGCACCACGACCGACGCCGCCTTGCCCTCGACCTGCGCGTAGCCCTTGATCCGGAAGACTCCGGCAACCTCGAGCGCAGCGCTCACCCGTCGCCGCAGATCGTCCAGCGAAGGTGCGGGCGGGGGCGTCACGACGAAGCTGTCGAAGTCGTCATGGTCATGCTCCTCGCCCTCGAGCTCGTGGTGGCTCTCGCGGCCCTTGAGGTCGGCTTCGGCCGCGGCCGACAGGCCGAGCAGGATCTCGGTCGGCAGCCCCGCGCCGGAACTGCGGAGCGCCGACACCCCGGGCCGCGTATCGCGCGCCACCGCCGCCTCGACCTCGGCCAGCGCGTCGGGCGAAACGAGATCGGCCTTGCTGACCACGACGAGGTCGGCGCAGCGGAGCTGGTCCTCGAACAGTTCCTCCACCGGATCGTCGTGCATCCGCGCCGGGTCGGGCGCCGCTTCGGCCTCGGGCGCGAACCGGCCCTCGGACACCGCCACCGCATCGACCACGGTGACCACGCCGTCGACCGTGACCCGATGCTTTACCGAGGGCCAGTTGAAGGCTTGCACCAGCGGCTGCGGCAGGGCGAGTCCCGACGTCTCGATGACGATGTGGTCCGGCGCGGGGTCGCGCTTGAGCAGCGCCTCCATCGTCGGCAGGAACTCGTCGGCGACCGTGCAGCAAATGCAGCCATTGGTCAGCTCGACGATCTGGTCCGGCCGGCAATCGTCGTCGCCGCAGTCGGACAGGAGATCCGCGTCGAAGCCCATGTCGCCGAACTCATTGACGATGATGGCGATCCGCCGCCCGCGCGCGTTGCGGACGAGATTGCGGATCAGCGTCGTCTTGCCGGCGCCGAGGAAGCCGGTGACCACCGTCGCCGGGATGCGGTCGTTCATAGCGTTACGGTTCCTTGCGTCGAGGGCTTGAGGAGAAGCGGCAGGCCGGCAGTCATCAGAACGACGCGCCCGACCGCCGCCGCGACCGTCTGGTTGAGAATGCCGTGCACGTCGGCGTACCGGCGCGCCAAAGCGTTGTCGGGGACGATCCCGCCTCCGACGTCGTTCGACACGATGACCACCGGCCCGGCCGCGGCCTCGAGCGCCGCGATCAGCGCCGTGGTTTCGTTGCCGATGTCCAGGCCGGCCTCCATCAGGTTGGCGAGCCACAGCGTCAGGCAGTCGACGAGGACGGCGCTGCCCGCAGTCGCCGCCCCGGCCAACGCGTCGGGGAGCAACAAGGACGTCTCGAGCGTGCGCCAGGCCTCGCCGCGATGCGCGCGGTGCATCGCGATTCGCGCCGCCATCTCTTCGTCGCCCGCAGTCGCGGTGGCGAGGTAGACGGGCCGGAGCCCGCTACCGAGAACCAGGCGTTCGGCGAACCGGCTCTTGCCCGACCGCCGTCCGCCGAGGACGAGCACATGGGCGTCGAGGCCCATCGCGACCTACGCCGCCCGCGACAGGCGCTCGAAAAGCCAGCCCGCCGCCGCGCCCGACAACGACCACAGCACGGCGCTCACCACCAGCGAGGCGATGACGAACTCGCCAGCGAGCGCGCCGGGATAGGCGACGTCGTGACTGGGCGGGACCGGCGCGCCGATGACATGCGGCAGGACGAGGAGCACCAGTCCCCCAAGCTTCACCACCCAATGGCCACCGAATGCGATCAGCGCAATGCCGAGGCCGGAGACGATCGCGGTGCCGATCCACCACGTCTGCCGTTCAAGGATGTCGCCGGCGGGCGTTCCCGGCAGTTCGGGTGGCAGCCCGAGCGACGGCAGGAGCGAGACCGCGACGAAGGCGCCGGCCCCCCAGAGGAGTCCCGTACGCACGTCGATGGACCGCCCGCTCAGAACCATCAGCCCAAGCAGGATGAGGGACGCGGCCACGCCGATCACGAGATTGGCCAGCGCCGTGAACAGGGTGCGTTCGACACCGTCGGCCGGGCTCCACTCCTCCGCTTCCGTGACCGCGTCCACCGCTCCGTCATGCGTATGCGCGGCGGCAGCATCGCCAGGATCAGGCGCGGGGGCGGCATGATCGTGGCTGCCACCCTCGAACGCCTCGGCATGGAGGATGAGGGGCTCGGTGGTGAACGTCTGCACCACGGTGATCGCGATGCACACGGCAACGCCAGCGCCAAGGGCGCTCAAAAGGATCGTCTTGAACATGACTTCGTCCCGCGGGCCTTAGTGGCAGGGAAGCCCGAGGGCGTGACGCGTGTCGTGCGTCGCGTTATGGAGCGCGCTGGGCCAGGCGAAGCCTGCGGTGAACAGCAGGCCGCAGCCGAGGATCAGGGCGATGAGCGCCGGCGCGATGGCGCGATTGGTCCGCGATGAGGCGGCAGTCTGCGTAGCGAGGGTCGTCACGGTCGCATCTCCTTCTTCCGTCCCACCGACGGAGCGGGTTTCACGATGCGCCGGCCGGTCTCCTGGCTCGCGGGTCGAAGCCGGCCCTCGCGCCTTCCCGGTTTCCCAGTGGCAGAGTGCGAGGGCGGCTCGCCGCTTACAGTTGCGGGGGCAGCTGCGGATTGGGGCCGAAGCCCGTCACCGCATTCCCGTTTCATCCCACCCGACGATCGGGTGGAGAACCGGCGCAAGTGCGAGCCTATGCGGGCCCCGCCACACCGGCAAGCGGATTCGTCGGAGGAGGGATGGTCAGACCGTCGACGACCGTGGACGGCGCTTTCGCCCGACCCACCAGCCCTTGATCGCCACGACGGCCCGGCGATTGAAGCGTCGAACGGCGGGGAAGTCGCTGGCGAGAACCAGCAGTCCCGCCGGGATCATCCAGAACCCCAACACCGGCAGGAACCCGAGCAGGCCGAGGAAGACGAGCCCTGCCCCGATGCCGATTCTCGCCCACCGGTTCTCCGGGAGGTTGAGTGAATAGCTGCCGATCTTGACCTTGGCCAACGCGGTTCCCGCTGTGCGTCTCGCACGGAATACGGGCTTGCACCGGCGAGCCACATCAAAATGGTGGCGGGCGGCGAAAGGGGCAAGATGGATTTTTCCGCACCGGGCGGCTTTGCAAGCGGCCCCGCCCTTTGCTATACGGCCTTCGCTACGTGGCGGTTCATCCGCTGTTCCCCGGTAGCTCAGTGGTAGAGCAACCGGCTGTTAACCGGTTGGTCGCTGGTTCGAATCCGGCCCGGGGAGCCATTCCGCCTGTGCGGCGGACTTCATCATCATGCC
>JALHRF010000204.1 GCA_022841545.1 Bauldia sp. | reverse complement strand
GGTGGCCTTCATCCTGTCCGGGCAGATGGCCGTCGCCTATTTCATGGCCCACGCCGGCCAGAGCTTCTTTCCGCTCCAGAACGGCGGCGAATCGGCGGTGCTGTTCTGCTTCTTCTTCCTCTATCTGGTCTTCGCCGGTCCGGGCGCCGCGGCGCTCGACGATGTTCGAAACGGCGGCGCGATACCGGCCCCCCAGCGGGCGAGGTAACACGGCCCGGGCCATCGAGCGACCCGCCGAAGCCTGTCATCCCCGCGAAAGCGGGGACCCGGTAACCACCGCCGAGTCAGAACGAGTCTCGGCATCGTTTACTGGGTTCCCCCCCTCGCGCCGGAGCCTGTCCTCGGGCGGGCCTTCGGCCCGACCCGGGGGGCGCTCGCCGGGGATGACAGTCGTGTCTCCCACTGCGCCGTCCTCGCTCCCCGGGGTCGCTACGGGTAGCACGGGCGCAACTCAGCGAGTCTTCTTCGCCAGGCGCGACCGGGACTTCTGCGACGGCGTCTCCTCTCCGGCCGTCGCCCGGATGAGGGTTTGCCGGGCCGATGCAAGGTGCGCCCGGCAGGCGAGCTCCACCATCGACGCATTGGTCCCGAACAGCGCCTCGATGTAGACGAGGTGCTCCCGGATCGCGACCTCGTTGCGCTGGCGCTCGTCCTGCTTGTTCCACTGGTAGTGATAGTGGAAGATCAGCGTGATGAGATCGTAGAAGCCGTCGATGAAGCGGTTGGGCTGGGCCGAGTTGACGAGCCGGTGGAAGCGGCTGTCGAGGTCGGAGAAGTCGTGGTAACGCCACGCTATGTCCTCGAGCAGCGCGAGATGCTCTTCGCGGATGGCGGCGAGTTGCTGCCAGGGCAGGGCGTCCCCGGGGAGCGCGGCGAAGGCCCGCGCCGAGCGTAGCTCGAACATCTCCCTGATCTCGAACAGCTCAAGGGCGAACAGCGTCGTGAAGCCCTTGAACACCCATCCCGCGTTCGGCCGCTTCTCGATCAGGCCGAAGCGCTGAAACCGGTTCAGAAACTCGCGTATGCCGGTGGTCGCGATCCCGAACTGCCGCGCGAGGTCGAGCTCGTTGATCGCGGTCCCCGGGCGCGCATTGTCACGCAGCATCCACTCCATGAAACGCTTCTCGACCTGGGCGGCCATCGGCACGGTCTCCGCTTCGGGAAAGCGCGGAATCGATTCGATAGCGTGACGAACCACACGGCGTCGCCCGGCGCCCTCGACGAGTCCGCGCGCCGCCAGCGTCGCCACCACCTTGCGGACCGTGGTGCGGCTCACGCCCAACATCACGCTCAGCTCGTTCTCCGAGGGAAGCGGCGCGCCATCGTCAAACCGCCCCGCAAGATCGAGGGCGTCGTTGAAGGCGCGCTTGAACACCGTGTCCGTCTTCATGGCTGTGTGATCTCCAGCAGGCACAGTCTGGCTTTTATTCTATAAAAAACAAGTTGATTGCCGCCCCTCAATTGGTTTTTTGTCTATAAGAAACGAAAAAAAGTGACAGGGCGGAGACGTGGCGCGGGCAGTGATCGACCGACCGGAAAGCGTTGCCGTCACCGGAGGCCAACGGGAGGCGGGAGGGTTCTCCAGCGTCTCGCTCGGCCTCAGGCTGCTCAGCGCCGGCCCGGTGCTGATTCTCATCGCGCTCATCGCGGTTGTCAGCCTGATGACCCCGAACTTCCTGAAGCCCGTCAACATCGGCAACATCGTCGCCCAGACCGCCGTGATCGCCATCGTCGCGGTCGGGCAGCATCTCGTCATTCTGACCAGGGGGATCGACCTCTCGGTCGGCGCCAACCTCGCGCTCGCCACGGTGATCGGCGGGCTGGTCTTCCGGGTGTCCGATTCCGCCGCGCTCGTCATGCTCGCGATGATCCTCAGCGGCGTCGCCGTGGGCGCGGTCAACGGCCTGGTCTACGTCTTCGGCCGCCTGCCGCATCCCTTCATCATCACGCTTGCCACGCTCAGCATCTGCCGCGGCCTGGCGCTCGAGCTGTCGATCGGCCACACCACGATGCGCGGCATGCCGGAGGCGATCGCCACCATCGGCGGCGGTTCGACCTTCGGCATCCCCAACTCCTTCTTCGTCGTGGTCGCCGTCGCCGCCCTGGCGGCACTGATGGCGAAGCGGATGGTCTGGGGGCGCTGGATCTACGCGGTCGCGGCCGCGCCGCAGGCGGCGCGCGAGATGGGCATCCCGGTCAAGTGGGTCCTGATCTCGACCTATGTCATCTCCGGCCTCTGCGCCGGCATCGGCGCGATCGTGCTCTCGGGGCGGACGGAGGCGGCCTCGCCCCTCTACGGCAACCTCCTCGAACTCGACACCATCGCCGCCGTCATCATCGGCGGGGCCAGCTTCCTCGGCGGGCGCGGCCATGTCGGACATGCGTTGGTCGGCGCCGTCATGATCGGGGTGATCCGCAATGCGCTGAACCTGATGAATGTCAGCGTCTTCTTCCAGATGATCGCCATCGGCGTGGTCATCGTGGTGGCGGTCGAGGCCGACGTGCTCCGCAACTACCTCGAGGGGCGGGCCCGCAATCTCCAGGCGGCCCGGGCCCAATGACCGCGCAGACCGTCGCACCCGTGCTCGCCGTCCGTCATGCGCAGAAGCGCTTCGGGGCGGTGCATGCGCTGAAGGACGTGAGCCTGGAGGCGTGGCGCGGCGAGGTGCTTGCCCTCCTCGGCGACAACGGCGCCGGCAAGTCGACGCTGGTGAAATGCATCAGCGGCGTTCACGCGCTCGACGAAGGCGAGATCCGGCTCGACGGCGAGGCGGTGGCGCTCCATTCGCCGGCGGCGGCGCGAAACGCCGGCATCGAGACCGTCTACCAGGACCTCGCGCTGTTCGACAACCTGACCCCGGCGCAGAACTTCTATTGCGGCCGCGAGCTCGCCTCGCCCTCCTGGCTGCCCCGCGGGCTCCGGTTCCTCAACGGCCGCGCCATGGACCGGCAGGCAGCCGAGGTGCTCGACCGGCTCAAGGTCCGCCTGCCGAAGTTCGACGCGCCGGTGGCGCTGATGTCCGGCGGCCAGCGCCAGGCGATCGCGGTCGCCCGCGCCACGGTGTTCGCCCGCAAGATCGTGATCCTCGACGAGCCAACGGCCGCGCTCGGGCTCCGCGAATCGCGGAAGGTCCTCGACCTGATCGCGCAGCTCCGCGAGGAGGGCAACGCGGTGATCCTCATCACCCACAACATGGAGCACGTCGTCGAACTCGCCGACCGCGCCGTCGTGCTCCGCCAGGGACAGAAGGTCGGCGAACTCAAGCCCGAACGGGCAAACCAGCAGGAGCTGGTCGCAATGATCGTCGGTGCAGCGGGGTAACCGGGTTCGCCGCCCGCGGGGTGGCGGATGAGGGATCGGTTCACTCATGAAGCGATCATACAGGGAGGTTAGCATGACACTGACACGATTGCTCGGAGGGCTGGCGCTCGCGGCCGCGATCGCCGGGCCCGCCGCGGCTGCCGACACCGTCAAGATCGGGTTCATCACCAAGTTCCCGGTGCCGTTCTTCGCCAGCATGGAGGATGCCGCCAAGGCCTATGCCGCGGCCAATCCCGGCGTCGAGATCACCTTCGGCCAGGGCGCTTCGGCCACCGACATCGAGGGGCAGATCGCCCTCATCGAATCGATGGTGACGCAAGGGGTGCAGGGCATCGCCCTGACCCCGGTCGATCCGACCGTCGCCGCCGCGCTCGACAGGGCGATCGCGTCGGGCGTCAAGGTCGTCCTCATGGACAACAACATTCCGGACTGGGAGGGCCGGACGGCGCTCGCCACCACCGACAACTACAATGCCGGCAAGATCGCCGGCGCGCACCTTCGCACGCTCCTCAAGGACGGCGACACGCTCGGCATTCTCGAGGGCGTGCCCGGCGTGCCCTCGCTCGACGACCGGGTCAATGGCATGCTCGAAGGCCTCGGCGACGTGAAGGTCGAGGTCGTCGGCCGCTTCGCCACCAACTGCACCGAGGAACTCGGCATCAGCGGCGCCGAGGATCTCCTGACCAAGAACCCGGACCTCAAGGCGATCTACGCCGCATGCGGCCCGCCCGCAGCGGGCGCCGCCCAGGCGATCAAGAACGCCGGCATCGCCAACGACGCGATCGTCCTGGTCGGCTTCGATTTCTGCTGCGGCGAGGCGGAAGCGCTCGCGGCCGGCATCGAGGACGCCACGGTGGCTCAGTTCCCGACCAAGATGGCGGAGCTCGGCGTCGATGCGCTGGTGAAGTCCATCCGCGGCGAGAAGGTCTCATCGCTGATCGACTCGGGCGCGGCGCTGGTCACGCCCGACAACATGGCAGACTTCCAGTAGGCAAGTGCCGGGGCCGGCGCCGAGCCGGCCCCATCTCTTCCTCCGCCGGTCTTCCGATCGCGCGGGCCGCGGTCAACCCTTGACCGCACCGACCGTCAGTCCCTCCACCAGGTAGCGCTGGGCATAGGCGTAGAGAAGCGCGACCGGTATCGCCGTCAGCAGCGAGGCGGCCATGAGCTTGCCCCATGGCAGGATGTCCCCCACCACCAGCGACTGCAGCCCGATCGGCAGCGTCCTCAGCGACTCGCTGAAGATGAAGACGAAGGCGAACAGGAACTCGTTCCAGGCGGTGGTGAAGGCGAACAGCGACACCGAGAGCAGCGCCGGCATGGCCAGCGGCAGGGTGATCTTCCAGAAGGCGTAGAGCCGGCTCGCGCCGTCGATCATCGCCGCCTCCTCGAGTTCGATCGGAATGGTCCGGAAGTAGCCGATCAGCACCCAGGTCGCGAATGGCATCAGGAAGGTCGGATAGGTCGAGATCAGGGCGCCATAGGTGTTGATCAGCCCGATCTCGCTGAGGATCTGGTAGAGCGGAATGAACAGCAGCGTCCCCGGCAGCAGGTAGACGATCAGGACCGCGGTCGTCATCAGCCCCGCTCCGAGGAAGCGCAGCCGCGACAGCGCATAGGCGGCGAGCGCCGCGAAGGCGACCGAGATCACGGTGCTGACCGCCGCCACCAGCACCGAATTGCCGAACCAGATCAGGAACGGCGTGTCCTGCACCAGCGAGCGGAATTGTTCGCCGGTCGCCGGGTCGGGCCAGAAGATCGATGTCCGCGCGCTGATCTGCGGCGTGGTCTTGAACGACGTCACGGCCACCCAGTAGAACGGGAAGAGGACGAAGATCATGATCGGCAACAGCACCAGGAGGCGCAGGAACATCTGCGCCCGCGAGCGCTGGCTGGTGTTGAACGCCGGCTTGTCCCGCCAGCCGGGGATCAGGCCGGATACCCAGACCAGCAAGCGCTCGCCGCCGCGGAAAACGAGGTCGATCGGCAGGAAGATCATGTCGAGCATCCAGCTCCAGGCGCGGCTGGCTGCGCCGGTGATGGAGGCGCCGATCCCGCGGCCTCCGCTCCGCGACCGCCTGTCGTCCGCGCGCAGGATCTTCGCGAGCAGCCAGATCAGGAGCGCCATCAGCGGCGCGACGCTGAGCGCGATCGCCGTGCCCGGCCCGTACTGGAGCGAGCCGATCGCCTTCTCATACGCAAGGATGGAGTAAAGGCGCGTCGCCCCGCCCGGACCGCCGCCGGTCATCAGGAAGATCAGCCCGAACTGGTTGAAGGTGGAGATGAAGGAGAGCAGCAGAACCACGATCAGCGTGTAGCGCAGGCCCGGCAGCGTTACGTGCCGGAAACGCTGGACCGTGCTCGCGCCGTCGACCTCGGCCGATTCGAGCTGCTCCCGGTCGATCGCCTTCAGGCCGGCAAGCAGAAGCAGGGTATAGAAGGGGATGCCCTTCCACACGTTCACGGCGATCACGCTGCCCATCGCCATCTGCGGGTCGGAGAGCCAGCCGAGCGGCTGGTCGATGAGACCGAGCCCTTGCAGGATCGGGTTGAGGCCGCCGAAAAGCGGATCGTAGATGCTCTTCCAGGCGAGGGCCGTCACGATCTCGGGCACGATCCACGGCAGGAGCATGATCGCCGAAAGCAGGTTCCGGAGCGGCATGCGGCTGTGCAGGATGAGGGCGATGGTCATGCCGGTGACGAGCTTGATCGCCATCGACCACATCGTGAAACTGATCGTGTTCCGCATCGCCAGCAGGTAGTCGCTGCTGGTCAGGAGCCTTTGGTAGTTCCTGAGACCGACGTTGGTGGTCTCGCCGGTGAGGAAATTGAGCGCCGTGGTGCTGATGATGAGGGCGTTGATGAACGGCCAGACCACCAGCCCGGCCATGAGCAGGACCATCGGCAGCACGAAGACGTAGGCGAGCTTCCAGTCCTGCCCGAGGAACCGGGTCAGGCCCCTGCCGCGCGGGCGCGTCCACTCGCCGGTTGCCGAAAAATCGAACAGCGCCCGATAGCCCATGGGGCGGTCTCCTGGATGGTGTGGCTGCGCCCGTGGGCCGCGTTCGCGTCGCGCCGGTCGTCGCTTTGTCGCCGGGCGCGATGCCGAGGACGGAGAAGGGGCGGCAGTCGCCGCCCCTTCGTGCTGTCCTACGGCTGCATGATGCCGCCTTCCTCGAAGATATCGACGATCTTCTGATGTCCGTCGGCAACCGCGTCCGCCGGGCTCATCCGTCCGGAAATCACGTTCGCGGCCGCCTGCTCGATGATGCCCTGGGCGCGGATGGCGTCGATCGCCGCGCTCGGCTGCGCCGGCCAGGACGGCCCGATGAACGGATTGGGGACGCTCACCTGTTCCTTGATGATCGCGAAGTTCGGGTCGGCGGCGAGCAGTTCGGGGGTCCACAGCTTCTCATAGGCCGGCATGAAGAGGCCGCCGGCGACCGTCGACATCGGTATGAAGTTCTTCGGATCGAGCATGTCGAGGGCCAGCTTCTTGGCCATGTCGACGTTCGGCGCGCCCTTGAAGATGGTCAGCCAGCCGCCGACGAAGCCGCCGTCGCGGCTGTCGCCGTTGTTGGCCTCCGGCGCCCGCAGCAGCTTGATGTCCTTGAAGAACGGGACGCCGTCACGCTTCGAGGCCGCGTAGATGCTGTAGGCGTTGAGGGTGTATCCGACCTTGCCCGCCAGCCATGCTTCATTGTTCGAGATGTCGGTCCAGGATTCGATCCCCGGCGGCAGCATGGCGGCATACTTGCCGTTGCGGTCGTAGGTTTCCTTGATCCACCCGTAGGCGGCCACCGTCTCGGGTGAGTTGAACTGGACGATGAGGCCGGTCTCGTCGGTGTAGTGGCCACCGAAGGCTTGGATCACCTGGATCACGAACCCGTAGCCGTCGCCGCTTTGGTTCGGGGTGAGTCCCCAGCCCCAGAATTCACCGCTCGGGTCGGAGATGGCGAGCGCCGCATCCCGGCGCTGGTCGAGGTTGAGGAGCGTCGCCGGGTCGATGCCCTTCTCGGCCAGCTTGTCGCCGCGGAACGGGTAGGCGGTGCTGCTGCCGAGGAACGGAATGGCCTTCCACCTGCCGTCGAAGCTGCCGTTCTGCGGGGCGTTGATCCCCGGCATGATCGCGCCGTAGCGGCTGATCGCTTCGTCGACCACATCGGTCACGTCCTCGACCAGGTCGAGGAGGTGCATCTGCGGAATGCTGACGTTCGTGGTGTAGGCGAAATCGGGCGGATTGCCCGCCTTCACCGCGGCGGTCATCTTGCCGAGGAAGTCGCCGAACGACTCCGGATTGGTGGTCGAAATATCGAGCTTGGTGTTGTTGGCCGCGGCGAACTGCTCGACGGTCTGCCGGAACAGGGTCTGCGCCGCTTCGAAATACTCGGTGCGGTGGATGACCGTCAGCGTGCCGGCCGTGCCGATCGGAAGTTCCAGTTCCTGTCCCAGGGCCGGGAAGCTGCTTCCCCCTATCAACAGGCCGGCCCCGGTGGCCGCAGTGCTGCGCAGCAGTTGCCGGCGGGTGATCTTTTCCATCATGGTACGTTTCTCCTCCCTGAGTGACGTCGCCTCCTCGAGGCGCGGCATCATTGGCCACGCCCCTTTTTTCCCCAACGGATTGTCTGCGTCTTTTTGTTACCGGCGAGGGCGCAGGGGATTCGAATTCCCAGGCTCAGCCGGATAGTGCGCGGTCATACTAACCGCAGCGCCGCAAGTTGCAACGACAGGTGCCCCGTCGCACAGAAAACCTGGGTCCGCCAGGAGCACACGACGCCGCTGCTCAGCGTCCAGCGCGGTGCTGCACGCGCACGGCGTGCCGCCCGGCTACCGGAGGGGCAGTCTCGCGGCCCGGCGAGGGACCGGACCGATCCTCAGGCCAGCTGGCCGCCCTGGCGCTGCGCCGCGGCCTGGGCCTCGGCGAGCCGCTGCCGGAAGAGGGCGACGAAGTCGATCGGATCGATGAGCAGCGGCGGGAAACCGCCGTTCCGGCTCGCATCGGCGATGATCTGCCGGGCGAAGGGGAAGAGGAGGCGCGGGCACTCGATGCGGATGATCGGCTGCACCGCCTCGGGCGGGATGTTGGTCAGCCGGAACAGGCCGGCATAGACCAGCTCGATCGCGAACAGCACGTCGTCGCCGCTGGTCGCCTTGACGTCGAGCTTCAGTTCGACCTCGACCTCGTTGTTGGTTACCTGTCCGGGCTGGACGTTGATGGTGATGTTGATGTTCGGATTGCCGGTGCGGCCCCGGAGCGACTGCGGGGCGCCCGGGTTCTCGAAGGACAGATCCTTCACATACTGGGCCAGAACCCCGAGATTCTGCGGCTGCGCCTGGGGCTGCGGGGTCCCCGCCGGCGCCTCGCTGCCGTTGCCCTGTCCGTTTGTGGGGGTGTCTTCAGCCATGGTTTCCTGCTGCCTTGATGGCCGGTTTCCTAGGGTTCCGGCGTTCGCGCACGGGGCTAACACGGGAAGCCGCGGAGTGACAAGTGAAGACGGCCGCCTTGACGGACTCGCTTCCGCCCTTAACCTCCACTACATAGGGGTCGGAAAATAGTTCTCCTTGCGACTTTTCGTGATAGTCCCGCGCGGCGGGACAGGGCATCCAAAGCGACATGGACGGCTTCGTCGACATCTACACCATCATCTTCCTGGTGCTTGCCGTGGTGATCTTCATCAGGCTGCGGAGCGTGCTGGGACGCCGCACCGGGAACGAGCAGCGGCCGCCATTCGACCCGTTTTCGCGGCGCGAGGCGGCCAAGCCGGCCACGGGCGACAACAACAAGGTGATCAGCCTGCCGCCCCGTCGCCCGGACGGGGCCGAGCCGGCCGCGGCTGGCATTGCGACCGCGACCGAGGAGCGCATCAAGACGCTCGCCCCGGAGGGCTCCTCGCTCAATGCCGGGCTCCGCGCCATTGCCGCCGCCGACCGCAGCTTCGACCCCGATGCCTTCCTGGCCGGGGCCAAGGCCGCATATGAAATGATCGTCACCGCCTTTGCCGAGGGCGACCGCAAGACGTTGAAGAATCTCCTCTCCCGCGAAGTCTATGACGGCTTCGTCTCGGCGATCGCCCAGCGCGAGGGCCGCGGCGAGACCATCGAGTTCCGCTTCGTCGGCATCGACAAGGCGGAAATCACCGACGCCGC
>JALHRF010000203.1:473-9751 GCA_022841545.1 Bauldia sp. | reverse complement strand
AGCCCGGCGACGTATTCGGCGTAGCCGTTGAAGAGGCGGGTCGGGATCGACTCGTTGGTCGTGAGGTCCCGCTCCATCGCCTGGCTCCAGCGCGGGTGCGGCACCTCCGGGTTGACGTTGGCCCAGAAGCCGTACTCGCTGTCAGCGAGCTGTTCCCAGAAGCTGACCGGCCGCTCGTCGGTGAAGGTGAAGCGGACGACCGACTTGATCGACTTGAAGCCGTACTTCCACGGCAGATGGAGGCGGAGCGGCGCGCCCATCGACTTCGCGACCGGCTTGCCATAGGCGCCGGTGACGAGGAAGGCGAGCTCGTTGTTCGCCTCGGCGATGGTCAGCCCCTCGACATAGGGCCACGGGTACCAGATCTGCTTCTGGCCGGTGGCGACGTCCGGCATCATGAAGGTCTCCATGCGGAGATAGGTCGCGTCGCCGAGCGGGGCGGCGAGCTTGACCAGCTCGGCAAGCGGGAAGCCGGTCCACGGCACCGTCATCGACCAGGCTTCGACGCAACGGTGGCGGTAGAGCCGTTCCTCGAGCGGCATCTTGCGGATCAGGTCGTCGATGGCGAAGGTCTGCTCCTTCTCCACCAGCCCGTCGATCTTCACCTCCCACGGCCGGATCGGCAGCGCCTCGGCGGCGCTCGCGATGTTCTTGTGGGTACCGAACTCGTAGAAGTTGTTGTAGCTGGTGTTGGTCGATTCCGGCGTTACCGGCCGCTCGATCGTGTACTTGCTGTTGCGCGGCGCGGGATAGAGATCGGCGGTCGGGTCGTTCTGGGCGAAGGCGACACCCGGCAACGCCGCCGCCGCAAGGCCGAAGCCGCCCGCGGCAAGAATCTGCCGGCGATTGAGATAGATCGACTCCGGCGTCGCCAGTCGCTCCGGGATCTCCCAGCCCTTCCTGCGCTTGATCAGCATGGCTCCGCTCCTCGGTTCTTCTTGCGGGAGACCTAACCCCCCGCCCCGGACACGATCAAATCACGAAGGTGTGGCGAACGAGGGCCATGCGACAGCGCGCCAAAGCCGGGCGCTGCCTGATAGCGGGAACGGGCTGCGTGGCAGGGCGGTTCAAGCCGCCTTCGCCCCGGTCGCCCTTTCGATCGCCTGATCGGCGAGCTTGCCGGTCAGTTCGGCGAGGTGATCGAAGGTCGCCTTGAACGTGCCGACGCCCGCGGTCGCCGAACGGAGCTCGACGATGAGGTCGCGAATCTCGGCCTGCGGGATCATCGCCTCGACCACGTCCCACCCCTGCCAGCCGGGCCGCGCGTCGAAGCCGAGGAGCTGGCCGCGGCGCTGCGAGACGATGGCGTTGACCCGAGGCGTCGCCTCCGACGGAACGGCGATCTCGACCTTGAGCACCGGCTCGAGCAGCACCGGCCGGCACTGCGGCATGCCTTCGCGCATGCCGATCTGGGCCGCCGTGCGGAACGCCATGTCGGACGAATCGACCGCATGGTAGGAGCCGTCAGTGAGCGTCACCGAGACGTCCACCACCGGGAAGCCGAGCGGCCCCTTGCGGAGATATTCCTCGACGCCTTCCTCGATCGAGGAGAAGTAGTTCCGCGGCACCGCGCCGCCGGTGACCGTCTCGTCGAACTGGAAGCCGGAGCCCCGCGGCAGCGGCTTGATGTCGAGGACGACATCGCCGAACTGGCCATGGCCGCCAGACTGCTTCTTGTGCCGGCCGCGCACGGTGACCGTGCCGCGGATCGTCTCCTTGTAGGGGACATGCGGCTCATGCGTCCGCACGGCAACGCCATACTTGCCGGTGAGCCGCTCCATGGCGACGCGGAGGTGCATCTCGCCCTGGCCCTCGAGCACGGTCTCGCCGGTATCCTGGACATGGGTGACACGGAGCGAGGGGTCCTCCTCGATCGCCTTCTGGAGCGCGGAGGACAGCTTCACGTCGTCCTTCCGCTCCGCCGAGGCGACGGCGAGGCCGAGCACCGGGTCGGCGGGCGGAAGCGCCACGAGCTGGCGGGGCGCGGCCTTGCCGGTGGCCAGCGTCATGCCGGTCCTTGCCCCGTCGAGCTTGCCGAGGCCGACGGTCTCCCCGGCCTGCGCCGCATCCCGCTTCTGCGGCGTATGGCCCATCAGCCGGAAGATGCCGGACACCCGCCCGACCTCGCCCTCCGGCCCCATCAACTCGGCGCCTTCAGCGAGCGACCGCGCCATCACCCGCGCCACCGACATCTTGCCGCCGTGGGTGGTATGCAGCGTCTTCATCACCTGGGCGGTCGCCTCGTCGCCCTCGACGAGGCCGAGGCGGGCGCGGGTGCCTTCGATGCCCGGGGATTCGTGACGGATCGCCTTGAGCAGCCGGCCGACGCCATAGGCCTTGTCGGCCGAGCCGATCAGCACCGGGCAGATCGAGCCAGCACGCATCTCCTTGACCAGGTCCTTGAACACGCTTTCCCGGTCGGGCTGGATGTCCTCCAGCAGCTGCTCCATCAGCCCGTCATCGTAGTCGGCGAGCGTCTCGAGCATGGTGAAGCGGGCCTCCGACTCGCGAGCGCGATCCTCGTCGCCCATGTCGATGGTTTCACTGGCGGTGTGCTCGCGGTAGACGAAGGCGCGCTCGAGCGCGAGATCGATGAAGCCGGTCACCACATTGCTCTGCCAGATAGGAATGTGGCGGAGCACCAGCGGCACGCCGCTCGCCGGCTGGAGCATCTCGAGCGTCGAACGGACGCTGCCATCCGCCTTGTCCATCTTGTTGAGGAAAAGGATGCGGGGAATCTTCTTCTCTTCGAGCGTCTTGAGGATCACCTGGAGGGCGGGGATCTTCTTCTCGTCCGCCTCGGCCACCACCACCGCGAGGTCGACCACGGGCAGGATGGCCTCGGTCTCGAAGGCAAACTCGACCGAGCCGGGGCAATCGAGAAAGGTCACGCGATCGCCCATGAACTCGGTCTCGGCGATGTTGACCTCGATGCTCATCTGATGGGCGCGCGCCTCCGGCGAGGCGTCGCCCACGGTGTTCTTCTCCGCGATGGTCCCCTGCCGGGTGATCGCCCCCGTCCGCGCCAATATCGCTTCGAGGAGGGTGGTCTTGCCGCTTGCGAATGGCCCGATCAGTGCAACGCACTTCGGGCCCGGTACTCTGCCGCCGTCTGCCATGGCCTTGCCCTCCCACTTTTTGATTTGTGAGGGCGCGAGGCCGCGCGCCCCAAGGCAATCGTCTCAGGGAACGCGGCCGATGACAAGGGCATGACGAATCGCCGGAGTGGGGCCGGCCAGAGGCCGGTTCCCCCTGGACTAGCCGCCCGGCTCGAGGTGCATGACCGCGACGCCGACGGCGAGGTTGAGCCCGGCCTGGCCCTGAACGCTGAGCGGCTGGAGGATGAAGGCCTTGCTGCCGCCACCGACCAGGACGTTGGCGCCAAGGCCGAGCGCCACCGTCGCCTCCGCCGTCGCGCCGGCATATTCGCCGGCGAGCGCGCCGGGCGTGTACTGGGTGCCTTCGACGGCGAGCACAGCCCAGACGATGACCGAGGCCGCCGTGATCCCGATGTCGAGGCCGAACTTCCTGATCTTGCCGTGATAGTGCTCGGTGCCGTGCTTGTCGGGGACGAAGCTGCAGCGGATCTTCTCGCCCGACGTGATCAGGAGCCCGACCTCCACGCCCGCCTGGCAGGTCAGCACGCCAAGTTTGAACTGGCCCGCGGCGGCGGCGGCGGGCGATACGGCATTCCCCATCGTCATGATCGACAGGGCCATCAGGCCCACCGCGACCCCACGAACAATACGCTTCAGTACCATCCTCGCCTCCTCGGTTCGGGCAAGCAGACTGCCCGCCCGGCTGATTCCCGTCTTCCGTCTATCACGCGCCGCCCGGCCGGAGTACGGATGGAGGTTCGCCGGCGCCGTATGATCACGTATCATTCGGTATGATTCCGTGCGCTTGAACAAGGCAGACGAACGGTGCATGGGGTGGGGCGGAGAACGCCTCATGCTCAACGCCTATAGTCTCTCGGAGAACGGCCCCCTGCTCGCCGTCGCGAGCAACGGCGAGGTGGTGCCGGAAGAGGCGACCTGGATCGACCTGCACCAGCCGACCCGCGACGAGGACCTTGCCGCGGAAGCGTTCCTCAAGGCCAGCCTTCCGACCCGGGAAGAGGCGCAGGAGATCGAGTTCTCGAGTCGCTTCTACGCCGAGGACGGTGCGGTCTTCATGACCGCCTCGGTGCTGACCGGCGTCGACATCGGCAAGCCGGCGCTGGTGCCGTTCACCATCGTCGTCGCCGGCAACGGCCACATCGCCACGCTCCGCTACGAGGAGCTTCGCGCCCACAAGCAGTTCCTCGCCCGCGCCACCAAGCCCGGCAGCGGCTGCGCGACGACGCCGTCGGTGTTCTTCGGGCTGATCGAGGCGATCGTCGACCGCACCGCCGACGTCCTCGAGAAGATCAGCGTCGACGTCGACCGCATCAATGAGCAGATCTTCACAAGCCGGGCGGACAAGCGGCGCGGCCGGCGGCTGTCGGGACTCATGGAGGGGATCGGGTTCCAGGGCGACCTTGCCGCCAAGGCTCGGGAAAGCCTGTCGTCGCTGGAGCGGCTTCTGCAGTTCGCGAGTGCGTCGCTGCCGTCGATCTACTCCAAGGGAGCCAACAAGGACCGGCTCAAGCTGATCGCGCGCGACGTGCGCTCGCTCGAGGACCACGTCGCGTTCCTGTCGAACAAGATCCTGTTCCTGCTCGACGCCACGCTCGGGCTGATCTCGGTCGAGCAGAACGAGGTGATCCGCATCCTCACGATCGCCGCCACCATCTTCTTCCCGCCGACGCTGATCGGCACCATCTACGGCATGAACTTCGACATCATGCCGGAGCTCGACTGGGGCTGGGGCTATCCGCTGGCGCTGCTCCTGATGCTCGCCTCCGCCGTGCTTCCCTATCTGTGGTTCAAGAAGCAGGGATGGCTGTAGGGCGAATGGCCGCGACTGGGACGTGGCGCTCCGACGTCCGTCACGGCAGCGCGCCGACGACGCCCTCGATCAGGTAGTTCGTCCGCTGCAGTTCCTCGGCATAGGGCCCCAGGGTCGTTCCCGCCGGCACCACCTCCTTGCCCGCGTTGTCCCTTATCGGCCCCACGAAGATGGCGTCTCCGGCCTTCATGGTCGCGATGGCGGCCTTCGCCGCAGTGATGGCCTCGGGCGTCGCTCCGGCGCCAAACGGGCTCGAGCGGACATAGGCCTTGTCGTATCCCCCGGTGACGAAATCCGGAAGGGAGTCCCCCTTCCGCACGGCCGCCACGTATCCGGCGAACATGCCGCCCCAGTCATAGTCGGCGCCGGTGATATAGCCCCTGGGCGCGAGCGGGCCCTGGTCAAAGGCATGACCGCAGGTCCCGGCGCCGCGCTTCTCCGCCGTCTCGATGACGACTTGCGGCGCATCGAGGTGGCAGGTGATGACGTCGCAGCCGGCATCGATGAGGGCATTCGTCGCCGCGGCGTCGTGCACCTCATCCTCCCAGCCGCCGGTGAAGGCGACGTGCACGGTCGCGGCGGGATTGGTCCGGCGAGCGCCGAGAAGGAAGGAGTTGACGTTGAGGAGGATGGGCCCGACCGCGAAGCCCGCGACGAAGCCGAGCTTGTTGCTCGCCGTGCAGAGACCGGCCGCGACGCCATTGACGTAGTGGCCCTGATTGATGAGGGCATTCTGGCTGCCGACGTTTGGCGGCAGGTTCGGGATCGGAAGCGCCGACGCCTGGCGGAACCTCAGGTCCGGATGTTTCTGCGCCGCTGCCCAAAGAAACGGGTCATGGCCGAAGGAGGTCGAGACCACGAGACCGGCGCCATCGGCGATCAGGCCTTCGATCGCCGCGGCATAGGCCCGCGTCTCGGCATTGTCCTCACCGCTGTCATAGTCGGTGCTCTCGGGGAGATAGCCGGCCTGGACGACGCGAATGCCGGGGACCTTGCCGAGCGCCTCCGCCGCGGCCGCGAAGGACTGATTCCAGCCCCAGTCGAGGCGCGGACCGATATAGACGAAGCCGACGGTAAGGTCCGCGGCCTTCGCGATGCTGGTCGACAGTATGCCTGGGGCCATTCCCGCGACGCCGAGAAATGCCAGCCGCCTGAGGGTTTCTCGCCGACTGATTTCCCATTCCGACACGCCGGTTCACTCCCCCATCCGGGGCCGCGCTGGGCTCCGATGCAACGCAGCGCATCCCTACCATGTTTGTCCCGAAAGGGGAGACGAAGTTGGGACAGCGCCGAGGATTGCAGCGCTCAACTCCGCCGGTTCTTCGCGTCCCAATTCCGTTCGAGATTGGCGATCAGCGCGGGGCTGAAGTGGCAATAGGCCTGCTCGCGCGCGTAGACAGAGGCGTAGCGGCGGAAGGCCTCGAGCGGCTCCTGCGCGACGCGGAAGGCGCGACGGTTGCCGACCGCGCTGACCGAGCCGGCATCGGTCAGGCCGGCGACCACGCGCTCGACGGCCGACTCCATCCCGTCGGCCGAGGCGATCTCGTCGCAGATCAGCCGTCCCTCGACGCTGTCGCAGACCAGCTTCCGCTCGTAGAGGATCGCCTCGCGCGCGATCCGCTCGCCGGTGAGCCGCGGCAGGCGGAGATTGGCGAAACCGGGGATGATTCCCTCCTTCCGCGCCGGCAGCGACATGAACGCATCGTCGGCGGCAAGCACGTAGTCGGCGACGAGGAGAAGCTGGCAGTGACCGCCGATGGCGAAGGAATCGACCACGGCGATCCACGGCTTCTCCACGCTCCGCCCCACGAGATCGTCCGGCACGGTCTCGGGCCGCGCCACGCCGCGGAACAGCTTGTGCACATAGCCGAGGTCGCGGGCCATGAACCACACGAACGGAATCCTGCCCCGGTAGAGATGGGTGAGGTTGATCCCCGCGCCGAAGATGCGGCGGCCCTGGTACTTCGGGTGATCGACCGCACCGCCCCGCACCACCATGATCTCGGTTGCGGCGTCGAGGATCGCGACATCGACCGCAGCCTCCATCCTCCGCAGCGTCGAATCGTCCTCGGCGTTGAGGAAGCGCGGGTTCGCCGGCGTGATATGCACCGCCTTGCCGCGCCGCTCGAGCCGCACCGAGCCGAGATCGAGCCGGCCATCTGCGGCGAACTTCTCCGCGAGTTCAGAGCTCTCGGGCAGCGGCAGGAGCATGGCGTGGCAGAGATGCGTCCCGGCGCGCGGGCTGGCGAGGACATGGGCGAGGAAGATGCCCTGGTCGATCTCGACGCCGTCCTTGTCGCCCTGGTTCAGGGCCGCCTCGGCGGCGACCTCCTCCGGCGACGGGGTGAGCCCAGGCACCGCGGCGGCCGCGGCGAAGACCAGATCATCCAGCCGCAGCATCTCGCGGGCGGTGATCTCGTCATAGACCGCCTCGGCATGGACCGCGAGGAAACGCTCGCGTGCCGCCCGCGCCCGGTCGAGCACCAGCGCCGCCGCAGCAACTTCGGCCGGGTTGCGCCGCGGCTTCGGCGGGAGCGAGGCCACCAGCGCCGACGAGCGCTGCCAGAAGGCTGAATAGCGGTGACGATCGGTGGCGAGGTCGGCGGTGCGCGTCTGCTCGGCGGCAAGCCACTCGTGCGCGGGATCGGCGGCGAGCCCGGCTCGGACGAGGATCGCCGCAGGATCGTCGGCACCGACGGCGGTCGGCAGAGCGGTAGTGTTCATTGCTGGTTCTTCCTTCAAGCCCTGGGCCGCCGGTCGATGACCCGCTTCGCCTTGCCCTCCGAGCGTTCGATCGTGCCCGGCGGCACGACACGCACCGCGCAGGTTACACCCACATGGACCTTGATGAGATGTTCGGCTTCCGCTTCGAGCGCGGCGCGGTCGCCTTCGCCGGAGGGCGTCGACTCCGGCCGCGTCTCGACGTGCACGGACAGTTCGTCGAGGCGACCGGGACGCGTCACCTCCAGCACATAGTACGGCGCGAAGCGTGGCTCGCCGGCGAGCACCGCCTCGATCTGCGAGGGGAAGACGTTGACGCCGCGGATGATGAGCATGTCGTCGCTCCGTCCCTTGACGCGTTCGATCCGGCGCATGGCGCGGCCCGTGCCGGGCAGGAGGCGGGTGAGGTCGCGGGTGCGATAGCGGACGAGTGGCATCGCCTCGCGGGTGAGCGGCGTCAACACCAGCTCGCCCTCTTCACCATCGGCGAGCACCGCGCCCGTCTCGGGGTCGATGATCTGGGGGTAGAAATGATCCTCCCAGAGCGTCAGGCCGTCGCGGGTGTCGGCATACTCGGAGGCGACGCCCGGCCCCATCATTTCGGACAGGCCGTAGTGGTTCAGCGCAGCGAGCCCGAGCCGCGCCTCGATCTCGTCGCGCATCGCGTCGCTCCACGGCTCGGCGCCGCAGATGGCGACGCGGAGGGAGGACTGGCGCGGATCGAGGCCCTGGCGGGCGAATTCGTCGGCGATGGTGAGGAGGTAGGACGGCGTCGCGCCGATGATGGTGGGGCGGAAATCGGTGATGAGCCGTATCTGCCGCTCGGTCGCGCCGCCGCTGACCGGCACCACCGCCGCGCCGAGCCGTTCGGCGCCGTAGTGGAAGCCGAGGCCACCGGTGAAGAGACCGTAGCCATAGGCGACATGGACAATGTCGGTGGAAGAACCGCCCGCGGCGCGAATGGAGCGCGCCATGAGGCCGGACCAGATGTCGATGTCGCCTTGCGTGTAGCCGACCACGGTGGGTTTGCCGGTGGTGCCGGAGGAGGCGTGGATGCGGACGATTCTTTCCATCGGCACTGCGAACATGCCGAAGGGATAAGCCGCGCGGAGGTCATCCTTCACCGTGAAGGGGAAGCGGGCCAGATCGTCGAGGGATTTCAGGTCGTCCGGGTGGACGCTCGCCGCCTCGAGCTTCGCCCGCATCGGCGGCAGATGATCCCAGGCGCGACGTAGCGAGGCGTTCAGCCGGTCGAGCTGGAGCGACCGAAGTTCGTCGAGGCTCGCGGTTTCGATGGGTTCAGGCGAGTCGAACTTGCCCACAAAAACCTCCCCCGGCCGACTGGACCTGTTGATCCTACCGACCGGGAGGGCCGGGCGAAACCCCGGGGTTTACCGCAGCCCCCCACAGAACCGCTGGATGCGGCGGCAGGCTTCCTCCAGCGTCGGCAGCGCGGTCGCGTAGGAGATGCGGAAGAACGGCGCCATGCCGAAGGCCGAGCCGTGGACCACGGCGACGCCTTCCTCCTCCAGAAGCGCGGTGACGAAGTCCTCGTCGGTGGCGATCTGCTTGCCCTTCGGGCTGGTCTTGCCGAGGGCGCCCTCGCAGGACGGGAAGACGTAGAAGGC
>JALHRF010000203.1:0-463 GCA_022841545.1 Bauldia sp. | reverse complement strand
AAGGCGCCCTCCGGCCGCGGGCAGTGGAGGCCCTTGGCCTGGTTGAGCATCGACACCACGAGGTCGCGCCGCTCGCGGAAGATCTCGGCGTTCTTCGGGATGAAGTCCTGCGGGCCGGTCAACGCCTCGACGGCCGCCCATTGCGAGATGGTCGAGGGGTTGGTGGTCGATTGCGACTGGAGCTTGGCCATCGCCTTGATCAGCATGGACGGGCCGCCGGCGAAGCCGATGCGCCAGCCGGTCATGGCATAGGCCTTCGACACGCCGTTCAGCGTCAGCGCGCGGTCCTTCAGGCCCGGCTCGACCTGCACGGGCGTCGCGAACTCGAAGCCGTCATAGGCGATGTGTTCGTACATGTCGTCGGTGAGCACCCAGACATGCGGGTGCCGCATCAGGACGTCGGTGAGGCCCTTGATGTCGGCGCGGCTGTAGCCGCTGCCGGTCGGGTTGGACGGCGAGTTGA
>JALHRF010000202.1 GCA_022841545.1 Bauldia sp. | reverse complement strand
GCCGTTGCTCCGGATGTCGCGGCGACCACCGACGAGGTTTATATCGGCACCCAGGCGACAGAGGAGGATCTTGCCTCCAACTGGATCGGCCAGAGCCTCTACAACGGCAGCGACGAGAATCTCGGCGACATCAATGACATCCTGCTCGATGCGAACGGCTCCGTCAGGGCGGTGATCGTCGGCGTCGGCGGCTTCCTCGGCATCGGCGAGAAGGACGTTGCGGTGAACTTCGCCGCGATCGAGCCGCGCACCGACGAGGACGGCGACATTTCGCTCTACCTCAACGCCACGCAGGAGCAGCTCGAAGCCGCGCCCGAGTTCCAGACGCTGGCCGATCTCGAGGCCGAGCGCATGGCCAACCAGCCGGTCGTCGACCCGGCCATGGACCCGGCCGCCCCGGCGGTTGATCCGGCCGCTCCGGCGCCGGTCCAGTAGCAGGCCCCTCCCCAATGGAGGCCACGAGCCCGCCGGGCCACCCCGGCGGGCTCGACTTCGTTCAGTTGAACCAGACGGCGAAGATGCCGAACCGCCCGCCGAACGCCTCGATCATCGCGTTCCAGTCCTCCGACGTCGAGATCGGGCCGTCCTCCAGATAGGGCAACGCCGCGGGGCCGGTGATCCAGAGCACGGTGTCGAGCGGACGAGGCTCGTCGAAGACGCGGGCGAGGTTGAAGCCCTTGCTGAACCGCCAGTGCGGCACGAGCCGCTTGCCGTCGATGACCAGTTCCGCCTGATCCATGACGCCACGCCAGGCGGCGATCTGCTCGGCGCTGACCTGGATGCTTTCGAAGGGGCTCTTCTGGCGGGCGTTGGGCAGCCATTCGAGATCGTCGTCGGTCTCCGCCTCAATCGAATCCCAACTCTCGCGGGATAGCTCGATCATCGCCTTGATGTGGGTCCGCACGCCGGCCATCCGCGCCGGATCCGACACCGGCCAGCGGATGTGGAAGAACGAGATGAAGTCGGCGATCGGGGCACCCTCGGCGAACATCGGGTTGTTCTCGTCCGGGGGGGCGAGCGCCGCCGCGAACGGTGATTCCATCTTCGGGAAAAAGTGGAAGAAGGACGACTCGAAGCTCTCGTGCCAGTCGTGGGCGGTGATGAAGTCGCTGAAGCCCATCAGCACATGGGTGTAGCCGCGGAGCCAGAGCGCGTCGCCCTGGTCGAAGGCGAAGGTGAGGTCCGCCGGCATCGCATCGCTCGGCATGCCGGTCACCTGCTGCACGACGGCGACGAAGCTCTCGTCCTCGAGGATCTTGCCGTCGCCGTTGATGTCGTAGTGGAGCTTCCGGAGGTCGAGGCGGAGTTTCACATCGGGACCGACGCCGACCAGCGTTTCCTCGGCGAGCGCCAGGTCCTTCGAGAAGTTGGCGACGAGCGCCTGGAAATCGTCGAAGGTGATCGGCTCCGGATTCGGATTCTCCGGCACCGGCAGGCGGAGGATCGGCAGCAGGAACGAGCGCGGCGTCTTCAGCCCGTAGCGGTAGAGACCCTGCGACAGGTTCTCGATCGAGCGGACGAAGCGGATGGTACCGAGCCCGATGCGGGCATCGTCGTTCTCCGGGTCGGCGGCGAGGATCGCGGCGAGCTCGGCATCACCCGCGGCGAGCGTGCCGGCATAGAGGTGCTCGACGGCGATCCTGTTGGCCACCTCATCGGCGGCGGCGGGAAGGGCAACTGTAGCAGCGAGGGCAATCGCGAGGCTCGTGATCGCCCATGGGCGCGCAGACATGATCTCTCCTCATCAACATCCCCGACCGGGGCATTCAGGCGCGCCGGAATACGACAAATCGAAGACCGGGTCGTGTGACCGGCGTCACCGCACCAGGCGTCACCCGCCGATGAGATCGAACCAGCCCGCCTCGTCGATCACCGTGACGCCGTGCTTCCCGGCCTCCTTCAGCTTCGACCCCGCGCCGGGGCCGGCGACGAGGATGTCGGTCTTCTTCGACACCGAGCCGGCGACCTTGGCCCCGAGGCGCTCGGCCATCGCCTTGGCCTCGTCGCGGGTCATCCGTTCCAGCGCGCCGGTGAACACCACCGTCTTGCCCGAGACCGGCGAGCTCGAGGCGACCGCTTCCGCTGGCTCGACCGTGATCTCGGCGAGGAGCGCGTGGACGGCGGCGAGGTTGTGCTCCTCGCCGTAGAAATCGACCAGCGCCTGGGCGACGGTCTCGCCGATGCCGTTGATCGCGTCGAGGTCGTCGAGCGCGTCGGCATCGCCCTTCGCCGCGGCAACCAGAGCCGCCTCGATGGCCTCGTATGTGCCATAGCTCCGGGCGAGAAGGCGGGCATTGGTCTCGCCGATGTGGCGGATGCCCAGCGCATAGATGAAACGGTGGAGGGGAATGCTCCGGCGGGCGTCGATGGCGGCGAAGAGGTTCCTGACCGAGACCTCGCCGTAGCCCTCGCGGTCGATCAGGCGGCTGCCCTCGGCCGCGGCTGCATCACGGGCCTTGAGCGTGAAGATGTCGGCCGGCGAGGTGATCAGCCCCTCGGCGTGGAAGGCGTCGATCTGCTTGTCGCCGAGGCCTTCGATGTCGAAGGCGTTTCGCGAGCAGAAATGCTTGAGCTTCTCGACCACCTGCGCCGCGCAGATCAGGCCGCCGGTGCAGCGGCGCACCGCATCCGGCCGGCCGGTCTTGGGGTTGATGTCGCGAACCGCGTGGCTGCCGCAAACCGGGCAGACGGTGGGGAAGACATACGGCCTGGCGTCGGCCGGCCGGCGCGCCAGGTCAACGTCGACGATCTGCGGGATGACGTCGCCGGCGCGCTGCACCGTGACGGTATCGCCGATGCGGAGATCCTTGCCCTCGCGGATCGGCTCGCCGTCGGAGCCGATGCCCTTGATGTAGTCTTCGTTGTGGAGGGTGGCGTTGGTGACGACGACGCCGCCGACGGTGATCGGCTCGAGGCGGGCGACGGGGGTGAGCGAGCCGGTGCGGCCGACCTGGATGTCGATGCCGCGGAGGAAGGTCTGCGCCTGCTCGGCGGCGAACTTGTGGGCGATCGCCCAGCGCGGGCTCCGCGACACGAAACCGAGCCGCGCCTGGAGGTCCAGCCGGTCGACCTTGTAGACGACGCCGTCGATGTCGTACCCAAGGGTGGCGCGGCCGGCCTCCTCCTCGCGATAGAATTCGAGCGCTTCGCCGACGGTGCGGCAGACGCGCATCCGCGGGTTGACGGGGAATCCCCAAGCGGCGAAGAGCTTGACCATGCCGCTCTGGGTCTCGGCCGGCAGGGCGCTCATCTCCCCCCACGTATAGGCGAAGAAATGCAGCGGCCGCGACGCGGTGACCGCAGCGTCGATCTGGCGGAGCGAGCCCGCCGCGCCGCTCCGCGGATTGGCGATGGTCTTCAGCCCGTCCTCGGCCAGGCGCCGGTTGAGCGCCTGGAAGTCTTCGTGGAGCATGAAGATCTCGCCCCGCACCTCGACCACCTCCGGCGCGTCCTTCGGCAACGTGTCGGGGACGTCCGGCACCATGCGGATATTCTGGGTGACGTTCTCGCCCTCGTAGCCGTCGCCACGGGTCGCCGCCGTGACCAGGCGACCGTTCTCGTAGCGGATGGAACAGGACAGACCGTCGATCTTGGGCTCGGCGGTGATGGCGAGCGGCGCGTCGGCGGCGAGGCGGAGGAAACGCCGGACACGGGCGAGGAACTCGATGACGTCGTCGTCGGCGAAGGCGTTGTCGAGCGACAGCATCGGCACCTTGTGAACGACCTTGCCGAAGCGCCCGACCGGCGCGGCGCCGACCCGCTCGCTCGGGCTGTCGGCCCGCTTGAGGTTCGGGAAGAGAGCCTCGATGGCGAGGTTCCGGCGGCGCAGTTCGTCATACGCCGCGTCGGAGACGAGGGGATCGTCCTGCTGGTAGTAGCGGCGGTCGTGACCGGCGATCTCCTCGGCAAGGCGGGCGAGCTCGGCCTCCGCCTCGGCGGCGGTGAGGTCTGCGACGGGCTTGGTGCTGATGTCGGTCATGGGAGATTCGTCGTTGCTGGATTGACACCAAGTCTAGCAGCGTTGCGGTCCGTTCGAGTCAGGATCGATCCCCGACGCACGCTGCGCGCGATGGCAGGAAGACCGGCGCGCCGACCCGTCCCGCGCGGCCGTGCGGCCGGGGGATGCCGTCAGTCCTTTTCCTCGGCGGACCGAGGGGTGGCGGGCGCTTCGGAAGCGCCGGCCACGCCGCTGCCCGCCGCAAGGCTCGCCGGACGACTACCCGGGATCGCAACCGTTGGGGAGTGCCTTCCCGGCAAAGCGGTCGGCGATCCAGGGAACGTAGAGGGGTTGCGAGGCGCCGGGCGTGGTGAAGTGGCTTTGCTCGCCGGGCAACTGCACGCGCGTGACGTTGCCGCCTATCTTGCACATCTGGTCACGGTACTTCTCGCCCATGACCGGCGGGTTCGTCGTATCCTTTGTGCCCCAGTAGATGATGACCGGCGCGATCGGCACGATCGGCTGGACACTGCCCTTGAGGATCGCCTCGACCCAGGCGCGCTGGTTCGTCGGCGCCGGGTTGAGAAGAGTCTTGAAGTCGGATCCGAAATTGAAGTTGAGGGTGTCCGAGGCCGGATGCATGCACTTCTTCGAGAAGATCTCGTCGATGGCGCTGGCGCCGTCCGCCGTGAACATCTCCGTCAGCTTCAGGCCGGGGAAGGTCGCCGCCGTCGCCCACATGTTCATCGAGAAGTGGGTGAAGTCGAAGACGTTGTCGGTGAACGCCGTCGTCAAGCCCGCCAGCATCTTCGCCGAGGCCGCGTCGTCCAGCGGACCCGGCGGCGCCATCGCCGCGACGTCCTGCGGCGCGAGGGCGACGAAGCCGACCAGGTCGATGCCGTCGAACGCGGTACCGGTGCGGGCGATGTAGTCGGGACTGCTCGCCGCGGACAGAGCCGCGCCGCCGCCCTGCGACCAGCCGTAGATGGCGGCTTTCCTGCCGGCGCCCGACAGGCCCATGCTGCCGACGGCGCGGATCGCGTCGATCGCGTCCCGGGCCTGCGTCTGCGAGATCGCGTACTGGTGCGTCCCCCCGCCGCCGAGCCCCTGGTAGTCGGTGGCGACCAGCACGTATCCCGCCGCGATGAACTCGTTTGCCGCCGGGACGCCGAAATCCGTCGACGAGGTCCCGCCGATGAGGAAGTACTCGTTCAGCGGCTGCGCCGGATCCCATTCCTGGGAAGGCCCGCAGTTCTGGGCCGTGCCGGTGGTCCCGTGCGCCCACGACATGATCGGCCGGCCCTCCGGCGGCGCGTCACCCTCGGGCGCGATCACGAGGCCGGTGGCGATGGTCGGCCGGTCGAGGAGATCGGAGGACACGTAGGCGATGCGCCACGCCCGCGCATTCGGAATCCGCGTGGCGACGGCCTCGCTCGCCACCACCTCGCCCAGCCGGCCGGTGGCCGCGAGCCTGGCGATGCCCTCGTAGAAGGGCGGCAGCGCGACCTCGGCCGCGCCGGCATCGAACGCCGCCAACGCGACACCCGCGGCAAGGGCCAATCCCGCGATGCGGGCCCGACGCCTCGCACGAGCTGGTTCGGGCGCCGCCGGGCCGACAATGGTCGGCGTTGCGGCACGCCCAGCGCCTTCGGACCTGGTCATCAACTTCCCCCTCCGTGACGTCGGCGGCGGAAAGCAGATCGAACGGGCTGCCCTCCCCGACGCGCAGAGGCTCCTCTACCGCGCGGGACGCGAGGCAACAATGATCCTCGTCAAATTTCGCGATCCCCGGAGCAGGCCGGAGAAGCCTCACGCCGCGCCGAGGATCAGCCGGTCGGCGGCGGCGCGGGCCTCGTCGGTGATGGTGGCGCCGGCGAGCATGCGGGCGATCTCCTCGCGGCGGCGCGGTGCGTCGAGGCGGGTGACCCCGGTGACGGTGGCGCGGCCCTTCTGGTCCTTGGCGACGAGGAGATGCGCCCCGGCGCGGGCGGCGACCTGCGGAGCGTGGGTGACGGAGAGCACCTGCACGCCCGAGGCGAGCCGGGCGAGCCGGGCGCCGATCGCGTCCGCCACCGCGCCGCCCACGGCGGTGTCGATCTCGTCGAAGACCAGTGTCGGGGCGGAGCCGCGATCGGCCAACGCCACCTTCAGCGCGAGCAGGAAGCGGGCGAGCTCGCCCCCGGAGGCGATCTTCATCAGCGGCCCAGGCTGGGTGCCGGGATTGGTGCGGACGTTGAACCCGACGGTGTCGATGCCGAACTCCGAGCCCTGTCCCGGCTCGGATTCGACCGCGACCTTGAACTCCGCCCGATCGAGCTTGAGCGCCGGCAGCTCTGCGGTCACCGCCTTTTCGAGGAGGCGCGCCGCCTTCTGGCGTTTGGCGCTGAGCGCGACCGCACTCCGGTCGTAGCGGGCCCTGGCCTCGGCGGCGGCGCGGTCGAGCGCCTCGAGTTGCTCCTCACCGGAATCGAGCGCGGCGAGCGCCGCGGACATCCGCTCAGCCAGCGCCGGCAAGTCGGCGACCATCACGCCGTATTTGCGGCCGGCGGCACGCAACGCGAAGAGCCGCTCCTCGGCGCGTTCCAGCGCATGCGGATCGGCCTCGGCGGCGCGGGCGGCCGCCTCCAGCGCGGCCGCAGCCTCGTCCAAGGCGACCAGCGCGCGGTCTATGGCCGCAATCGCGCCGGTGAAGAGCGGCCCCGCATCGGCGGCCTTCCGCTCGAGACGGCGGACGAGACTGGCGAGCGTCGGCACCGGGCTGCCGCCGCCGGCCACGATCTCCTGCGCCTCGGTTATGTCGACGGCGAGCTTCTCCGCCCGCATCAGCGTCTGGCGCCGGTCGGCAAGCGCGTCCTCCTCGCCGGGCTCCGGTGCGAGCGCGGTCAACTCCTCGACCGCGGCGCGGAGATAGTCGCCCTCGGTCCGGGCCGCATCGATGCGCTTCCGGAGGTCGGCCGACGCACGTTCCGCCTCGCGGCGTTCGCGGTGCGCCAGAGCCACCGCTGCCGCCTCCGCATCGAGGCCGCCAAAGGCGTCGAGAAGGGCGCGATGCACATGCGGATCGACCATGGCGCGGTCGTCGTGCTGGCCGTGAATCTCAACCAGCGCCGCGCCGAGCTGGCGCAGCAGCGTCACCGAGACCGGCTGATCGTTGACGAAGGCGCGGCTCCGGCCGTCGCCGCCCTGGACGCGGCGCAGGATCAGGTCGCCGTCCGCCGCAATGCCGCTTTCGGCGAGGAGGCTGCGGGCGGGGTGGTCGGCGCCGAGATCGAAGACGGCGGTGACGTCGCCCTGCTCGGCGCCGTGGCGGACAAGGGCGCTGTCGCCACGACCGCCAAGGGCGAGGGAAAGCGCATCGAGGAGGATGGACTTGCCGGCGCCGGTTTCGCCGGTAAGCACGGTGAGGCCGTGCTCGAAATCGATGTTCAGGCGATCGATGAGGACAATGTCGCGGATCGCGAGGGCGACGAGCATGGCCTCACGCGCCGCCCGCGCCTCAGGTCGCGGAGTTCTCGTTGAACGCTTCGCCGACGGCGCCGCCGAAATTCTCCGGCGAGACGCCCTTCTTCTGCAGAAGCGTGTAGGCGTCCTTGTACCAGCGGCTGTTCGGGAAATTGTGGCCGAGCACGGCCGCGGCGGTCTGCGCCTCGCGCACGAGGCCCATCGCGAGGTTCGCCTCGACCAGGCGCTCCAGCGCCTCCTCGACGTGGCGGGTGTCCTGGAACTCGGTGACGACGACGTTGAAGCGGTTGATCGCCGCGACGTACTGGCGCTGCTCGAGATAATAGCGCCCGACCTGCATCTCCTTCCCGGCGAGCTGGTCGCGGGTCACGATCAGCTTCTGATTCGCGTCCGTGGCGTATTCCGAATCCGGGTAACGCTCGACGATGATCTGCATCGAGTTCATCGCCTTCCGCGTCGTCTCCTGATCGCGCGTTACGTCCTTGATCTGGGCGAAATAGGACTGCCCCATGATGTACTGGGCATAGGGAGCATCGTCGCTGCCGGGATAGAGCGTCAGGTAGCGCTGGCAGGTGGCGATGGCGGTGTCGTAGTCGCCGCGCCGGTAGCTGGCGAAGGCGGTCATCACCAGCGCCTTACGCGCCTCTTCGGAATAGGGATGCTGGCGATCGACCTCCTCGAATTCGTCGATCGCGTCGTTGAACTTCCCGGCGTTCATGTAGCCGAGGCCACGATTGTAGAGGACGCCGGCCGGCTGATCGTCGGCATAGGCGGCGAGCGTGCCTTCGACGCTCTTGTTGCACGCGGACAGGAACGCCGACCCGCCGACAATGGCGACGACCGCCGCGGCGGAGGCAAGGCGCCGCCCGGTGATTCTCCGCCCCGACCCGACAGTGCGCATCAATCCCCCGCTGACGCCGGCCGCGACCGCCGGCATGTCCTTATGAGAAGCGACAATTCCTGTCGCGCCTGTTTAGCGCAAAATCCATGTCCGCGCCAACATGAGGCACGAACTATCTTGCCCAGGTTTATGGCGAAACGGGGGAAACCCGGCGCCGAAGTATCAGGAAACTTCGGGGCCAAAGGCGGCGACGCCGACGCCGGCCTGGAGGTCGGCATGCCCGCTCTCGCGGCGCACCGGCATTTCAACCAGGCTCCACGCGTCGCGGTCGGCAAGAAGCGTCTCGACGGCCATGACGTTGAGCTTGTGGCCGCCGCGATACGAGCGGTAGCAGCCGAGGATCGGAGCGCCGGCGAGGGCAAGGTCGCCCACCGCATCGAGGGCCTTGTGACGGACGAACTCGTCCTTGTAGCGCAGGCCCTCGGGATTCATCACGCGATCCTCGGCAATCACGATCGCGTTGTCGAGCGAGGCGCCGAGGGCGAAGCCGCGGGCCCAGAGATTCTTCACGTCGGAGTAAAAGCCGAAGGTGCGAGCCCGGCCGATATCGCGGCGGAAGCTGTCGGCCGTCATGTCGGCGGCGTAGCGCTGCCGGCCAACCAGCGGATTAGCGAAATCGATCTCGATCTCGAGGCGGCGACAATCGTGCGGGCGAAACTCGGCGTAGCTGCTGCCGAGTTCGACGCGGACGGTCTTCTTCACCTTGATGTAGCGGCGGGCCCTGGACAGCGTCTCGACGCCGGCCTGGTCGATCGCATCGATGAAGGCCTCGGCGCTGCCGTCCATCACCGGGACTTCGGGACCGTCGACCTCGATCATGCAGTTGTCGATTTCCATGCCGCGAAGCGTCGCCAGCACATGCTCGATGGTCGCCACCGAGGCGCCCGAGCCGCCGATCGTCGTGCAAAGGTCCGTCGCGCTGACGTGACGGTAGTCGGCGGGAATCTCGCAATCCCGGCCACCGTCGAGGTTGGTCCGGTAGAAATAGATGCCGCTGTCCGCTTCGGCCGGGTGCAGGGTCACCGATGCAGCGTGACCGCTATGGACACCAACACCAGACAACGTCGCCCGATTGGCGAGTGTCGTCTGTGCCCCGTTACGCCGTGTCCCCATTCCGGCACCCGCCCCTTGACCTTCAATCCCCACCGCTTTCGCGGCCCGACGGCTTGGGGGGTACTTCCGGCTCAGGTGAAGGTCCGATACTCTGGCTTCACTTTCGGCCGGGCTTACGCGACTGCCCCAGCGCCCTCTTCGAATCGAAGACTATCCGTGGGCGGGCCTATCGCAAAATCACCTTCTGTAACGGCTTTGAAACATCCCGGCCGGTCCGATTCACGAGCATTATCAAAAAGATAAGACCCGGTGCGGGGGCGCCGCACCGGGTCTTCAAGGCTTATTGTTTCGGTTGTTTCAGTTTGCCTGACGGCGAAGGAAAGCCGGAATCTCCAGTTCGTCGTCGATCTGGCGGGCGTCGCGCGGAAGCGGGCGGCCATGCTTGTCGAGTTCGGCCTGCCGCGGGCGGTAGTCCGGCTTCCCCGGAGCGGGCCGCGGCACCGGCGGACGCTTGGCATAATCGCTCTGCGGCGGCGGTGGCGCGGCCACCTGCTGCTGCGGCTGGCGCTGCGGCGGCGGGGGC
>JALHRF010000201.1 GCA_022841545.1 Bauldia sp. | reverse complement strand
CGCTGCCGTGGGTTCCCGTAACCGCGCCCCTCATCCGCTCCGCTGCCACATCGCGTCATAGTGCCGGCGGTGCTCAGCCCGCCCGCCCCACGCTGCCGAAGATCGCCGCGAGTTCTTCCGGGGCGACCACTTCGAGCTGGGCGAAGGTGCAATCGCGAGGGTTCTTGTCCGGGCGCCAGCGGCGGAACTGGGCGGTGTGGCGGAAACGTCCGCCCTGCATGTGATCGTAGGCGACCTCGACGACGAGCTCCGGGCGGAGGGGCTCCCATGAGAGATCCTTGCCCTGGCTCCACCGGCTTCCGGCACCCGGCCGGCGGCTCGATCCACCGGCCGCCTCGGCGGCGGCCCATTCCCTCCAGGGGTGATCGGTTAGGTCCGTAGCGCGGTACGGCGCCAGAAACGCGACCAGTTCCGTGCGCCTCGAAGCGGTGAAGCTGCCGCACACCCCGACGTGCTGGAGCGCGCCGCCGTCGTCATGGAGGCCGAGAAGGAGGGAGCCAACGGCCGTCCGCTCCGATCCCTTGTGCCAGCGGAACCCGGCGACGACGCAGTCGCACTCACGCTCGTGCTTGACCTTGAGCATCACCCGCTTGTTCGGCTCGTACCGGCCGTCGGCCCGCTTCGCCATGACCCCGTCGAGCCCGGCCCCCTCGAAACGGCGGAACCAGTCGCCGGCGATGGCCCGATCCTCGGTCGCGGGGGTGATGTAGAGCGGCGGAACGGCGTCCCTGAGGATGCGTTCGAGTTCCGCCCGCCGTTCGATGAACGGCGTATCGCGAAGGTCGCGGCGGTCGAGCGCAAGAAGATCGAAGAAGACGATTGCGGCGGGAATCTCGCGCGCGAGCAGCTTCACACGCGACTCGGCGGGATGGAGGCGGAGCTGGAGCGCGTCGAAATCGAGGGCGCCGTCGCGGGCAATGACGATTTCGCCATCGAGCACGCAGTGCGGCGGGAGTTGCGCGACCAGCGGCGGAAGGAGCTCGGGGTAGTAGCGGGCGAGGGGTTTCTCATCCCTGCTCTGGACGTAGATCCCGTCGCCGTCCTTGAAGACGAGGGCACGGAAGCCGTCCCACTTCGGTTCGAAGATCCAGCCATCTTCAACGGGCAATGCGCTCACCCTCTGGGCGAGCATGGGCGGGACTGGAGGGGCGAAAGGAGACGACACGCCCCGAAACCTAACCCATCGCCGCCGCCGATCAACCGCGCGGCCGAAAATTGGGGACGGAAGGAACCGTGCGTTGCAGATGGCGTTGTGGGCGCAGGGACGGTATGGCCGCGTGGCCACCGCCCGGTCGTTCGATCCAACCCGATCCGGAGCCAAGCGATGGGCGTTTTCAGCAAGGATATCACCACGTTGGACGATCTCTTCGTCCACACCCTCAGGGACGTCTACTACGCGGAGAACCAGATTCTCAAGGCGCTGCCGAAGATGATCAAGAAGGCCACCGACCCGGGGCTTCAGCAGGCACTCAGCGAGCATCTGGAGCAGACCAGGACGCATGTCGAGCGGCTCGAACAGGTCTTCGAGATGCACGGCGCGGAGCCGAAGGCCATCGACTGTCCGGCCATGGACGGGATCCTCAAGGAGGCCGACGAGATCGTCGGGGACGTGGCCGACAAGCAGGTGCTCGATGCGGCGATCATCGCGGCCGCGCAGGCGGTGGAGCATTACGAGATCACCCGCTACGGCACGCTGGCGACCTGGGCGAAGCAGCTCGGACGGCCCGATTGCGCGTCGGTCCTGGTCGAGACACTCGAGGAAGAGAAGGAAGCGGACGAGATCCTCACCGACGTGGCCAAGGGCCGCGTCAACGCCGAGGCCGCCTGATCATGAGCGTCGTGGACCAGCCTGAGGCGAGGGGTGCGGACGAAACGGCCCGGCTCGCGATCTTCAGGCTGGTCCCCACCACGGCGCGGCACGACCGGCGTTTTGCCCGTGACGCGTTACATGGCGAGGTCGTGGTTCGTGCCTACTCCGCCGAGGATGCACGACGCGTTGCGTCCGACGCGGAGCGGTTGGCGTCGCAAGACGGAGAAGCATCGCCCGCCGACAGCCCGTTCCATGACGAGACACTCTACGCCGTCATCGAGGTGCCAGGCGTGGATTTCCTGCGCGGGGGCAAGCGCGGGCTCATCGCCGGGCGCTTCACCCCGAAGCCGTTAGCCGGCGAAAATATCGCCTGACCGAAACGGAACCGTCTGCCTCCTGGAAACTTGTCTTGCCAGCCGTGCCAGCCAATTCGGAGCGAGCCGGCCCCGTTCTTCATTGTTCCATTCATTAAGGAGCCTTCCATGTCCATGCCGCCCGAGGTGAATATTGCCGTGGTGGAGGAATCTGGTCCGGTGGAGCTCGAGCGCCCCGTCTCCTGGCGCGCGGTGCTGGCCGGCGTGGTCGTCGCGCTGGTCGTGCAGGTGCTGCTGGCCGTGCTCGGCGGGGCGATCGGCCTTGCCTTCGTCGATCCCACGCGGGGCGACAATCCCGACGCCGGCACGATGACCGTGATCGCGATCATCTGGTGGACGCTCTCCGGTATCCTCGCTGCCTGGGCCGGCGGTGTGACGGCCGGACGTCTGTCCGGCCGGCCGGGTACGACGACGGCGGCGTGGCACGGCCTGGTGGCCTGGGCGGCGACGACGCTGGTCATCCTCTACCTGCTGACCACCGCCATCGGCGGCATCGTCGGCGGCGCCTTCTCCGCGCTCGGCACTGTCGCCGGTTCGGCGGCGGGCGCGGTTGCCGGCGTCGCTCCGGCGGTCACCGAGGCAGTCGATCCGTTCAGCGGGGTCGAGACGAGCCTCAACGACGCGATCGGCGTCAACGACCCCGAGGCCGCGCGCACGGCGCTGATCTCCATGGCCCGCGGCGCTTTCACGGCCGAGGGCGACGCTGCCGGCCCCGCCATGGACCGCGCTGTCGACGCCTTTGCCCGCGCTACGGGCACGACGCCGGATGAGGCCCGCGAGCAGCTGACGACGTGGCAGGCGGAGTATGAGGAAGCGGTCGCCACGGCGGAGGCAGAGGCCCGCGAGGCCGCGGACGCGGCGCGCAAGGCGGCTTCGGGCGCAGGCATCGTCAGCGTCATCGCGCTGGTCTTCGGCGCGCTTGCCGGTTGGTTCGGTGGTCTCAACTCTCCGTTGCCCGACCGCGACGGCCTGTTCGGCACGCGCCTGGGCCGGCGCCCCGTCGACGCTCGGTGATCGCCATGGCCGCCCGCACCAGCGCCACTGCACAGCGTCAGCGAAAGATCCAGAGCGGGACCGACCGCAAGGATCGTGCGGGCGGCAAGGCGAAGAAGACGGGCGCCATGCAGGCCGGCGCCCGCCGCTACCCCGAACTTCCGTTCCCGAAGCAGCACCTTCGGAAGCCAGGGCGGGAAGCGGCGCTCGACCCCGCGCCGATGTACGATGCCCCGTTCTACCGGGGCTCCGGCAAGCTGAAGGACAAAGTCGCCATCATTACCGGTGGCGACTCCGGCATCGGCCGCGCGGTGGCCGTGCTCTTTGCCCGCGAAGGGGCTGACGTCGTCATCACCTATCTGAGCGAGGACAGCGACGCCCGCGTCACGGTCGAGGCCATCGAGGCCGAAGGCCGCAAGGGGCTGGCGATTGCGGCGGACGTGCGGGACCGCAAGGCTTGTCGTGCCGCCGTCGCACGGACGGTCAAGTCATTCGGCGGGCTGAACGTGCTCGTCAACAACGCCGCCTTCCAGCTTCACGTGCCGAGCTTCGAGGACCTGACCGCGGAGCAGTTCGACGAAACGCTGAAGACCAACCTCTACGGCTACTTCCACATGAGCCAGGCGGCGGTCGAGCGCATGGACGTGGGCGACGCCATCGTCAATACCGGGTCGGTGACCGGGATGCATGGCAGCAAGGACCTCCTCGACTACTCGATGACCAAGGGCGGAATCCACGCCTTCACGCGTGCCCTCGCTGCGCACCTCGTGCCGCGCGGCATACGCGTCAACGCCGTCGCGCCGGGCCCCGTCTGGACGCCGCTCAACCCGGCGGACAAGGCGGCGGGCGATGTTGCCGAGTTCGGAGCGCAGACGCCGATGAAGCGGCCGGCGCAGCCGGAGGAGATCGCGCCGGCCTATGTCTTCCTCGCCTCGCCCCAGTGTTCGAGCTACATTACCGGTGAGATCCTTCCGATCATCGGCGGCTATTGAGGGACAGTGAACGATGGCGAACGAGACCAAGCCAGAGCCCGGCAAGGCCGGCAGCGGCGCCAGGGTCGGCGACGCCGGCCATCCCGAACACGGACAGGAGACCGGCGGTAGCGACCGGCAGGGCGCCCGCGAGAACAACGCGTCCGACGATCCGAAGCGGGGCCCGAGCGAAACCAGGCCGCCGGGCCGCCGCCGCTAGTCCATCAGAGCTGGTTCGACGGCTCGAACAGCGGCACGATCTTCATGCCCGGAACGAGCACCAGGCCCTTGTCGGTGATGCGGATCTCCGGGATCACCGATAGCGGGATGAGGTTGAACCCCATGTAGGGGATGGTACAGCCGGCCGCGTCCCATTCGACCTTCAGCGCCTGCACTTCCTCCGCGACCTCGCCGACCCGCTTGTCCGAGAGAAGTCCGGCGATCGGGAGCGGGACGGAGGCAAGCACCTTGCCGTCGGCCACCACCACGACGCCCCCTTGTGTCTTCGCCACCGCGTCGAGCGCCACCTGCATGTCGGCCTCGTTGGTTCCGGCGATGATGATGTTGTGGCTGTCATGGCCGACGCTGCTCGCGACCGCGCCGCGCTTCAGTCCGAAGTCCTTGAGGAGGCCGTGGGCGACGTTGCCGTTCGACTTGCCGTGGCGCTCGACCACGGTGACGAAGCAGAGGCCGTCGCGGTCGAAGAGCGTCTGCCACTCCTTCTCGGGTTTGATCGCGACCTTGTCATGGAAGAGGACGATGCCCGGCAGCGCCGTGCGGATCGCGTTGGCGAAGACCGGCCGGTCAGGCATGTCCGGCGTGAGCTTCAGGCCAGGCTTGAGCTTCACCGTGCTGTAGGCGGCCTTCGGATATTGGTAGCGGGCCGAAAGCGCCGCATCGAGGACCGGCGTCACTTTCCGGTCCTTCACCACCATCGCGCCGCCGTACCAGGTCGATTGCGGCTTGAGATCGTCGTCGAGAAGGACGAGGTCGGCGCGCCGGCCGCCGCCGAGGCCGCCGATCTCCCCGTCCATGCCGAAGCGGGTCGCGCCGTGGAGGGACCCCATGCTCCAGGCGGTGAGCTTCGGGATGCCGAGCCGGACGGCCTCCCTCACCACCCAGTCCTGGCCGAACATCAGGATGTCGTCGGCATCGCGGTCGTCCGTGCAGACGCAGATGCGCTTCGTGGACGCGCCGAGCTCCGTGATCGCCTTCGACGCCTCGACGATCGAGTTCCAAGGCGTGCCGGGGTTGCCGCCGCGCAGGAACACCCAGATCCCGGCTTCGATGAAGTCGTTGGCGATCTCGCGGTCGATCGCCTCGTGGGTATCGGTGATGCCGCTGGCCGCATAGGCGGCGACGAATTCGCGTCCGTAGATGTGACCTGAGACAGGCTTGCCGCGCGAGAGTGCCGCGGCAAGGATGGCGTGGCTCCGCTCGTCGCCCATGGTGACCTGGACGAAGTCCATCTTCTCGCCGAGGGCGACGGCTTCGGGCCAGCGGTCGAAGAGCGCGCCGATCTTCTCGGCGGTGAGGTCGCCGCCGGCCGTCTCGAACTCCGGCGAGGTGGCCGGCACCGTGCTCGGCACGGTGAGGAAGATCGAGAGCGGGGCTTCGCGCGCATCCTCCAGCATCGCCTCCACGCCGGCGACATCCATCACGTTGCCGATTTCGTGGCTGTCGCAAAAGATGGTCGTCGTGCCGTTGAGAAGCGCGGCCTCGGCATAGGCGCAGGCCGTGACCATGCTCGATTCGATGTGGATGTGCGGGTCGCAGAGGCCGGGCGCCAGGATGCCGCCCGCCGCGTCGTAGACTTCGGCGGTGCCGTTGCCCGACTTCTTGTGCGCGCCGGCGGGCTGGATGGCGGCGATGCGGCCGCCCGTCACCCACAGCTCGCAGCCGTCGAGCATGCGTTCCGAATAGGTCGAAAGCAGCCTTGCCCCGGTGATCACGAGGTCCGGCGGCAACCGGCCGGAGGCGACGTCGGCAAGGCGGCGGGTCATGGTCGCGAGCGGCGCGACCGAGAAGCGGGTCAGTTTTTCCATTGTCTCCCTCGGCGTCCCCGGAAATGCTGGCTCGTTTGTCCGATTCCGACATTTGCCACCCGCAGCGCCGAAGCCGCCGCAAGTGTCGGAACCACCACGACAACGAGCAACTCCACCAATCCGGTGGAGCTTCTCGAATTGAGACTATCCGTATTCGGGGCCGGCGGGAACCAAGGCCAACGACGATCCAGCTTCGCGAGATCAGTAGTTTCCGGGCGGATCGCTGGCCGGGAACGATTCGTCATCCGCCTGATCCACCTTGTCCCATCGCTTGGGGGGATCACGCATCGATTCCGGGCCGGCGGGTCGAACCGGGGTCGGCACTCCGCTTCCAACGTCCTTCTTCTTGCGCGGTTTCTCGGCGTCAGACGTCTGATTCTGGTCGCTTTGGGCTGAATTCCGGTCGTGCGTCATGGGGAACACCTCCAGGGTGAACTCAATAATGTCTCGGATGGCATTCCCGTTCCACCCAATCTGCACGCCGGAAAGGGATCGAAGGCGCCATCAATAATTTCGTGGGAGACGCTGGAAAAACCACCGGGAACAGACTAAGTTCGCGCCCAAAGCAGCATCCTTGGCGCGCTTTCTCGGGACCGATTGTCCTTTTGCGACAGCCGGCGCCAGGGGTTTTCGACCACCGGATTTCGCGGCGCGACCGCGGCAAAGGAGCCTTGAGTGCAGATTTTCGTTCGTGACAACAACGTCGACCAGGCGATGAAGGTGCTCAAGAAGAAGATGCAGCGTGAAGGCATCTTCCGTGAGCTGAAGCGCAAGCGCTACTACGAGAAGCCGTCCGAGGCCCGTGCCCGGGAGAAGGGCGAGGCCGTCCGTCGCGCCCGCAAGCTGGCCCGCAAGCAGGCGCAGCGCGAGGGCCTTCTGCCGGCGCCGAAGAAGCGCATTATTGCGCGCCGGACCGGCGGTTTCTGACCAACCCTTTCCAAGTGCCCGGAGCCACCAGCGCACCGGGTCATGCCAACGTTTTCCGCCCGGGGCCGACGGTCCCCGAGCAGCGGTTCCGTCTGCCCTGAGACCTGCTTCACAGCCGACTCACCTTCATGCCGTTAGCCTCAACACGCGAGGCTGGGGCGGGAAGGTACATGGATCAGGGAGTGAAAGCGGCAATATCGGAGGCCTATCGCGTCTTCTCGCGGTATTCCTTCGGCACCAGTGGCGCGGCGCCGTGCGAGCCGGGCAGCCTCGGGCCGCTGGAAGAGCGGCTCCTGCGCATGACTCCGGTCCCGGAGGTCCCTCCCGAACTGATTGCGGCCCACGCCGGCTCCCTTGCCGAGACGATCGAGGGGACGACAACCGATGATTTTCGCGCGCTCCTGCCCCGCTACTTCGAGCTGATCGCCGCCGACGGCGGCCCCGTCAACGGTTGGAAGCAGGATGCGTTTCGCGGCCTGGCACGGTCCGAATACCGCAAGCAATGGCCGGCCGAGGAGGCGGATGCCGTCGACCGGCTGCTCGGGGCGCTGCTCCTGGCCGCCGAGGCGCGAGGCGCGTCCGGTGAAGTAAGGGAGATTCGCGAGTTCCTTGCCGAGGCGCAGGGCAGCGCGTTGGCGGCGCGCCAGGAGGCTTAGGGGCCTCCTTCCGTTGCTCGCGAGGTTGCGGACTACGCCGTTCGCCCAGATGCAAGACTCTGCAGCGCGAGGCTGAGCCGAACAGAACTGGAGATACGATGCGTTTCGTCCTGGCCATCGCCCTGGCCGCGGCTTCGGCGGTCCCCGTGTTTGGTGCATCCGACGACGCGTGGGAGCAGTTCCGGGCCGACGTCGAGGCGGCGTGCCTCACCGCAGCCGAGCCGATGTTCGCGACCCCGGAGGCCCTGGTGGACCCTTTCGGGTCGCAGAGCTATGGGCTGGTGCTGCTGACCGGCAGGGCCAAGGGCGCGGACACCGAGATCGCGGCGATCTGCGTCTATGACAAGAAGACCAAGGCGGTCGAGATCGGCGGCGAATTGCCGGCGCCGTAGCGCCTGACCCGACTGCTCCGATCCTCGCCGATTCTTCCGACGCGCCGCGTCGAGACCGCATTGGTCCGTTCGTCGTGAGGGTATCGCAGCCCCGACATGGCGGAGACCACGATGCTCAAGACGACGCTTCTCGCCCTCCTCGTCACCGCCGCGGCCACGCTCGCGACGCCGGCCCAGGCCGCCGAAGATGGAGCCCCCATAATGGGAACACCGATTGCACCCAAAGCGACCGGCCACGTCCTGGCCAACGGCGTGAACTACTATTGCGCGATCTATGGCGAGGGCGAGCCGCTGCTCCTCCTCCATGGCGGGCTCGGGTTGACCGAGATGTTCGGGCCGAACCTCGCGACGCTGGCCGAGGGCCGCGAGGTCATCGGCGTTGACCTTCACGGCCACGGGCGCACGCAGCTCGGCGACCGGCCGATCGACCTCACGGACATCGGCGACGACCTGGCGGTCGTGCTCGACACGCTCGGCTACGAACAGGTCGACGTGGTCGGCTATTCCTTCGGCGGCGGCGCCGCGTTCCGGCTGGCGGTCCAGCATCCGGACAAGCTGCGGCGGCTGGTGATCGCTTCGGCGGGATTTGCCCAGGATGGCTTCTTTCCGGAGATGCTGCCGATGCAGGCCGCCGTCGGCGCCGGGATGGCCGAGATGATGAAGGAGACGCCGATGTACCAGTCCTATGCGGCCGTCGCGCCGGACGTGTCCGAGTTCCCGAAGCTTCTCGACGCGATGGGGGCGCTGATGCGCCAGCCCTTCAACTGGGCCGAGGACGTGAAGACGCTGACGATGCCGGTGATGCTGGTCTATGGCGACAGCGACATGTTCCGCCCCGAGCACATCGTCGCGTTCTACCAGCTTCTCGGCGGCGGGCTCAGGGATGCCGGCTGGATGCGGGAGCACATGTCGCAGAACCGGCTCGCGATCCTCCCCGACCTGACCCATTACGAAGTCTTTGCCTCGCCGCGGTTCGCACCGACTGTGCTCCCCTTCCTCAACGGCGAGAGCGGGGCGAAGAGCTGGGCCGAGCAGGTCGAGGGGGAGTAGCATCCTTCGCTCGGGGACATGCATCGCGACCTGGTGTCTCGCGACGACACCCGCCATGCTCGCGGGGCGGGGCCGGGGCCGGCACAGGCGCGAGTTCCCGGCACCGCGCCCGCTTGCGGGCCGGGGGATGGGTGTTCGCGACTCCCCTCGAACGAGGGGTGGCGGGCGCTTCCGAAGCGCCGGCCGGGATTGAGCCACCCGGCCTGCCGGGATTGAGCCACCCGGCGGGGGGTATTGCAGTCTGGCGCTCGGGCAAGCGCCCGCCGCGGCGGTTTTGAGCTTCCGGGCTCGGCGCTCTTCGCCGACCCCCGCAAGGGCCGGTTCAAGCCTTGAAGGCGGCCGTCTGTAGTGACGACAGTCCTCACCCGGACTTCCCCACGGCGGTGTGTGAGACAGCCGTGAAGCGCCGCTCCCCGCTCCGCCAATGGACCACCTCCGGATGGCGCCCCTCGCGAGCAGGAATGACACGAGCATAAGCGAGGATTTCGAAGCGGGGATAAAGTCGTGCGGATTTGTTTCCTCGAGGCGCGCGGCGCCTGGCCGACGCCGGCCGGGCCGTTGCCACGGAGTGGCTCCCGCACGCCGCGGCGGACACGGACCTGGTGCGCAGCGAGACCGCAATCCGCCTATCCCGCGTCAGGCTTCGGCAGCCGGACCTCAGCGTGAAGGCCGCCGGACTTGCGGTTCGAGAGGGTCAGCTCGCCGCCGTGGGCGAGCACGATGGAGCGGGCGATGGACAGGCCGAGACCGGCGCCGCCGGTCTC
>JALHRF010000200.1 GCA_022841545.1 Bauldia sp. | reverse complement strand
AAGACCTCGACGAAGGCCTGCTTCTCCAACTCCAGCCCGGCTTCCAGCGATACGGCAGCCCCGTCGCGCGCGGCGCGCTTGATCGCGGCGAGGGCAAGCGGCGGCAAGGCCGCGATCGCCGCCGCCATCGCGAGCGCGCGGGCCGGCAGGTCGGCCGCGTCGCAGACCTCGGCGACCAGCCCCCAGGCCTCGGCGGTCTCGACGGGAATCGGCTCGGCGGTGAGGAGGAGGCGCATGGCGCGATGCCAGCCAAGGGAGCGGACGAGCCGCTGCGTCGCGCCGCCGCCGGGCATGATGCCGAGCTTCGGCTCGGGACTGCCGAGTTTGACACCGCCTGCCGCGAGGACGATGTCGGCACAGAGCGCGAGTTCAAGCCCGCCGCCGAGGGCATGGCCGTTGAGCGCCGCGACGAGCGGCTTCGGGAACAGAAGAAGCGCCTCCCAGAGCGCGCGGATTTCGGCGCGCGCGACCGTCTCCGGCACGCTCGCGGCGAGCATGCGGATATCGGAGCCCGAGGCGAAGACCTTTCCCGTGCCGGTAACGATCACCACCCGGCAGTCGCGATCTTCCGCCGCCATGCGAAGGGAGTCGACGAGGGCCGCGCGCATCTCCAGGCCGAGTGCGTTCCGCGTCGCCGGGTCGTCGAGCGTGAGGCGCCGGACATGCGCCGCGGGACGATCTTCGTGGAGCCTGGCGTCACCGGTCATGGCGCACTGTGCCGCGTCGGTAATGGGTTCTTCTCTCCCGGACGCCTAAAGGATTCGCACATGTTGGCGGGAGGGGTCGACCGACGTCGACGACCCTGGATTTCCGTCGTGCGTCCTTCGAGGCTCGCCGCAATCGCGGCGAGCACCTCAGGATGAGGGTGTGGTTTGGCTCCACACATGGCACAAGTCATTGCGCCGCTTGTGGAAACCCCAAAGTTCCTCATCCTGAGGTGCGAGCGCTTTGCGCGAGCCTCGAAGGACGCACTGGCGGTAGTCCAGGACATTCCTTCACACGCTCGTGCGTGCGCGGGCATGAGCGGAGGTTGGGCAGTTCGAGTCAGCGTGTCCAACGGCCGCGGCATGCCCACTTCTTCCCACGCTCCGATCACCGGCGGCGCCACGGCTTGCACCGAACCCCGATTGGGATATTTTAAGCCTAAACGAATTGACGAGGGAAGCGCCGGATGACAGCCGCGGGGAAGCAGGCGGTGGTGACCGGCGGGGGACGCGGCATCGGCCGGGCGGTGGCCGCCGCACTGACCCGCGCCGGCCATGAGGTGACCGTGCTCGGCCGGGCTGTCCCGGCGCTGGAAGCGACGGTCGCCGCCGGAGAGGCGGCCAGGTGGATCAGCGTCGACGTGACCGACGAGGCGGCGCTCGCCGAGAGCCTCGGGGGGCTCGACGTCGACGTGCTCGTCAACAATGCCGGCATCGCCGACAGCGCGCCCTTCGTGAAATCGGATCTCGCGCTCTACCGGCGGCTGATGGCGGTGAATTTCGAAAGCGTCGTTGTCGCGACCCGCGCCGTGCTGCCGGGCATGATCGGCCGCGGCTTCGGCCGCATCATCTCGATCGCCTCGATCGCCGGCCTGAAGGGCTACCCCTACGTCACCGCCTATTGCGCCTCCAAGCACGCCGTGGTCGGCCTGACGCGATCGCTGGCGCAGGAGGTGGCGAGGACGGGCGTGACGGTCAACGCGCTCTGCCCCGGCTATGTCGACACCGATCTCGTCCACGACGGCGCGGCGCGGATCGCGGCGAAGACCGGGCGGGCGGCTGAAGACATCACCGCCGACTTCCACAAGCACAACCCGCAAGGACGGCTGATCCGCGTCGAGGAAGTGGCCGGGGCGGTCGTTTGGCTCGCCGGCGCCGATGCGGCCGCGGTCAACGGCCAGGCGATCGCGATCGACGGCGGGGAGACGTGAGGCGGTGGACGGCCAGCCGAGGCTCGATGCGGAGACCAAGGTGGCCGAGGTCGACCACAAGGCGGAGCTTCGGCTATGGCTCAGGCTCCTCACCTGCACGACGCTGATCGAGGCCGAGGTGCGGCGCCGGCTCCGCCGCGAGTTCGACGAGACGCTGCCCCGCTTCGACCTGATGGCGCAGCTCTGGCGGCTCGACCACGGCATGACGCTCGGCGAAGTGTCGAAGCGGATGATGGTGTCGGCCGGGAACGTGACCAGCCTCGTCGACCGGCTGGTGAAGGCCGGCTACGTCGAGCGCCGCCCGTCGCCCCACGACCGCCGCTCGCAGCTCATCCGCCTCAGCCGATACGGCCGCGAGCATTTCGGCCGGATGGCGGCGGCGCACGAGGCCTGGGTGGCGGAGCTGCTCACCGACCTCGGCGACAAGGACATCGCCGCCACCATGGAGCGGCTCGCCAAGGTCAAGGCCTCGGTGAGCGCGTCGATCGCGCGAGGGGGGCGGGGGTGATGGGCCACTGGCGCACTGCGCATTTCGGTCGCGCGCGAGGGTGGGAAGACACCCCCTCCCGGAATTCGCAAGTACGAATTCCGACCTCCCCTCAAGGGGGAGGTTGGCGTCGGCGTAGTGGTCTCGTGGGCGCAAATCCAAGGCGCGACGTCAACCTCCCCCTTGAGGGGAGGTCGAACGCGCTCTTGCGCGTTCGGGAGGGGGTTGCGAACGAAGGCGGCGCCACCAACGGGACCCTTCGAGCGGCGGCGTGTCGGCGATGACCGCCCTCGCCGCCTTCACCGCAGAGCATGTGGGCCTCGCCATCGACGGCGCGGTGGCGACGGTGACGCTGGACCGGCCGGAGCGGAAGAACCCGCTGACCTTCGACTCCTATGCCGAGCTCCTGGCGCTGTTCCAGGCGGCCGCAGGGGACGATGCGGTGAAGGCCCTCGTGGTAACCGGGGCGGAGGGGAACTTCTCCTCCGGCGGCGACGTGTTCGAGATCATCGGCCCGCTCCTCGACAAGGACACCAAGGGGCTGCTCGCCTTCACCACCATGACCGGCAACCTGGTCAAGGCGATGCGGGGCTGCCCGCAGCCGATCGTGGCCGCGATCGACGGCGTCTGCGCAGGGGCAGGCGCGATCCTCGCCATGGCCTCCGACCTCCGGATCGGGACCGCGCGGGCCAGGATCGCCTTCCTGTTCAACCGCGTCGGCCTCGCCGGCTGCGACATGGGGGCCTGCGCCATGCTGCCCCGCATCGTCGGCCAGGGGCGGGCGGCGGAGCTGCTCTTCACCGGGCGGACGCTTGGCGGCGACGAGGCCGAGCGGTGGGGTTTTCTCAACCGGCTCGTCGAGCCCGAGGCGCTCGCGGACGAGTCGGCGGCGCTGGCGGCCTCGCTCGCCGCCGGGCCGGCCTTCGCCAACGCCATGACCAAGCGCATGCTCGAGATGGAGTGGGCGATGGGCGTCAACGCGGCGATCGACGCCGAGGCGGTGGCGCAGGCGCTCTGCATGACCACCGCCGACTTCCGCCGCGCCTTCGAGGCCTTCGCCGCGAAGCGCAAGCCGGTGTTCGAGGGGAACTGATGCCTGACTTGAGCTTCCTCGGCTGGCCGTTCTTCGAGCCGCGTCATGCGGTGTGGCGGGAGCAGGTGGCGGCGTTCGCGAAGACGCGGGTCGCGGGGCTCGTCGACCACCACGATGCGGACGGCTCGTGCCGGCGGCTGGTGGCGGCGATGGGCGGGGCCGGGCTGCTCACACCGACCGTGGTCGAGGACGACGGCGGCCGGTTCGACGTGCGGACCCTCTGCCTCGCGCGGGAGACGCTGGCGTATCACGACGGCCTCGCCGACTTCGCCTTCGCGCTGCAAGGGCTGGGCAGCGGACCGGTGTCGCTGTTCGGCACCGCCGAGCAGAAGCGGCGCCTGCCGGACATCGCCGCCGGCAGGGCGATCCCCGCCTTCGCGCTCACCGAGCCCGAAGCGGGCTCCGACGTGGCGGCGATGGCGACCACGGCGAGCGCCGACGGCGACGGGTTCCGCCTCGACGGGGAGAAGACGTACATCTCCAACGGCGGCATCGCCGACTGGTACGTGGTGTTCGCGCGGAGCGGCGAGGCGCCGGGCGCGCGCGGCCTCTCGGCGTTCATCGTCGATGCGGACGCACCCGGACTGACGATCGCGGAGCGGATCCAGACGATCGCGCCGCACCCCCTCGCCCGCATCGTGTTCGACGGCTGCCGCGTGCCGGCCGCGAACCGGATCGGCGGCGGCGGCGACGGATTCCGGATCGCCATGGCGACGCTCGACGTGTTTCGGTCGACCGTCGGCGCGGCGGCGCTCGGCTTCGCGCGCCGCGCCTTCGACGAGACGCTGGCGCATGTGACGACGCGGAAGACGCTCGGCGCGACGGTCGCCGACCTGCAGATGACGCAAGCGGCGCTCGCCGGGATGGCGACCGAGATCGACGCGTCGGCGCTGCTGGTCTATCGCGCGGCCTGGGCAAAGGACGCCGGTGCGGAGCGCATCACGCGCGAGGCGGCGATGGCGAAGCTCGGGGCGACCGAAGCGGCGCAGCGGGTGATCGACCGCGCCGTGCAGCTCCACGGCGCACGCGGCGTGACGACAGGGATCAAGGTCGAGGAACTCTACCGCGACATCCGCGCGCTCCGCATCTACGAGGGGGCGAGCGAAATCCAGAAGCTGATCATCGCAAGGGCGGTGCTGGCGGAGGCAGCGAAGTGATGCACATCCTGTCATCCCCGCGAAAGCGGGGACCGAGTGACCACAGTCGAGTGATGGTGGGACTCGACGGTGGGCGACTTTGCCCGAACCGGCATCGTTTACTGGGTCCCCTTCCCTCGCCCGGCAACGCCGGGCTCGCCGGGGATGACAGTGGGTGCGGATCGTCATGACCGCGCAGCTCTGGACCAACACGGTGAAGATCCGCTTCGCGCATTGCGACCCGGCGGGGATCGTCTATTTCGCGGCGCATTTCGATATCCTCAACGGGGTAGTCGAGGACTGGTTCGGCGAGGTGCTCGGCCTCGACTATCACGACATTGTCGGCCGGCGGCGGGTGGGGCTCGGCTATGTCCACGCCTCGGCCGACTTCCACCTGCCGGCGCGGATGGGCGAGCGGCTGGCCTATGCCGTCGCGGTCGAGCGGGTGGGCAACACGTCGCTGCCGCTCCGGATCACCGCGCACCGGGACGGGGCGGAGGTGTTGTCGGCGTCGCTCGTCATCGTCGTCACCGACCTCGAGGCGATGGTGTCGATCCCCATCCCCGACGACATCCGCGCCGCCGTGACGCGCTACAGGGAGACGACCGCGTGACCGAGAGCCTCCGCCGGCAGCCGCGCGAGCGGCGGAACGGCCTGATCCACCAGATCCTGCAGCCGGAGGGCTGGCCCGACCCGCGCGGCTACGTCAACGGCGTCGCCGCGAAGGGCCGCATGGTGTTCACCGGCGGCATGGTCGGGTGGGATACGGACGGCGTCTTCCCCGATGGGATCGCGGCGCAGGTGGAGCAGACGCTCAAGAACGCGCTGGCCGTGCTCGGCGAGGCAGGGGCCGGGCCGGAGCACATCGTGCGCATGACCTGGTACGTGACCGACGTCGCCGCCTATAGCGCGGCGCGGAAGGAGATCGGCGCGGCGTGGCTGGCGGCGATCGGCCGGCATTATCCGCCGATGGCGGTGGTCGAGGTGGTGCGGCTCGTGGAGCCCGACGCGATGGTCGAGATCGAGACCACGGCGGTGCTCCCGGAGTGACAACCACGGCGGCGCGACGTAGGATAGTTTAGGCTTAAAGCAATTCGGCGGGAGACATGGCGGGCACGCTCAGGACCGTGGCGATCGTCGGGGCCGGACCCGCCGGGCTCTACTTCGCCATCCTGATGAAGAAGGCGGCGCCCTTCGTCGACATCACCGTCTACGAGCGCAACCGGATCGGCGACACCTTCGGCTTCGGCGTCGTCTTCTCCGACCAGACGCTCGACAATTTCGAGCGCTACGACCCGGAAAGCTACGCCGCGATCACCAACGAGTTCGTCTACTGGGACGACATCGAGATCAACTTCAAGGGCACGACCCACCGGATCGGCGGCAACGGCTTCTGCGGCTGCGCCCGGCGCACCCTGCTTCTCATCCTGCATGAGCGGGCGGAGGCGCTGGGGGTCAGGTTCGTGCTCGGGCACGAGGTCGACGACATCGGGGCGCTGGTCGCCGGCCACGACCTCGTGGTGCTCGCCGACGGCATCAACTCGAGATTCCGCGAGCAGCACCGGGAGCATTTCGGCACCGCGATCGACCTCCGGCCGAACAAGTTCGCCTGGATGGGGGCCGCAACGCCGCTCGACGCCTTCACCTTCGCCTTCGAGGAGACGGAGTGGGGCGTGTTCGTCGCCCACGCCTATCAGTACCAGTTCCGGAACCACCGCTCGACCTGGGTGTTCGAGACCGACGCGCAGACCTTCGACCGCGCCGGCCTCGGCGCGATGTCCGAGGAGGACTCGGCGAAGTTCATGGAGCGCATCTTCGCCCGCCATCTCGACGGGCATCCGGTTCTCGTCAACCGCTCGCTCTGGCGGAATTTTCCGATGGTGCGGAACAAGCGCTGGGTGAAGGACAACGTCGTCCTCCTCGGCGACGCGAAATCGACGGCGCATTTCTCGATTGGCGCCGGCACCAAGCTCGCCATGGAGGACGCGATCGCGCTCTACGAGGCGTTCGTCTCCGAGGGCGGGGTCGAGGATTCGCTGGCGCAATTCGAAGGGCGCCGACGCGACGAGGTCGAGCGCACGCAGCATTCGGCCGACGTCAGCCTCGTCTTCTTCGAGCACATCCGCCGCTACTGGAACTTCGACCCGGCGCAGTTCGCCTTCGGCGTGATGACGCGGTCGAAGGCGATCACCTATGACAACCTCCGGCTCCGCGCCCCTGATTTCGTCGACACCGTCGACCGGCAGTTCGCGGCGGGGGTGCGCGCGGCGGGCCTCGACGTCGATGCCGAGCATCCGGGGCCGCCGATGTTCCAGCCGTTCCGGCTCCGCGACTTGGTGGTCCGGAACCGGGTCGTGGTCTCGCCGATGTGCATGTATTCGGCGGAGGACGGCGTGCCGGGCGACTGGCATCTCGTTCACTACGGGGCGCGGGCGATCGGCGGGGCCGGGCTGCTCTTCACCGAGATGACCGACGTCTCGGCCGAGGGCCGGATCAGCCCCGGCTGCACGGGCCTGTGGAACGACGCGCAGGAAGCGGCGTGGCAGCGCATCGTCGACTTCGTGCACCGGAACTCGGCGGCGAAATTCTGCCTGCAGATCGGCCACGCCGGGCGGAAGGCCTCGACGAAAGTGATGTGGGAGGGCGACTCGCGGCCGCTCGCCAACGGCAACTGGCCGATCGTGTCGGCGTCAGCGATCCCCTATTACCCGGAGAGCCAGGTGCCGCGGGAATTGACCCGCGCCGACATGGAGCGGATTACGGGGGAGTTCGTCGCGACGGCCGAGCGGGCGGAGCGGATCGGTTTCGACATGATCGAGCTCCATTGCGCGCACGGCTACCTGCTCGCGAGCTTCCTGTCGCCGCTCACCAACCGCCGCACCGACGAGTATGGCGGGTCGATCGAGAACCGGCTGCGGTTTCCGCTCGCGGTGTTCGCGCGAATGCGCGAGGCCTGGCCCGCGGCGAAGCCGATGTCGGTCAGAATCTCGGCGACCGACTGGGCGGAGGGCGGCATCACCGGCGACGACGCGGTGATCATCGCCGAGGCCTTCGCGCAGGCCGGCGTCGACCTCGTCGACGTCTCGACCGGGCAGACCGACCCGGCCTCCCGGCCGGTGTTCGGGCGGATGTTCCAGACGCCCTTCTCCGACCAGATCCGGAACGAGGCGCGGGTCGCCACGATGTGCGTCGGCAACATCACCAGCGCCGACCAGGTCAACACCATCCTCGCCGCCGGCCGGGCCGACCTCGTGGCGCTCGCCCGCCCGCACCTCACCGACCCGCACTTCACGCTCCGCGCCGCGGCCTGGTACGGCGTCAAGGACCAGCCCTGGCCGCCGCAATACCGTATGGGCCGCGACCAGCTCGGCCGCAATTCGGAGAAGGACCGCGAGGAACTGACCGAACTGAAGCTGAAGGCACGGCCGAAAACCCGAGCCGACCTGATGGCGTCGCGCGACCGCGGCGGGTTCGCGCTGGAGGAGTGAGGGACGGCCACCGTCCCCCTACCGCACTCGCCATCGAAGCCCTTCAGGCAGGCCCTCTTCGTGTTGATTGCACGATCCTTTCGACCGCTTCGAGCAAAGGCACCGAACCCAAGCGCCGCTGTGCGCCCGCCTCGAACGTCACTCGCCCGTTGGCGAGACCTTCGTACATCCCCAGCAGCGCCTCGGCGACTTCCGCAGGGACCCCTTCCCGCGCGAGAACCATTGCGCGGCTCTCGATCGGCACGAACGCTACGTCCACGGTTCGGTCGAGAACCTGGCTGAAGGCGGCCGCGACATCGTTCGCGCTCCAGGCATGCGGGCCGGCCAGCTCAACAACCCGTTCGCCGCGGAAATCCTCAAGGAGCAGGCGCGCGGCAGTCCGTCCCACGTCGACGGTGCTCACCATGGGAATCCGCTGCGCCGGTTCGAGAAAGCTGGGGAGCACACCGTCGGTGACTGCCGCCTGTGCGACCTCTCCCCAAGTCTCCACGAAATAGCCCGGCCGCAAGAAGGTGATGGCAGGCGCCGACCCCTTCAGATGCCGCTCGAGACTATGAAGGGTCGCGATAATGCCCGTGCCGGCCGTGTGCTGTGCGCCGACGGACGACAGCGCGACCACCTTCGGAAGCCCGGCCTGACGGACGGCACGCGCAAGTGCCGAACCGATCTCGTCGGCCCGTCGATAGGGATCCCCGCTGACCGGCGCGGGAGAGAGCAAGAAGGCCCCGGACGCGTCTGAAAGAGCTGCCGCAATGCCTTGCACGTCCTCGATGCTCGCGATCGCGACGTCAGCGCCGCGGTCGATCCATGCGCCGGCCTGCTCCGGTCGCCGTAACACGACCCGGGTGGGGACTTCCATTTCGATCAGGGCGCGCGCCGTCTCGCCGCCAGCCCGTCCATTCGCTCCAAGCATCACATACATTTTCGGTTCTCCGTCGTTGACACGGGAGAACTAGCTTGGAGGCTGGCATGCGTCGAATGCATGGTTTATATAGTTCCCATGCGTGAAGTGGATTTGCGAAGCGCAGATCTCAACCTTCTGATTGTGCTGAGCGCGCTGCTGCAGGAGCGCAGCGTTACCCGTGCGGCTTCGCGTATTGGCATGAGCCAGCCGGCGGCAAGCAGGGCGCTTGCGCGCCTGCGTGGACTTTTCGCCGACGCGCTTCTGGTGGAAGGTCCCGGCGGATATGTGCTGACGACTCGCGCCAACGAAATGCTGCCGCGACTTCGCGATATCCTGGCCGGCATTGGCGGCCTGCTTGACGAGAGAACCTTCGACCCGGCCAAGGCGGCCGGGTCCGCGAGATTGTTGATGCTCGACCTGGAAGCTGCGATCCTCGGGCCGCAGCTCATAGCACGCCTCACAGACCAGGCTCCCGCTCTCGACCTGGAGATCGTGCCGCCCGGACTGCGCCCGCTCGACTCTCTGGAGGGCGACGCGGTGGACGCGCTCATCGGTGTCGTTGACCATGCGCCGGCGGGTATCCGGAAGCGCAAACTCTATGATGACCGCTTCGTCACGTTGATGCGCACTACGCATCCGGCCGCGACCGGCGACCTGACCCTGGACCGCTATCTCGAACTGGACCACATGGTCGTGAGCATCACCGGGGCCGGGCGCGCCTGGGTGGATGAGATTCTCGCCAGAGCCGGAAGGGAGCGCCGTGTGAGGGTGCGGGTTCCTAGCTTCTTTGCCGCAATCGAGATCGCCGCACGTTCCGACCTGGTCATGACACTCCCGTCCCGCCTCGCTCGAACGGCGGCGTGAACCGCACCGGGTTTCCCGGAGGCGATTTGGTTTGAGTCACGCGGCCATGGCCGGCTCTTCCAGCATGGCGTAGTAGCGTTCCTCGGCTTCGGCGGGCGGGATGTTGCCGATGGGC
>JALHRF010000199.1 GCA_022841545.1 Bauldia sp. | reverse complement strand
GGCGCGGCGGCGGCTTCGCGGCTTCGCGGGTGCCGCGGCGCTAGCGGCGGGGCTCGTGCCCGTGCTGGTCGGCTTCGTCTTCCCCGCGCTCCACCTCGTCAACCAGGCGTGGATCCGGCTCGAGTTCGCCGGGTTCTCGCCACGGCTGATCGGCGAGGCGGTCAACACGGTCAGCATTGCGGCGCTGGCCACGCTGATCGTCATCGTCCTCGGCGTCGTGGTGGCCTATGCATCGCGGGCCGAGGACGGTCGCCTCGGCCGCGGGCTCCTGCGCACCGCGAGCCTCGGTTATGCGCTCCCCGGCACGGTCGTGGCGCTTGGTCTGCTCGCACCGCTCGCCGGCCTCGACAATGTCATTGACGGGGCGATGCGGCAGGGATTCGGGATCTCGACCGGTCTCCTCCTTTCCGGAACGGTGGCGGCGCTCGCCTATGCCTATGCCGTCCGCTTCCTGGCGATCTCGGCCGGAGGCGTCGATGCCGGCCTCGCCAAGGTGCCGCGCCGCCTCGATTACAGCGCCCGCACCCTCGGCGAGACGGTGACCGGGGCCTTCCGCCGGGTCCATCTGCCGTTGATCCGGCCGGCGCTCGGAGCAGCCGCCATTCTCGTCTTCGTCGACTGCATGAAGGAATTGCCGGCGACGCTGCTCCTGCGTCCGCTCAACTTCGAGACGCTGGCGACGCATCTCTATGGCGAGGCCTCGCGCGGCACCTACGAGGACGGCGCGATCGCGGCGCTGCTCATCGTGCTGGTCGGCCTCTTGCCGGTGATCCTGCTCGCGCGGGTCAGCCGGCCGGCGGTGCCGCGGCTTCCATCATGACGGCATTGCGGAAGATCAAGAGCGCAGCCGCCGCCGGGAACTACGCTTTCGTTGCGCCAGGCGGCGCAGAATGGCAGAGGACTGGGCCCGCGACAATTTCGAGGAGCGCCCCTTCGGGCATGGATCAGGTCTATCGTCCCGAAAACGCGGAGGAAGCAGCGCCAGCGCGCTTCGCGGGGCCCCCGGCTGCCTCGCTTGGCGTCGAGCACGTTACCCGGCGCTACGGCCCGGTGGCGGCGGTCGACGACGTGTCGCTTGCCGTCGCGCCGGGGGAGATCGCGGCGCTGGTCGGCCATTCCGGTTCAGGCAAGTCGACCCTCCTCCGTCTCATCGCCGGCCTCGAGCCGCTCGACGCGGGCCGGATCCTGATCGGCGGCCGCGAGGTGGCGACGCCGGAGGGCGGCGTCCCGCCCGAAAGGCGCGGCGTCGGCATGATGTTCCAGGACTACGCGCTGTTCCCGCATCTCACCGTGATCCGGAACGTGACGTTCGGCCTTCGCGCGATGCGCGCGGCGGAGGCGCGGGAAGTCGCGATCCGGGCGTTGTCGCGGGTCGGTCTCGCCGGCCGCGCCGGGGACTATCCGCACATGCTGTCGGGCGGCGAGCAGCAGCGGGTGGCGCTGGCGCGGGCCCTGGCGCCGCGGCCCGGCATCCTGCTCATGGACGAGCCGTTCTCCAATCTCGACCGGCGGACGCGGATCATCGTCCGCGAGGACACCTTCGCCGTCCTCCGCGAGGCGGGCACCACCGTCATTCTCGTCACCCACGATCAGGACGACGCGATGCGGATGGCCGACCGCATCCTGATGATGCAGGGCGGACGCATCGTCCAGGGCGGCAGCGGGCAGGACCTCTGCCGCAAGCCGGCGACGCTTCAGGTCGCGCGCTTCTTCGCCGAGTGGAACGAGGTCGCGGGCGTCTGCCGGGGCGGCATGGTGGCGACGCCGGCCGGGGACTTTCCGGCGCCGTCGCTCAAGGATGGCGAGGGCGCGGTGGTCTGCATCCGGCCGTCGGGAATACGTTTCGGAACCGCAGGCCGGCCGGGCCGCATCGTCTCCCGGCACTTTCTCGGCGAGACCGAGATGATTCATCTTGCGGTTCCAGGCATCGACCAGCCGCTCCGCGTCGTCGCCGCGCCCGGCAGCGGTCCCGGTGTCGGGACGGCCGTGTCCTTCACCGTGGCGCCGGAGGACGTGCTGGTATTCCCGGCGGGGTGACCCGCCGCTCGGGCCTTAGCGCGGCCGCGTTGCCGTCATCACGCTCACTCCCGGCGCGGTGCGGAGGTGGATCGGACGCCCCGGCTTGAGGCCGGCGTCGCGGAACCAGCCGGCGATCTCGTCCGCTGCCCAGGTTCCCGCGTTGCTCGTGATGGCGAAATAGAGGTCGAGCAGCGCGCCCGTCTGGCCCCGGGCATTCGGCGAATCCGGGCGGAGCACGTCGAGGATGGCGATGCGACCGTTGGGTTTCAGCGCCTCGGCGGCGTGGCGGACGATTGCCGCATTGGTCGCGGCGTCGAAATGATGGACGAGCTGGGCGATGAAGATGAGGTCCCACTCCGCGTCGCCGAAATCGTCGGTGAGCGCATCGCCGGCGCGATGGATCACCCGGCTCCCCATCTTCTCCTCGGCGAGGACGGGGGCCGCCGCGGCGACCGCCGCGGGAAGGTCGAGGATGGTGGCGCGGAGCTCCGGGTGCTCGCGGCAGAAGGCGACCGAATAGGCGCCGTGGCCGCCGCCGATGTCGAGCATGGCCGTGGCGACCTCAGGGAGCTTCACCCGGCGGACCACCTCGCCGGCGGTGAGCCGCGCCAGCGAGCGCATGCCGCGCTGGTAGGTGATCCACTGGTCGCCGCGGATGATGTCGTGGACGTCGAGCGCCTTGCCGGTACGGACGAAATCCTCCGTCGTGTCGATCGCCTGCCACTCGAGGACGCGAAGCAGCATGGAGTCATGGAGCGATTGCGGGCTGTCGGCGAGCATCCATTTCCGGGCGAGCGGCGACAGCGCGTAGCCCGCCTTGCCGAAACGGAGATAGCCGGCCGCGACCAGGAGGTTGAGGAGCTTTTCGAGCCCCCCGGCATGAACGCCGAGCTGCGTCGCAATCGGCGCCGCTTCCCCGGGGCCCTCGGCGAGCGCCTCGAAGACGCCGAGCCGCGTCGCGACCACGACGGCGCGGGCCACGATCACGGCGTGGAGAGTGTCGACAACCGGGGTTGGCGCCAGCCCGGCGAAGGTCGCGATCCGCTCGAGAAGCGTCTCCGGAATCGCCCCGACCCGCATCGTCCGCCTAGACCACGGTGAAGTGCAGGAAGCCGAAGAGCATCCTGGAACTCTCGGGGACGATGCCGAGGATGCGGTCGCCACGGCGCACCCGGCCCGAGGTCATCAGCTCCTCGAGCATGATGTAGAACGCCGCCGAGCCGGTATTGCCCTTGGTGGCGAGGTTGGTGAACCAGCGTTCCCACGGCACGGTGAAGCCGCTCTCCGCGAGGCCGTCATAAAGGCGCTGGCGGAACCAGTTCGAGGAGAAATGCGGCAAGAGCCAGTCGATCCGGTCCGGCTCGATGCCGCGGCGGTCTCGCATCCGGGCGAAGGACTGCTTCATCAACTCCGGCAGGCGGTCGTTGAGGACGCGCACGTCCTGCGACAGGCTGAGATAGCCGCCGCGCCAGAGCCGCGCCTCGTCATCGACCGTGCGCCAGCTCGCGACAGTGCCGTCCTCGCCCTTCTTGAGGCCGAAATACATGCAGACATCGGACTCGCTCGCATAGGAGATGAGGTCGATCCAGTCGATGCGAAGGGAGGGTCGATCCGTGCGCGGCTCTGGCTCGATGAGCAGCGCGCCGGCGCCGTCCGACAGCATCCAGCGCAGGAACTCGTTCGAGAACGGCAGCATCGGGTGGTCGTCGATCTCGCTCACATTGAGCCGGATCTGCGGCTCGAAATGCGAGGCGCGGAGGCTTGGCGAGGCAAGCTCCGACCCGGTGGCGACGGCGTTGGGGAGAAGCCCGGCGGCGACGTTGAGGGCGGCGTATTTCAATGCCGAAACGCCGGCGCAACAGACCCCGGTCGGGCTGATGATCTCGCAGGGCGGGGTCCCGAGGGCGGCATGGACCATGCTCGCGTGGCTGGGGATCACCTGGTCGGCGCTCGAACTGCCACAGGCGAGGCAGGCGATGTCGTTCGCCGCGATTCCCGCATTGCGGCAAAGGTCGCGCACCGCCTCGGCGGTGAGTTGGGCGTTGGTGTGGGTGATCTCGCCGGTCGCCGGATCGATGGCGTAGTGCCGGGTCTGGATCCCGTTGTTGATGAGCACGCGCCGCTTCACCGCGGCGGACTGCGCCTCGATGTGGCCGAGCACCGCCTCGATATGAGCATTGTCGACGGCGGCATTGGGAAGCGCGATGCCCCAGCCGGTGACGAAGGCATCACCCGCCATGATGCCCCGGCTTGTTCGTCTCAGGCATACCTACTCCCTGGCCAATCCGGCTCTGAGGACCCTTAACACCCGACACCGGGCAACTGTTCGCCGCGGCGCATCGATAGCACCGAATGCGCTTTCCTATCATGCACGAATTGCCGATGCTTCCCCGGTCGGTGCCGAAAGGCGCGCCGCGCGCCGCGCGAGCCAGGGCCGTGCGGCGACGTAGAGGATCGGCGTACCGATCAGCGTCAGCGGAAGTCCGACCAGGATCATCGCCACGAGAAACACGGCGAAGCCCCACACGCCGGCCGCGCGCGGTGCGTCGCCGAGCCGCCCCGCGGCGCGGATCAGATGCGCCCAGCCGTGGAAGGCATACCAGCCGAGGAGTTCCGGCCCGATCAGCCAGCGCCGGACCGCGACGGCCGGTTCGCCGGCGAGAAGCGAGCCGTCGATCGTATCGAGGGCATTGAGCCGCTCGGCCGCAACCTTGGCGAGATAGCGGAGGCGATTCCGATCCTCCTCGGCCACGCCGGCCTCGGGAAACACGCCGGCCAGCCGGCCGCCACGGCCCGAAAGCAGCGTGCGCGGCGTCGAGACCAGCGTCGCCACCGGCGAGCCGCGATGCGTGATCACGACGTTGTCGATGTGGCGGGCGCCCGCCGCGGCCAGGAGACGCTTCAGGGTCTCCGAGCCCTGCTGCCACATGGCGCGACTCACGGTCACGGTCATCACCGGCCTGCCGCGGAGCACTGCGGCCTGCGGGGTGCGGAAGAAGCCCTGGATCGGGAGCGCTGGGGAGAGGAACCACACCGGGACCACCAGGATTACGAGGTCGTAAGCCGCCGCAGGATCGAAAGCGGGCGGCCGGATCGGCGGGGGCTCGCCGAGCTGGGTTTCCGGCATGACGTCGAAGAAGCGCCGGATCGACCGCCATGGATAAGGATAATCGGCCGCGGGCCGGAGCGCCTCTGCCGTGACGGAATGCCCCGCAGCCGCCATTTCCTCGCGGAAGATGGTGGCGGCGCGGTCGGCTTCCCCTGACTGGGAGTAGAAGAGCAGCAGGATTCGTTTCATGTTATTCCTGAGGGCGCGTGGAGGGAATTCGACATGGATGTCCGACGGCTTCCAACGCTGTCCAAAGTGTCAAGTTCACAAGCTCTACTAGAATCAAACGGTTGGCAGTGGCTCCTGTGATTCCGACAGTTGCCGCGCGCCGTCACCCGGAAGCAGAATTTCGGAATCAGACGATTGCATTCGCTGCCCCCAAAGGCCGCGTATCGTGCATAATGGGGAGCAACGGGCGACAGATCAAATGGCGCAGAGGGACGAAAGAAGGATGACGAACGCTCCCGGCCGGGTTGTGGTGGTTGGCGCCGGGCCGACCGGACTGACGCTCGCGTTGCTGCTCGCCCGGGCTGGCGTCAGGGTAACCCTCGTCGAACGGAACACCGCCCCCCAGCCTCATCCTGCCGCCTGCATCCTCGACACGCGGACGCTGGAGGTGTTTCGCGAGATCGGACAGGCTGACCGCATCATCGCGGCGAGCCAGAACGTCTTCGACCGCGCCAATATCAGTTGGGTCACCACGCTTGCCGGGCGCGAGCTCGGGCGTTGTTCGGCGCTGCCGCCCGATGTCGACGCGCTGCTCGCGCTGAGCCCGGTCCACGCCACCGTCTACCCGCAGAACCGGCTCGAGCCCATGCTTTGGCAGCAGGTTTACGAGACCGCCGAGATCGACTTCCGACCCGGCCACAACTGCACCACCATCACCGAGACCGAGCATGGCGTCACCTGCACGCTGGTCACCGGCGCGGGCCAGCTGGACGTCAGCGCCGATTATGTCGTCGCCTGCGACGGCGTCGGCAGCCCGGTCCGCCGCCTCGCCGGAATCGGCACCGATGGCCGGCTGATCCAGCACATGATCGGCGTCTACTTCACCGCCGACCTCGGCGCGATGGTCGATCATCGCAAGAGCATTCTGTACTGGACGCTCAACTCCGACGCGCTGGGGGTGCTCATCGCCCACTGGCTGCCGGAGGAGTGGGTGCTGTTCGTGCCCTATTATCCGCCGCAGCAAACGGCCGAATCCTACACCGAGAGCCGTTGCCGCAGCCTGATCGAGCATGCGGTCGGCATCACGCCGCCGGATCTCAGGATCAAGCTCGTCAGACCGTGGTCGCTCGGCGCGGCGGTGGCGGATCGCTACCGGCAGGGGCGGCTCTTCCTCGCCGGCGACGCGGCCCACAGCTTTCCCCCGACCGGCGGCCTCGGGCTCAATACCGGCGTGCAGGACGCGCACAATCTCGCCTGGAAGCTGGCGGCCGTCATCCGCGACGAGGCCGGGCCGGATCTCCTCGACAGCTACGAGACCGAGCGCCGGCCGGTGGCCCGCATCAATCTCGAGCATAGCGTCGCCAATTTCGACCAGATGAGCGACCTCCTGCAGGTGGTGGGGCTGAGCCTCAAACAGCAGGAGCGGCTCCAGGCGGCCCAGAACTCACGGATGTTCACCAGCCTGCCGGCGCGCTGGCAGCGGAACGCCATCAACATCGCCCTCAAGCAGGCGCTGGCGCCGCTGCAGATCTTCTCCGAGGCGAGCGGCCGCGGCGAGCGGGCGCGGCACGATTTCGAGAGGCGCATCCCGGGGCAGGCACGGCACTACCGCTTCGCCGGCCTCGATCTCGGCTTCGCCTACCAGAACGGCGCGGTCATCCCGGACGGGACGCCGCGCCCGGTGGCGGACGATCCGGTCATCGACTATCGGCCGACCACCTGGCCGGGGGCGCGGCTCCCGCATTTCAACGTCGTCCGCGCCGGCGAGACGATCTCGATCCATGACGCGATCCTGCCCAGTGGCTTCACGCTGCTGACCGGCAGCCAGGCTGCGTCCGCCTGGCGGCAGGCGGTGCGGAACGTCGGGCGGACACTGCGCATGCCGGTTGCCTGCCTTGTCGTCGGCCCCGGTCCGGATGCCGATTTCCGCGATCCCGCCGATACGTGGGCGAAGCTATCGGAGGTCGGACGTACCGGCGCGGTGCTGGTCCGTCCGGACGGCCACGTTGCGTGGCGCGCGCACGATCTGCCCGACGGGCCGGCCGAGGCGCTCGATGTAGCCTTGCACCGGCTCCTTTCCCTGACGCATATGGCGCGGGCGGCCGAAACCGCCTGACCGGAGCCTGACAGGGGAGGCGCGCAGGATGAGCAGGGTCTTCGTCATCGCCCAGGGTGGAGGCCCGACGGCGGTCATCAACCAGACCGTGGCCGGCGCAGCCCTCGCGGCGCGCGAACGCCACCCTGGGTGCAAGGTGCTCGGCGCGCGGCACGGCATCCGTGGTGTAGCTGCGGGCGACCTCGTCGATCTGTCGGCGGTCTCCGAGGCGGATCTCCGCCGTTTCGCCGACACGCCGAACTCGGGTCTCGGCAGCACCCGCGACAAACCGGACGAGGCGTATTGCGAACGGATCGTCGCCGGGCTCCAGAAGGTGAATGCCGATGCCTTCATCTATGTCGGCGGCAACGATACCGCCGGCACGATGGGTATCCTCGACCGGATCGAGACCGGCGCGATGAAGTTTGTCCACGCCCCGAAGACCATCGACAACGACCTCGTCGAGAACGATCACACCCCCGGCTTCATCTCGGCGGCGTGGTTCGTGGCCGCGGCGTTTCTCTCCGTCGACCTCGATTTCCGCGCCATGCCCGGCATCTATGTCGGCATCGTCATGGGGCGCCACGCCGGGTTCCTGACCGCGGCCGCCGCCGCCTGGCGCCGCGACGGCGAGAAGGACGGCCCGCATCTGATCTATGTGCCCGAGGCGCATTTCTCGCCCGACAAGCTGATCGCCGATATCCGCGCCGCGCGCGAGACCTATGGCCGCTGCGTGGTGGCGATGTCCGAGGGCGTCCAGACCGAGGACGGCACGCCGCTCGCCGAGAGCCTGATCCCGGACGAGCGCAAGGAGCGCGACGACCACGGCAACCTCCAGCTCTCCGGCGGCGACCTCGGGCTGGCGTTGCAGGCGGCGATCACCGCCGCCTTCCCCAAGGTGCGGGCGCGGGTCGACACCTTCGGCTACCTGCCGCGCGGCTTCGCCGGCATGATCAGCGACGTCGACCGGCGCGAGGCTTTCGCCATCGGCCGCTTTGCCGTCGACGCCGCGGAGACCGGCAGCGGCTCGGTGGCGATGCAATATGCCGACGGCCGGATCTCGCTGAAGCTGGTGCCGCTCGCCGCCGTCGCGGGCAAGACGCAGCACATGCCGGGGGGGTTCGTGGCGCCGTCGGGCAATGACGTGACCGACGCGTGCCGCGCCTATCTCGACCGGCTGGTGCCGCCGCGCCCCGAGGTGTGGACGCCGTTCGTCTGAGGCGCCGCGCCGGCGGGGTTCTGCCGGTTTCCGGGCGCCGACGCCTTCCAGACCGCGAGGCCGAGCGCGATCGCGCCCGCCAGCGGCGTGACGACTGCGTCGGGCGCCTCCATCGTCCACAGCGTCAGCCCGGTGACGGCGCACCACAGCACGGGGATGACGAACAGCCACCGGCGCATCCGCTCGGCGGCGACGAGGAGGCCAAGCGTGCCGACCGCGGTGGGGTCCGGCGCCAGGCCGAACAGTTCGATCGAAGCCCATTCCCGTTCGGCGAGCGGGCCGATCAGCGGCTGGATCGCGAGCGCGAAGACGAAGATCGCCATGCCGGCGATGCCGGCGGGATGACTGCGCGGCGCGAGGCGGAGGCCGTCGCGGACCACGCCGGTGACGATCAGAAGCACTGCCTGTATCGCAAAGGCGAGCGCCAACCACCGCCCGGCGAAGTTGATGCCGTCGTAGCGCTGGAGATGCCACGCCCAGGCGACGAAGAGCCAGGCGGCGGCGAGGAGCGCCGCAATCGCCCTTCCCCGCCACGCTGGCCGTTCTGCGAAGGCCAGGACGAGGATAACCACCCCCGCCGCCATAGGCGCGATCTGCAGCGGCCAGAGATCGGCATTGTAGAGGGCGAACAGGCGGTAGTAGGTGCGCGGCGCGAACAGCAGGAAGTCGGAGAGCGAGTAGGACAGCCAGTCCGACATCATGCGGCTTCGATCGCGGCGACGATTTGCGCGCGCATCGCTTCGTCGGGGAGCGGTTCCGAGGCCGCCGCCATGTTCTCGACGACGTGGTCGACCCGGGTGGTGGCCGGAATCGCCGTGGTCACCGCGGGATGGGAGACGATGAACTTGAGGATGAGCTGCGCCCAGGTGGTGCAGCCGATTCCGGCCGCGAAGCCGGGGAGCGGCACACCCTCGAGCGCGTCGGTCAGCGCTCCCTGCCGGAATGGGCGGTTGACGATCACGGCGGTGCGACGCTCGGCGGCGAGTGGCAGGATGCGCTCCTCGACCTCGCGGTCGAGCGGGTTGTAGGTGACCTGGACGAAATCGAGTGGCCGCGTCGCCATGACCTCCTCGAAGAGCGCGTGGCGGCGGCCCTCGGAGGTGGTGATCCCGACATAGCGAAGGTCGCCTTCGGCCTTCATGGCGAGGAGCAGGTCGAGCTGGTTCTCCCAGGCGACCAGATTGTGGACCTGCAGGAGATCGAAGCGCCGCACGCCCCAGCGGCGCTTTGACTCGGAGATCTGCGCCGGTCCGTCGCCGGAGGTCCACACCTTGTCGGCGGAGAACAGCGCCTGCGGATGGCCGAGTTCGGCAAGGCCGTGGCCGATGACATCCTGCGAGGAACCGTACATCGGCGACGAATCGATCATCCGGCCGCCGGCCTCGAAGAAGGCGCGCATCACGTCGGTGCATTCGGCGCGCAGCACCGGGTCATCGCCGACGTTGAAGGTGATCCAGCTGCCGAGACCGACCAGAGGAATCTCCTCGCCCGAGGACGGGATCGCTCGGATGAGCGGCGCCGCCGGCTGTGCGGCGGCGCGAGTCGGGCGCAGCG
>JALHRF010000198.1 GCA_022841545.1 Bauldia sp. | reverse complement strand
CCCAAGGCCGGCATAGGAAGGGCGACCTTCCTCAACTTCCAGAACCACGCCGACAGCCTATCGTAGACAAAAAAACCCCGCCGAAATCGACGGGGTTTGTCAGCGGTCTGGGGGCAGCGTTTCGCTGCCCCTTTTTTGTTGCCCGCTCACCCCTTACACAGCCTCATGTCCCTCGACGACCGCCTGAGGACTTTCTTCGGCCTCCGCTCGATCGGCGCCGCAGCGCGCCGCCGCGAGCGGAGGCTCGGGTTCTTCTGCATCGGCGTCCAGAAGGGCGGCACCACCACCCTCGACCGCCTGCTCCGCCATCACCCCGAGATCGAGCTCCCCGCCCGCCGGAAGGAGCTGCATTACTTCGACGATGATGCGCGGTTCGAGGGCGAGCGCGCACGGGACGGCTACGGCGAACTCCACGGCCATTTCTTCTTCGACCGGCCGGTCGCCGGCGAGGTCACCCCCTCCTACATCTACTGGCGCGGCGCCCTCGAGCGAATCCATGCCTACAATCCCGACGCCCGCATCGTCGTCCTTCTCCGCAACCCGGCGCTCCGTTCCTGGTCGCACTGGGGGCATCTCGATCGGAAGGCCCGGGCCAAGAACGACCCCGATACGAAGGTCGGTCCCTTCCGGAAGCGGCTGCGGCGCGAGGCGAAGGCGCTTCGGACAGACCCGGACTTCCAGGACAAGGGCCTATCCCACATCGGGCGGAGCCTCTACGCCCCGCAGATCGGGCGCGTCCGCGACCTCTTCCCGCTCGACCAGGTGCTGTTCATCAAGTCCGAGCGGTTCTTCGTTGACCAGCAGGGCGTGGCCGACGAGGTCTGCCGGTTCCTCGGCGTGTCTGCCCTCACCGCCGTCGCACGGCCCCCCACGGTCCACGCCAATGTCGGTTCGGGACGAAGCATCTCGCGCCGCGACTGGGAGGTAGCCTTCCGCCAAGTCGAGACCGACATCGACGCAGTGGAACGCCTGCTCGGCTGGGACTGCTCCGACTGGCGACAGCCGCCGACGGGCGCGGCCAAGCGGAGCGAAACCTGATTCAATCTCTGAGGTACCGGAATCAAACCGGGAAGAACCCGGCCCATCCGCCTGACAAGACTCGTCATTCCCGCTACACCAACAGCATGACCGACGCGCCCCGCCCGACCGACAATGCCGTCTTCGGCCAGCTGATGGGCGGCAGCCCCGACGCCACCTTTGGCGGCGTCCTCTCCTTCATGCGCCGCCGCTACAGCCGCGACCTCGCGAACGTCGACGCCGTGGTCTGGGGCATCCCCTTCGACCAGTCCGTATCCAACCGGCCGGGGGCGAGATTCGGGCCGGCGGCGATCCGGCGGGCTTCGGCGATCTTCGACGGCGATCCGCAATACCCGTTCGGCTTCGACCCGTTCGCGACGCTGGCGGTGATAGATTATGGCGACGCCGCCTTCGACTACACGCAGCCGCAAGGCTTTGCCGATGCGATCGCGGCGCAGGCGGGGGAGATCATCAAGGGGGAGGCGCAGCTCTTCTCCCTTGGCGGCGACCACTTTGTCACATACCCGCTCCTGAAGGCGCACGCCGCGCGCCACGGGCGCCTCGCGCTGGTCCAGTTCGACGCACACCAGGACACATGGCCCGACCACGGCGGCATATCGCATGGCGGCTTCGTCGCACGGGCCGTGCGCGAGGGCTTCATCGACCCTGCGTCGTCCATCCAGGTCGGCATCCGCACGGTCGCGCCGGAAGATTGCGGAATCCACATCGTCCACGGCCATGAGATCGACACGCTGGGCGTCGCCGGGGTCATCGGCCGCATCCGAGAGGTGGTCGGCGATTTACCGGCCTACCTCACCTTCGACATCGACTGCCTCGACCCGGCCTTCGCCCCCGGCACCGGCACGCCGGTCGCCGGCGGCCTGTCGAGCCGCGAGGCGCTCGCCATCCTCCGCGGCCTCGGCACGGTCGACTTCATTGGCGGTGACGTGGTCGAGGTCGCCCCGCCCTACGATCACGCCGACATCACCGCGATCGCGGCCTCAACGGTGGCGCTCTACTACCTCGGGCTGCTCGCCGAGCGGCGCCGGGACTGACCGGAGCGTGGACCGCCCTCCTCGAACGGCGATCCATCGACTTGTGTGCGCCCAGGAAAGACGATATCCATTCAAGCGATCTGAGGTACGTACCTCAGAGATGGATTCTTGTCAGGTTCTGCGCCCCCGGGCCGCGTAGCCATCGATGGACAACGCTTGGAAAGGCATGATGATGAAGGCGTTCGAGCTCAATCCGGACTTCGTCATAAGCGACGAGCCGTCGCTTCGAAGCCTGTTTCAGGCGGTCCATACCCTGGCTGCGCTGAAGAGCCAGACCGCGCTTGACCAGCACGCGCAAGACTTCATCGCGCGTTCGCCCTTTCTCTGCATCGGCACCCAGAACCGGGACGGCAAGGCCGACGTCAGTCCTCGCGGCGATCCCCCCGGCTTCGTCAGGATTCTCGATCGGCACACGCTGGCGATTCCCGACCGGCCCGGAAACAACCGTCTCGATACGCAGGTCAATATCCTCGCCAACCCCACCGTCGGCCTCCTGTTCGTCATTCCCGGTTTCGACGACACCTTGCGGGTGAACGGCCAGGCCACGCTGGTGAACGATCCTGCCGTCCTTGAAGGCATGAGCATCAAGGATCGCGCTCCCAAACTCGCAATCGTGGTCAGAGTGGACGAGGTCTTCCTGCATTGCGCCAAGGCGTTCCGGCGCTCCCAGCTCTGGAACCCCGATCACTTCCAGGATCGCAAGACGATGCCGTCGCTGTCGAAGATCATCCTCGACCAGACGACGGGCGCTCCGAGCGACGAGAGCGCGATGCGCAAGATCGATGACGATCTGGAAGTCGAATACAAGCAGACGCTGTACTGAGCCTCGTTGAGACCAGAATGCACCGGAATGGAAGGAACGGCGGTTTCGGCATCGTCGCGGAGCGGCGGCGGGGCTGAACGGAGAGGGCGGTTCGGCCGCGAGAGCATCTCCGCACCTCACCCGGAGTCGAAACACGTTTGTCGGCTCCGGGCTTGGAACGGGACGTCCACGCGTCCTTGGTCAGGCGGTATGGAAGATGGCTATTCCTTGATCACCAGGACGCCGTCGGCGCCGACTACGGGCACCATGCCTTTTTCGGCGGCCTCATAGAGGTGGATGATGCCCTCCTGGGTATCGATGACGATCGACCGCGCAAAGGCCCAGCCGACGAGGCCGTCGACGGTCACGAGACACCAGGAATAGTCGAGAACGCATCCACGGACGTCGACTCGCACGTTACGCTCCATCACGCCCACAATCGGGAACTCCTCGCCGGGGCCCTCCCGCAGGTTGAGAATTTTTGAGGATGTGAAGGCCATGAAGGCAGAGGCGGATGTCGCGGCGGCGAGCCCGATGGCGACCGAGGCGATGAGGGAGATGGTTGCGGACTTCATGTCAGTGTTCCCTTTTCTCAAGAAGCCGACCGCCTCAATTTCTGAGTGGCATTGGCTGCCGAACCCTATTTCTCGTGGATCAGGAAAATGAGGGATTACATGTAAAGAGACGGGAAGTTACAGGCGAAACGCAAAGGGTCAGAGGCGCGGCGCTCTCCGACCGATGCGCACTCCAATGCACGCCCCGTTGCAGGCACTGGTTCTGTCCCTCAAGGACGACATCTGAGGCGGCCTTTGGGGAGAGTCTCCCGTCATTCACCATTGGCAAGGAGCGACTTGCCGAAGCGAACATCTCGCGTAGGTGGCAACGGTCGCGCAAACCGGCCGCTTCCCTTGATACGCTCAATGGCGGAGTAAGCAGGTGGAAAAGTAGTCGTCCAGGCGGTCAAGCACACGCCGTCCATGCCTTCTGCGGCGTCGATGAGAACGAGCAGGGCCAGTTCCAGGGCGTGTTGGCATCGGCGTTGAGTCTGGCCTGGATCGTGGCCCTTCGCTTTCTCGGCCTAAAGATCGGTGGCCCGGTACGATCTGGCTGTCGGTCGTCTTCCTCTACGCACTCGGTGCATTGCCGGTTCTCTGCCTCAGATCCAGGACGCAGCCACCGGTGACGTGACGGCTCATCGGCGACTCAACGTGAGTCTGGGCCGGTGGAAGATCGGCAGCACGCCCACTACCACATCGTCGCCTTCGCCCGTTCCGGCCACGCCCTGTCGTATTCATCGCCCCCGACCCGGTCCGCGCTGAGCGCGGCGAGGATGCTGCCCGGCGATGGCAGGCTGTGCGGGTCGACGTGCCTCTCCGGGTTCCACAGGTCGGAGCGGACGATCGCCCGCGCGCACTGGAAGTAGACCGCCTCCGTCGTCATCACGACCACCGATCGCGGCGTCTTTCCCTCGACCGCGAACGAGGCGCAGAGCCCCTCGTCGGTGTCGACATGGGCGCGGCCGTTGACGCGAAGCGTCGTCCCCGACCCCGGCACCAGGAACAGGAAGGCGCAGCGCGGGTCGCGGATGATATTGCGGAGCGAATCGGTGCGGTTGTTGCCGCGCCGGTCTGGCATCATCAGGGTCTTGTCGTCGTGGATGCGAACGAACCCGGACAGGTCGCCGCGCGGCGAGCAGTCGAGCCCCTCCGGCCCGCTGGTGGCGAGCGCCACGAACGGCGACGCTTCGATGAATGCGCGGTAAGCCGCGATGATGCGATCGGTGACCTTCACGGTCGAGGTCTCGCCGGGCAGCCCGTAGAGCGCCTCGAGTTCGGCGACTGAGGTAAGGATCGACATGGTCTGACCGCCTTTTCCGGTTCCGGACTGGAAAACCGACACAGGAATACGATATCTGCCCGCCGTATAGGCGCGAGGAGCAACATTTCCATGAACGACAAGATCAGGATCGGCGTGCTGGGCGCGTCGGGCTACACCGGCGCCGACCTCGTTCGCCTCGCGCTCCTCCACCCGCGGATGGAGATCACGACGCTGACCGCCAACACCCATGCCGGCAAGAGCATGGCCGAGGTGTTCCCGCATTTCAGCTTCGTCGACCTGCCGCGTCTCACCACGATCGAGGATGCCGACTGGGGCAGCGTCGATGCGGTGTTCTGCGGCCTGCCGCACGGCACCACCCAGGAGATCACCCGGTCGGTGCTGTCGAAGCACCCGAAGGTGAGGTTCATCGACATGTCGGCCGACTTCCGGCTCCGCAATCCGGAAACCTACAAGGCCTGGTACGGCAGCGACCACGCCGCTATGGATCTCCAGGTCGAGGCGGTCTACGGCCTCACCGAGCACTACCGCACGGCGATCCGCGATGCGCGGCTCGTCGCCTGTCCCGGCTGCTATCCGACCGCGACACTGCTCGCGCTCCTGCCGCTCGCCTCGAGCGGCAGGATCGACGTGAGCGACATCGTCATCGACGCCAAGTCCGGCGTCTCGGGCGCCGGCCGCGGCCTCAAGCAGAACCTCCTCTTCACCGAGGCCGGCGAGGGCTTGTCTCCCTACTCCGTCGGCAAGCACCGCCACGCGCCGGAGATCGAGCAGGAGATCAGCAAGGCGTCGGGCCAGGATGTCATTGTCAACTTCACCCCGCACCTCATCCCGATGAGCCGGGGCGAGCTTTGCACGATCTATGTCCGGCTCGCGGGCGGCTCCTCGGCCGACGACATCAGGGCCGAACTGATGGATGCCTATCGCGAAGAGTCCTTCGTCCACGTCGCGCCAGCGGGCATCCTGCCGCAGACCCAGAACGTCCGCGGGTCGAACTACTGCCAGATCGGTGTCGTCCCCGACCGCATTCCGGGCCGGGCCATCGTCATTTCGGTCATCGACAACCTGGTGAAGGGCTCCGCTGGCCAGGCGGTGCAGAACTTCAACCTGATGTTCGACATCGAGGAGACGACCGGCCTGATGCAGCAGGCGCTGTTCCCGTAGAAAGGCCCGCGTTGCGCGCCGGGCGCGAAATGGCGCCTAGCCTGCCGCCACAGAGCGCAGCGCCCCGGCGGGATCGGTGAGCACCGGGTCGCCGTGCGACACGGTGATCAGGCGGAGGTCGGAGATGGTGGCGAGGTCGCCGGCGAATTTCCGTACGGCCGCGATGTCGGTGATGAACCGCCAGCGATAGATGCGGGGTACGCCGAGGTGGTGCCCGGGCACGGCGATGTGGCTGACGATCAGCCAGCCGAGGAGCCTCGAATCGTCCGCGGCATGGGCGCTGCCGAAGACATCGTTGGCGACCAGCGCCCGGCCGCCGCTCGACATCGGAACCTCGTAGACGAACTCGGATATCTCCGTACCCGGAGCCTTGTGGAGGCCGAAGCCCAAGGCCGGAAGAACCTCCTCGACCGAGCCGTCGAGCGCCACGATCTTGCCGATCTCATCCATCGAGGCCGACGGCGCGAGCTGTTTCATGCCGGGGTAGCGCGTCTTGTAGAAGGGCGCGTCCATGACATGAAGCGTGCTCGGGATGATCGAATAGGCCGGCGTGCCGAGCGCTTCGAGCGCCGCGAGGCCCGCCTCTTCCATGGCAATGACGCTGTGGAGCACCAGCTGCCCGGTCGGGAGCCGAAGGATCACCATGTTGCGGTGGAGCGGGTAGGACAGGTTGCCCCGAACCAGCCAGATGTCCTCCGCCAGCCTTTCGGGAGGGCCGTACGGATAGGTCCTGTGTTCTGGCGCAACCGGCATTGCCTGTGTCCCCCGGGGAAAGGTCCGGCCGGAAGGGCGAACCCCTCCGTCATTTGTAGACGAGCCTCTGCGGTCCGTCCCGCAGTCGTCTCGCGACATGCTCCGCGATAGTTGGGGTTAGCCTAGACCGTGAGGTGCCGGCGGACCTTGTCGGGGTCCATCTCCTCGCGCGTGCCCGTGAGGATGATGTGGCCGCGGTCCATGACCGCGAAGCGGTCGGCGAGCTCGTGGACGAAATCGAAATACTGCTCGACCAGCAGGATCGCCATGTCGCCCTTCTGGCGGAGCCAGGTGATCGCCCGGCCGATGTCCTTGATGATCGACGGCTGGATGCCTTCGGTCGGCTCGTCGAGGACGAGGAGCTTCGGCCGCGTCACCAGCGCCCGGCCGATGGCGAGCTGCTGCTGCTGGCCGCCGGAGAGGTCGCCGCCGCGGCGCTTGAGCATGTCGGCGAGCACCGGGAAGAGATCGAACACGTCCGGCGGGATGGTGCGGTCGTTCCGGGCGAGCGGCGCGAAGCCGGTCTCGAGGTTCTCCTTGACCGTGAGCAGCGGGAAGATGTCGCGGCCCTGGGGCACGTAGCCGATGCCGAGGCGCGCGCGATCGTGCGGGGCCATCCGGCCGAGGCTGACGCCGTTCAGCGTGATCGTGCCGCGGGCGATCGGCTGCTCGCCGACGACGGCGCGGAGGAAGCTGGTCTTGCCGACGCCGTTCCGCCCCATCAGCGCCGTCACCTCGCCGGCACGGGCGGTGAGCGACACGTCGTAGAGCGCCTGCGCGGCGCCGTAATAGAGATCGACATGCTCGGCGACCAGCATCGGCTGGTCGGAGGACGCCTTGCCGGTCGCGGGTACGGAGGCGTGGACGTTCATGAGCCCCTCCAGCGCCAGCGGGATGCCGACAGCGGCAGGTCGAAGACGGTGCGCTCCATGGGCGGGGGCATGGCGAAGGGTTCGTCGATTCGCCTGCCCTTGGCCGAGGCTTGTCGCGCGAGTTCGGATGGCGGTGCTTTCACCACGCCCGGCCGCTCATCCCGGCGCGAGGGATCCGGGGCTTGAGGGCCGCCGACGCCGGCCGAAAGGGAGGATAGCGGTCTCCCGGCAGGGGCTGGCGTCCGCGAAAGCTGGGTTCCCGCGTGCGCGGGAACGAGCGGTGGAGAGGGCGCTGCCCTCCCGATCCCGTCATCATCCTGCTCCCTGTCGATCATCGTCACCGTCCCAGATACGACTCGACCACGCGCGGGTCGGCCGAGACATGGTCGAGCGTCCCTTCCGACAGCACCGAGCCTTCGTTGAGCACCGTCACCTTGACGTCGAGGGCGCGGACGAAGGTCATGTCGTGCTCGACGACGATGACGGACTTGGTCTTCGCGATGTCGCGCAAGAGCACCGCCGTCGCCTCGGTCTCGGAATCGGTCATGCCGGCGGCGGGCTCGTCGACGAGGAGCAGCTTCGGCTCCTGGGCGAGCAGCATACCGATCTCGAGCCACTGCTTCTGGCCGTGGCTGAGATAGGCGGCCTTCCGGTCCCGCTGCGCGCCGAGGCGGATGATGTCGAGCAGCTCGCCGATCCGTTCCCGGTCCGCGCTCGTCTCGTGGCCGAACAGCGCGGTAGTGGTCGTGCGCCGCCCGGCGAGGGCGAGGTCGAGATTCTCGATGACGGTGAGGTTCTGGAAGACCGTCGGCTTCTGGAACTTCCGTCCGATGCCGAGCTGGGCGATCGACGCCTCGTCGAGCTTCATGAGGTCGACGGTGCCGTTGAAATAGATCTCGCCGGAATCGGCCCTGGTCTTGCCGGTGACGACATCCATCATCGTCGTCTTGCCGGCGCCGTTCGGGCCGATGATGGCGCGCATCTCGCCGGGCTCGATGACCATAGACAGTTCGTTCAGCGCCTTGAAGCCGTCGAAGGAGACGGAGACGCCGTCGAGATAGAGGAGCGAGTTCCTGGCCTTCTCGTGCATCGTCCCTACTCCGCCGCCGAGGGCTTCAGTTCGCCGCCCGGCGGCCCGTCGACGTTGGCGGGCGAGATGCCCGCTTCCGCCGCGGCGGAACTCCGCCGCTGCGACAGCGCGGACCAGCCGTCCTGGATGGTGCCGACGATGCCCTTGGGCAGGAACAGCGTCACCGCGATGAAGAGGCCCCCGAGGGCGAACAGCCAGTACGGGGCGAGCGCGCCGGAGGTGAACCAGGTCTTGGCGAAGTTGACCACGATCGCCCCGACAATCGGACCGACCAGCACCGCACGACCGCCGACCGCGGCCCAGATCACCACCTCGATCGAATTCTCGGGCGCGAACTCGCCGGGATTGATGATGCCGACCTGCGGCACGTAAAGGGCGCCGGCGACGCCGGCCATGCAGGCCGAAAAGGTCCAGACCACCAGCTTGTAGTTCTCGACCCGGTAGCCGAGGAAGCGCGTGCGGCTCTCGGCGTCGCGGACCGCCACCAGCACCTTGCCGAAGCGGGAGGCGACGATCGCCTTGCAGATGATGAAGCCGATGGCGAGCGCGACCGCGGTCGCGGCGAAGAGCGCGGCGCGCGTCTCCGGCGCCTGGATGTTGAAGCCGAGGATATCCTTGAAGTCGGTCAGGCCGTTGTTGCCGCCGAAGCCGAAATTGTTGCGGAAGAAGCCGAGCATCAGGGCGAAGGTCATCGCCTGGGTGATGATCGAGAGATAGACGCCGGTGACGCGGCTCCGGAAGGCGAACCAGCCGAAGACGAAGGCGAGCAGGCCGGGCACGAGCACGACCATCAGCATCGCATAGGGAAAGTACTCGAACCCGAACCAGGCGACGGGCAGCTGGTCCCAGTTGAGGAAGACCATGAAGTCGGGAAGGTCGGGATTGCCGTAGACGCCGCGGCTGCCGATCTGGCGCATGAGGTACATGCCCATCGCGTAGCCGCCGAGGGCGAAGAAGGCGCCGTGACCGAGCGAGAGGATGCCGGCGAAGCCCCAGATCAGTCCGACCGAAAGGGCAAGGAGCGCATAGCTCAGATACTTGCCCATGAGCGGCACGGCGTGGCCCGGCACATGGACGGGACTCGACGGGGCGACATAGAGGTTGAGCACCGGCACGAGGAAGGCGATGGCGAGGAGGATCGCCACCACGATCACGCCGCCGCGGTCCATGCCGTTGCGGAAGAAGGTGCCCATCACAAACCTCCGCCGTGCGGGGCGCCGACATGGGGAACCCCCGCCCACCGCCGCAAGGCGGCCGCCCCCCCTCGCCTCTCGGGAGCGGCACGGGCTCCGGAATGGGGAGGGGGAGCCATGCATCCGGCATCCGCGGAAGCGGAGCGGATCACGCGCATGGTGGGCGGGAAAGATGTTGTCTTGAGACCGAAAAAGAATGGCGAACCGACGACATCCGGCAGAGGGCCGAATACCCCTCCCCGAAACCGCCCAGGCGGTTTCGGCCCTCCCACAAGGGGAGGGCTGGGCGTCGCGTACGTCACTCCCGATACCGCACCCACTGTCGCAGGGATGTATCTGAGGAGTCCCTGGGTGAAGCGCACCGCGCCTCTCAATTGATCGAGAACCGAATACTCAAGGCTCCGGCCCTCCCCTTGTGGGAGGGCCGGAACCGCCCGGGCGGT
>JALHRF010000197.1 GCA_022841545.1 Bauldia sp. | reverse complement strand
AGCGTATAGCCCCGCGCGCCGAGATCGATCCGGAGGATCTCGGCCGAGAGCACGTCCCCCGGCTCCGCGCCCTCGATGTAGATCGGCCCGGTCGCCGGGTTGGCCCTGGGGAAACGGTCGCGATAGTCCGGCGCGGTCGACTCGACCTCCTCCGGCCGCGTCAGCCGCCCGGCCCTTGCGTCGAGCGTGGCGATCGTCACCGTGGCGGACGCCGTCAGCCGGAGCCGCGGCGGTACATCCTTGTCGATGGCGTAGACGACATCGTCGGCGGACAGCGTTGCGACCATTGGTTCTACTCCATCAGCATGCGCCGGAGCCTCGCAGGCGACAGGATCGTCACCTTGCCGTATCCGGTCTTGAGCAGGCCCGCCTCTTCGAGCCGGCGGAGCGTGGCGCCGGCGGTTGTGCGGTTGACATTGGCCATCGCCGCGATGTCCGCCTGGCCGATGTCCACCTCGATCCGGCATTCCGGCGGCGGGGTCTCGCTCCGCACCCCGGCGGCCCGGAGCAGAACCGCCACCAGCCGCTTGCGGTGGTCCCGCAGCATGAGATCGGCGATGGCGCCTAATGCGAGATTGAGGTTCAGCATCGTCCCGGCGACGAAGTGGCGCCAGTGGTCCGGCTCTTGCCCGACGATCTCGATGATCGCGGCGCGGGACAGGAAAAGGACCGTGGACGGCCCCGAGGAGATCAAGGTCACCGGCCGGATGTCGCGCATGATCGCGGGACCGTCGCCCGCCCAGCTTCCGGGGCGCAGCAGATGCCCGCAATACGGGCCATGATCGATGGCCGACAACATCAGCCGGATCGAGCCTTTGGCGATTCCGTACATGCCGCCCGCCTCGTCGCCCGCCGCGTGGAGCACCTCCCCGGGGCCGTAGCGGCGCACCACGGCCCGATCGAGCACCGCCTCGCGGAAGGATGGCGGCGCACTCGCCAGCCACCCGCCGGCGGAAGCCGCTCCACGAAGTCCGGCCGGCGTCATTTTGTCGATCCAATTGTTCGCGTGCGATCAATCTGCCGCCGACAGCGGTAGTAGGCAAGTCCATCACGGGAAGAACATCGCGCCGGTCGCACCGGCGGCTGGGGGAAACGACAATGTCACGTCTTCGCGGCCTGATTGCCCTTGTGCTCGCATCTGTCGTCGGGGTCGCTCCCGCCATCGCCGCCGACGCCGCCAGGCCAAACATCCTCTACATCGTCGCCGACGACCTTGGCTGGGGGGACGTCGGCTTCCACGGCTCGGAGATCAGGACGCCGTCGCTCGACACCCTCGCCCGGGAGGGCGTCACGTTCGATCAGTTCTATGTGCAACCGATGTGCACGCCGACCCGCGCGGCCCTGATGACCGGGCGCTATCCCCTCCGCTACGGCCTGCAGAGCTTCGTCATCCTGCCCGAGCAGACCTATGGCATCCCCACCGACGAGCGTCTCCTGCCCCAGGCGCTGGGCGAAGCCGGGTACGAAACGGCGATCGTCGGCAAGTGGCACCTCGGCCATGCCAGTTTCGACCTGTGGCCGCGGCAGCGTGGTTTCGACTATCAGTATGGCCCGTTGATCGGCGAGATCGACTACTTCACGCGCCTGATCCACGGCGTCACGGACTGGTTCGTCGACAACGTCGTCCTGCACGAGGAGGGCTACGTCACCACCCTCCTGGGCGACGAGGCGGTTCGCTACCTCCGCGCCCACGACACCGCCAAGCCGTTGTTCATGTACCTCGCCTTCACCGCCCCCCATACGCCCTACCAGGCGCCGCGGGAGTATCTGGACCTCTACCCGCAAATCGCCGACCCCAATCGCCGAGCCTACAACGCCATGGTGACCGCCATGGATGTGCAGATCGGGCGCGTGCTCGCGGCGCTCGACGAGCGCGGCATGCGGCAGAACACGCTGGTCGTCTTCCACAGCGACAACGGCGGGGTAAGAACCGCGGCCTTCGCCGGCGAGATCGAGATCGCCGGCGAACTCCCCGCCAGCAACGGCCCCTTCCGCGACGGCAAGGGATCGCTTTACGAGGGCGGCACCAGGGCCGTCGCCCTCGCCAATTGGCCGGGCCGCATCGATCCCGGGACCGTTCCCGGCATGATCCATGTCGTCGACATGTTCCCGACGCTTGCCGGTCTTGCTGGCGCCGATAGCGGCGCGGGCAAGCCGCTGGACGGCATGGACGTCTGGCCGGCGATCAGCGATGGCGAACCGTCGCCCCGCCACGAGGTCGTCTACAATGTCGAGATGTTCCGCGGCGCGGTTCGCCAAGGCGACTGGAAGCTCGTCTGGCACGCGCCCCTGCCCTCCCGAACCGAGTTGTTCGACATCGCCGCCGACCCGTCCGAATCGAATGACCTCGCCGCCGCCAACCCGGAGATTGTCGCGCGCCTTCAGGAGCGCATCCAGGCGCTTGCGACGGAGATGGCGAAGTCCCGGTTCTTCGCAGCGACCATGGACGCCTACATGAGCCGGCACATTGGTCCGCCGGTGTTCCCGCAGCCGGCGACCCCGCTCCCCAACGAGTCGGGCTTTTTCGAAACGCTGGATTGAGCGCCGGATGAATGTTGCGGGGCTGGCGCACATCCGGCGCCGAAACCGCTACACTCACCGCGATGCCCCGTGACCTCGCCCTCCCCGACGCCTCTGTCGACGATGCGTCCTTCGCCGATGCCGTCCGCATGCTCCGCGATCATCTCCTCGGCGCGGTCGAGGTCGACCTTGCCATAGCCATCGACGGCCAGCCTTATCGCATCGCCTGGGCGGACCGCCGCGCCGTGCCGACGCCGGAACTGATGTTCGCCATGACCGCCGGCATGCGCGTCCTCGAGCGCCGGGGGCGACATCCGGCCGAGGTCGTCTCCACCGGCGAAGAGCAGATCACCATGATGATCGACGGCGAGCGCCTCGTCTTCCACCTTGTCGAACTCGACGCGGACGGCAACCGTGCCCGTCGCCTTCCCGCCGGCCAGCGACTCATCGAGTGAATCGGAGGGGCGTGATTCACTTCCTGTCATCCCCGGCGAGCGCCGAAGGCGCGTGACCCGGGACCCGGTAAACGCTGCCGGTCCAAGGCGAATCGCTTCGGTAGTTGCCGGCCGCCCGCTTCAGCAGCGGACTCGCGTCGGTGCCGGCTCGACCCCGGCCCGAACATTGACGCCAAAATGCCGATCAAACTGCACCACCGGCACTCATCCTTAACGCTCCGTTAACCGTCTTCCGGCGACCTTGGCTAACCGATCCTTAACCGCGGTTAACAAGACCTTGTCGCTCGCCCTCGCCCAGTCCCGTCCCAAGCTCCGGTTCGCGGGCCGGTCGTTCCTCGCCTTCGTGCTGGAGCCCTGGGCTCCGGTCGACGACTGGCTTTCCGAGCTCGACGAGGTCGCACGCCAGTCCTTCGCCTTCTTCGCCAATCGCCCCGTTGTCCTTGATTTGAGCCGGCTTCAGCCCGGTAAGGCCGAAGCCGAGGCGCTGATCGCCGCGTTGAAGGCGCGCGCGATACGGGTGATCGCGGTCGAGGGCGTCGACGCCGATCTGCTCGGCCCCGCCCTCGCCCCGCTCGCGAGCGGCATGGCGTCGGCGAAGATCATCGAATTCCCGGGAGCCGAGGCGCGGACGAAGACCGAATCGCCGGCGACTCCTCCGTCCGCCCCTCCGGCGCCGGCCTCCCTGGTCATCGACAAGCCGGTCCGCTCGGGCCAGTCGATCTTCTTTCCCGACGGCGACATCACCGTCGTCGGCTCGGTCTCGTCCGGCGCGGAGGTGATCGCCGGCGGCTCCATTCACGTCTACGGGGCGCTGCGCGGGCGTGCCGTCGCCGGGGCGACCGGCGACGGCAACGCCCGGATCCTCTGCCGCCGCTACCACGCCGAGCTCGTCGCCATCGACGGCAATTACATGGCCGCCGGAGAGAGCCCGGAAGGGCTCGTCGGCCGGCCGGTACACATCCGCCTCAAGGGCGAATCGCTGATCACACAGGTGCTGGAATGAAGCCCGAGAGGAGCAAGACGGACATGGGGACGGTTCTGGTGGTGACGTCGGGCAAGGGCGGGGTGGGCAAGACCACCTCGACCGCTGCCCTCGGCGCGGCGCTGGCGTTGGGCGGCGAACGCGTCGCGGTGGTCGATTTCGACGTCGGCCTCCGCAATCTCGATCTGGTGCTCGGCGCAGAGCGGCGGGTGGTGTTCGATTTCATCAATGTCGTCCAGGGCCAGGCCAAGCTCTCCCAGGCGCTGATCCGCGACAAGCGGCTGGAGAACCTCTTCCTCCTCCCCGCCTCCCAGACCCGCGACAAGGACGCGCTCACCGAGGACGGGGTCGCCTTCGTCATCGATGCCCTCCGCAAGGAGTTCGACTGGGTGATCTGCGACAGCCCGGCCGGCATCGAGCGCGGTGCCATCCTCGCCATGCGGCACGCCGATCTCGCGGTGGTGGTCACCAACCCCGAGGTCTCCTCGGTCCGGGATTCCGACCGCATCATCGGCCTCCTCGATTCCCGCACGCTAGCCGCCGAGCGGGGCGAGCAGATCGAGAAGCATGTCCTCATCACCCGCTACGATCCGGCCCGCGCCGCCAGGGGCGAGATGCTCTCGATCGACGATGTGCTCGAGATCCTGTCGCTGCCGCTGATCGGCATCGTGCCGGAGAGCCAGGCGGTGTTGAAGGCCTCCAATGTCGGCTCGCCGATCACGCTCGCCGATCCGCAGAGCGCCTCGGCCAAGGCCTATATGGATGCGGCGCGGCGGCTGCGCGGCGACAGCATCCAGATGACGGTTCCTACGGAGAAGAAGGGCTTCTTCGGCAATCTGTTCGGGAGGGCGGCATGATGTTCGGTTTCTTCAAGCCCCGCCACACGGCTCCGGTCGCCCGCGACCGGCTGAAGGTGCTGCTCGCCCATGAGCGCGCCTTCCTCGGCAAGCCGGATCTCATCGCGGTGCTCCGCGAGGAGATCCTCGCCGTGATCCGGAAGCACGTCCCGGTCGACCCGGAAAAGGTCAAGGTCACCGCCGAGCGCGCCGCCAAGGTCTCGACGCTCTCGGTCGACATCGAGATCCCGATGGATTTTCCGAACGCCCGGGCCGCCTGACGGCGACGCGACAAACGTCATCGCTGCCGTCGGCCGCCGGTTGACGGCGCGGTCGATACTCCTAGGCTAAGGCGCGCCGATCGCGGCGCGCCTTTTCCGCTTCCGCAACCAGGAGCACCGAACCATGCGGCCCTTCCGCTCCCGTCTCCTCTCCGCCGTCTCCGTCGCCATCGGCCTCTGCGCCGTTGTCCCCGCCCTTGCCGCCGACTGCGCACCGCCGACCGAGGCAGAGCTTGACGCAATCGCAACGGCTTACTTCGATGCCTTCAACAAGGGTGACAGGGACGCGCTCGACGCCTTGCTGGCCGAAGACTACGTCCAGAACCTTGCCGCGATCATGAGCCAGGACCGCGCCCTGCACATCGAGCGCATGGCTGCCGTTCGCAGCGGCTTCCCCGACGGCGTCTACACCATCGACTGGACCTTGGCCGACGGCGACAGGATCGTCATCCGCAACACCTTTCGCGGCACGCATCAGGGCGAGTTCGCGGGCGTGCCGGCGAGCGGCAACCAGGTCGCGATCGGCGCCTTCCATGTCCACCGGGTGGAATGCGGCAAGATCGCCGAGACGTGGAACGCCGGCGACGCGCTCGGCCTCTTCTACCAGATGGGCGCGCTCGACCTGAACGCCACCACGGCGCCGGACGACGAGGTCCCGCCCTCGAATCCGCCGAAGATGGCCGAGTGCGTCGAGACCACGCCGGAGCAGAACGTCGCCGCCGCCCGCCGCTGGTACGACGAGGCCCTCAACCAGCGGAAACTCGAGGTCATCGACGCGTTCGTCTGGCCGAACATGGTCCACCATGCCGGCCTCTTCCCCGACGCGGTCGGAGCGGAGGCGGTGAAGGGCAGCCTTGCCCCGCTCAGCGCCGGCTTCCCGGACATCCAGTTCACCGTCGATGATGTGCTTGCCGATGACGATACCGTCCTGGTCCGCTGGACGGGCAAGGGGACCCACACCGGAACGCCCTTCCTCGGCGTCGCCACCAGCGGCAAGCCGGTCGAATGGGGCGGGATGAACGCCTTCCGCTTCCAGTGCGGCCGGATCATCGAAGGCTGGTCCGAGGCAAACGGCCTCGCCCTCCTCCGCCAACTCGGCGGGATGGAGTAGCGTGATCGGGGCGGCGCAAGCGAATCGGAGTGGTTTGCCGTGCCGGCCGAACCCCTGTTAAGTCTGCTGCCCGATGCACCGCCCTGTGGCGCGTCGGGGGAGTCGCGTCACCGGATTTCTTGTCGAGGAAGCCGCCCCATGCCGCGTCAGCGCTCGCTGGTTCTCACGGTCCTGCTCGCCGCCTCCCCCATCTCCGCGATCGCGGCCGACGGCGATTTCTCCGGCACGGTCGACATCGGCGACGGGCGGAAGATGTATCTCGAGTGCCGCGGGTCAGGCTCGCCGACGGTGTTCATCGTCCCCGGCAGCAGGGCCTCGGTTGACGAATGGACGAAGGACTCCCCCGTCTTCGACGACGTCGCCAAATTCACCCGGGTCTGCGCTTACGACCGCCCCGGGGTCATGCTTGCCGACGGAAGCCCGAGCCGGAGCGACCCGGTGCCGATGCCGAGCGTCGTCGGCGATTCGGTGGCCGATCTTCATGCGCTGGTCGTGGCCGCGAAGATCGCCACGCCGTTCGTCATCGTCGGCCATTCCTATGGCGGGCTGGTCGTCCGGCTCTATGCCATGACCTACCCGAGCGACGTCGACGGCATGGTGCTCGTCGATCCCCTCTCCGAGTATCTGCGGTCGGCCGAGACACCCGAGGAGTGGGCCTGGCAGACGAAGATACTCGACGGCGACCTCACCGAGGCCCTCAAGGTCTACCCCGACGTCGAACGGGAGGACGCCGACGCCGGTTTCGACCAGATGCTCGCGGCCCCGCCGCTTCAGCCGATGCCCCTCATCCTGCTGAGCGCAGACGTCCAGTGGGGTCCGCTGGTCCCCGGCTTCATCGCCGACGGCCTGCTCGCCCCCGACACGCCCCCCGACGTCGGCTACGTCACCGATCGGGCGCAGAAGGTGGCGCATGCGACGCTGGCCGGGCTTGTCCCCGGCGCGAAGCATGTGACCAAGACCGACAGCGGCCACGTCATCCACCACGACAACCCGCAACTCGTCACCGACTCGATCCGCGAAGTCGTCGACGCGGTGCGGGCCGGACGGACCAGCCTCGCGCCGTAGCCGGCCCGCGTAGCCGCCAAAGGCTGTCAATGCGGCACCGCGTCGAGCGGCGACGCCGCGTAGATTTCGTCCAGGACCTTGACCATCAAGGTATTGGCGGTCGCCACGCCCTTGAGGTCGAGGGTGAGGTTGGTCCAGATCACGAGGGTCACGTCGTTCCCCGGGTCATGCCCCATGAACGACTGGTAACCAGGCATCTCTCCCTCGTGATAGTAAATCGTGTTGCCGCCCCAGGTTAGGGTCAGGATGCCGTAGCCGTATTTCTGCATGGCGGCCTCGCCCGGCACCGGCGCCTCGGGGCTCGCCAGCCACTGCTTCTGGAAGTCGGCATTCAGCACCTTGCCGCCGACCAGCGCCCGCATCCAGGTGGCGAGATCGTCGGCGGTGGAGATCACGCCGCCGGCGGCGAAATACGCGGACGGGTTCTGCCAGGTGTCGTCCTCCGGCTGGAGCGTGCCCGCCTTTGCCGCCGCCACGAGATCGGCCGGATAGGGCGCATCGACCAGGGCATACGTGGCGCCGCCATAGATGTAGCCGTGTGCATAGGGCTCCGGGATGGCGTTCGATGCGGGCGGTGGCAGCATCGTGTTCTTCATGCCGAGCGGCCCGAACAGCCGGTCCTGGAAGAGCGCCGCGAGCGGCTTGCCATCGATCTTCTCGGCGACGAGCCCGAGCAGGTAGTAATTGGTATTGTTGTATTCGTACTCTGCCCCAGGGGCAAAGTCGGGCGGCCGCTTGAACGCCATGCCGAGCACCTCGTCGGCAGTCCATACCTTGTCGGGATCGGTCTCAAGGCTTTCGGCCAGCTCCGGCGCACTGGTGAAGTTGAAAAGCCCGGAACGCATGGTGAGCAGCTCGCGGATCGAAATCTCGTCGCCGGCCGGAACGCCGTCGACATACTTCGAGATCGGGTCGTCGAAGCGCAGCTTGCCTTCCTGGATCATCTGCACGATTGACGCGGCGGTCATCGTCTTGGTGTTCGACGCGGCCCGGAAGTGCGTGCTGGCGCGCGGCAGGGTCGCCGCGCCGAGTTCGTTCGTTCCATAGCCGAAGACGATGTCGCCTTGCGGCGTCGAAAGCAGGACCATGGCGCCGGGCAGCATGAGGTCCTTGGCCAGGCCCTCGATGCTGGCCTGAAACGCCGCCGGATCGATCGGCTTGAGCCCGGCAGCATCCGCACCCATGGCCGACCCCCACGCGCAGGCCGCGACAACGGCGGCACCCACAATTCTCGTGATCATGTCTTTCCTCCCTGCCGGATCGGCCGGGGAAGAGTGGCCGAAGGACGAGCCCTTGTCTGTGACCGCAGTATCAGACCTTCCGGAACGGCCATATTCAGCCTGCTACGCAACGATCACTTCGTAGGTGCAGGCAAACGCAGCCCTGGCAATCCGGTTTGTGTCGAGCGGGTTCTCCGGGTCTTGCACGATCGCATCTCCCGGCCGCGCCACCATGGTCTCGCCTCAGGGCGCGATGAAGCTGAACGTCCCCTCGTCGTCTGCGACCACGATGAAGCGCATCTCGACTCCAAGGGGACGATAGGTCGACCAGCCGTCGCTGGCCGGGCCTGCGATCGGCCCCTCGTAGCACTGCGGGAATTTCGCGGCGGTGACGAGGATCTCCTCGTTGCCGGTCTCGGGGCATCGGTTCCGAACCACCATGTCGCCGGGGCTCGCGGGCGGGCTCTCCGTCTCTTTTCCTTCTCCCTTGATCATGGTGACGATCACCTCGCCGGGCTCGGCCGGACGCGCATCAACCGGCCTTGTTTTCCGCGCCAGGCCCGCGCCATGCTCCGCCTCGACGTCCCGGAAGTAGGAGACGGCATCCACCATCTCTTGAGCGCCCAGGCGTGCCGCCGGCAACACGGCCGTGAGAACGGCAACTGCCAGCATTGACAGCCGGAAGCATTTCAGAGCATGGCGCATCTGTCCTCCTTCTGTTTCAGGACGCACCGGGTTGGCAGGCGCAGGCCAGCTGCCGCCGCGACAGCGAGGCGGGGACGGACTTCGCCCCCTCACCTCGCCCGACACACGAACTCCACCCAGAGCGGATAGTGGTCGGAGACCCGGTACTGCATCTGCGCGGCCGTCATCCCGAGGTCGCGGTAGAGATGCGGCAGGAAGTCGAAGCCGCCGCCCGTGACGTACTCCATGTCGAGCCGCCGCCGGCCGCCTGTCTCGAACCACGCGATCTGGTCGTAATACTTGTCGAGCCGGTCGGCCTCGGTCGAGAAGATCGAGCGCGGCACGCCTTCGAGGTCGTTCGGCACGGTCAGGCCGGATGACGTGAAGGCCTGCCACAGGAGCTGACCATGCCGATCGATGTTGAAGTCGCCGAGGACAAGAAGGTTCTGCTCCCAGTCGTTGAGTTGCTCCGCCCACTCGGCCATCCATTCGGCGATCGCCTTCAGCTCCGGATGCCGTGCCTCGGGCCGGTCGCCGAAGATCACATGGAGCGTGACCAGCACGAAGGTCTCGCCGCCGGCCCGGAAGCCAACGCCATAAGGCGTGCGGGCGAATTGCTTCAGGAGCGCATTCGGACCGATCGCGCCGAGCCGTTCCTCCGGCACCACCAGCTCGCAGGCGAGGCCCGACAGGCTGATGCGGTGCGAATCGAAGAGGAAGGCGAGGCGCTCGCCGTTGCCCGCATCGCCGCGCGTCACGTCCGTCATCAGGAGCTGCCAGTGCGGCCCGAGCGTCTTCAGCATGACCCGGAGCGCCTTGAGGTCGCCCTTCATCTCCTGGAGCGCGATCACGTCGAAGCGCGAAGCGATCTCGGTGATCGCCCAGAGCGCCCGCCAGTCGCGCTTGGGCGTGTGCCGCGCTCCCGCCGTCCAGACCTCCGAGAGCGAGGCGAAGGCCTTCAGGTTCCACGTCGCGATGAGGAGATTGCGCGCGGCCGTGCGCTTGGGCGGAATGGCCGCATCGAGCGCGGCGCGGAGCGCCGCCATGTCGGACACGACGGCCGCGGGCGTCCCTGCGTCAGTCAGCGGCGGAAGCGGATCGGACAACGGCTCGCCCT
>JALHRF010000196.1 GCA_022841545.1 Bauldia sp. | reverse complement strand
TGCTGGTGGAGAGGCCCATGACGATCAGCCCGAAGCCCAGGATGCCGATGAAGATCGCGCCCACCACCGAGCCGAGGATGTAACCCCGGCCGCCGAACAGGCTGGTGCCGCCGATGATGACGGCCGCGATCACGTCGAGTTCCAGCCCCTGCCCGAGGATCGGGTTGCCCGCCGCACTTCGCGCCGAAAGCACCAGCCCGGCAAGCGAGGCGGTCACCCCGCAGAGGGCGAAGGCGCCGATCCGCACGAGGTCGGTGTTGATGCCGGAGAAGCGGGCCGCGATGGTGTTGCCGCCCGTCGCCAGCGCGCGGCGGCCGAACACCGACAGGTGGAGCAGGTAGAAGCCGACGATGACGGTGACGAAGGTCCACCAGATCGGCGCCGGGATGCCGAGGAGCGTGCCGCCGGCCATCACCTCGACGTAGCCCTTGTTGACGATCGGCACCGGCATCGACCCGGTGAAGCTCAACGCGAGGCCGCGCAGCACGCTGAGCATGCCGAGCGTGACCAGGAACGACGGGATGCGGAGCTTGGTGACGATGAGGCCGTTGATCGAGCCGACGCCGGCGCCGAGGAGCAGCACGGCCGGCGCGGCGAGCCATGGCGGCACGCCGTTGTAGAGCAGCATCGCGATCACCATCGCCGCGAAGCTGACGTGGCTGCCGACGGAGAGGTCGATCTCGCCGCAGACGATGACGAAGGTCATGCCCACCGCCATGATGGTGACCACGGCGGTGATGCGGCCGATCGCGCCGGCGGTGTTGAGCGACGCGAAGTTCGGCGCGAACACGACGAAGAAGCCGATGATGACCAGGAAGATGATGTAGGTGACGTGCGGCCCCGGCCGGAACAGGCGGGAGGCGATCGTGCCCGCGAGGCCCGGCTCGCGGAGCGTATGGTCGATGTCGGTCATCAGGCTGCTTTCCCGCGCATGGCTTCGATATCCTCCTGGAGCGCAGCGCGAAGCTCGGCCTCGCTCGCCCCGCCCGGCAGCGTCTGGCCGAGCACGCCGTCGACGATGGTGACGATGCGGTCGGCGACCCGCGACAGCTCCTCCATCTCCGAGGCGATGAGGAGGACGCCCATCCCCTTGGCCGCGGCGTCGCGGACGATGAGGCGCATCTCCTCCTTGGCGTTGACGTCGACGCCAGAGGTCGGCTCGTCGAGGATCAGCAGCTTCGGCCCGGTTGCCAGCCACTTGGCGACGACGATCTTCTGCTGGTTGCCGCCGGACAGCTCGCGGGCGTATTGGCGCGGCGAGCGCGAGACGATGCGGAGCTGACGCTGCATATAGGCGAACAGATCGTCCGCCGCGCCCGGCAGGATCGCGGGGAAGCGCCCGCCGCCGACACGGAGCTTCTCGAGGCTGGGCAGCCCCATGTTGGAGGCGAGGCCGTGGTCGATGACGAGACCCTCGCCGCGCCGGTCTTCCGGCACGAAGCCGAAGCCGGCGGCGATGGCGCGCGAAGGCGAGCCGGGCCGCACCGCCACACCGGCCACCTCGATGGTGCCGGTGGCGTCCGGGAGAAGGCCGAACAGCGCCTTGGCGAAGGTCGAGCGGCCGCTGCCGACCAGACCCGCCAGCCCGACGATCTCGCCGCGGAAAATGCTGAGGTCGATGCCGCGGCGGAGCTTCCGCGACGTCCGCAGTCCGGCGACACGGAGCGCGGGCGGCCCTTCCCGATCGATGGCGGCGTTCCCGGCGGTGGCCGTTGAGGCCTCCCCCCGCGACATCAGTTCCGCGATGCGCCGCGTGCTGGTCGCGGACGCATCCTCGGTCGGCAGCATGCGCCCGTCCTTGATGACGCTGACGCGGTCGGAGATCTTGAAGATCTCCGCCATGCGGTGGCTGATGTAGATGATGCCGATGCCCTTCGCCTTGAGCGATCGGATGATGCTGAAGAGCTTGTCCTCCTCGTGCACGGTGAGCGACGAGGTCGGCTCGTCCATGATCAAGACGCGGGCGCCGCTCGCGAGCGCCTTCACCACCTCGACCATCTGGCGCTGGGCGAAGCCCAGGGTCTCGACGCGGTCGCCGGCGCGGATCGGAAAGTCGTAGGTGTCGAGGAGCCGCTGCGCTTCCCGGCGGAGACCGCGGAAGTCGATCCGCCAGCCCACCCGGCGCGGCTCGCGCCCGAGCAGGATGTTCTCGCCGACCGTCAGATTGGGGAGGAGGCTCAACTCCTGGAAGATCATGGCGATGCCGCGCCCGAGCTTGGCGTGCACCGACTGCTCGGTGATATCGGCGCCGTCGAGGAGCACGCGGCCGGCATCGGGCCGGTGGACGCCCATCAGGATCTTCATCAGAGTCGACTTGCCGGCGCCGTTCTCGCCGAGGAGAGCGTGGACCTCGCCCGCGCGGAGGTCGAAGTCGACGTCGCGGAGCACGACATTCGCGCCGAAGGTCTTCGAGATGCCGCGCATCGCCACGAGCGGCACACCGCCCGGTGGCGCACCGGCCCTCCCGACTGGTTCAGCCGCGACGCTCATCCTGTCCATCACAATGCCGCCGCCGACGCCCGCATGCAAACCGGGAACGGCGGGCGGCCCGATCGGACCGCCCGCCGCGATGTCCTGTCTCGTCCTAGAAGCACTCGCCGGCGCAGGTGTCGATGACCGAGGCGGGCGGCTCCTGCTGCGTCACTTCCTTGAGCGCGGAGAGGAGATTGAGCTTCTGCACCTTGAGGGCGGCCACCGACAGGTACGGCGGCACTTCCTTGCCGAGGAGCGCGGCAGCGGCCGCCTTGGCCTCCGCCATGCCCTGGAGGAAGGGACGCTGGGCCCCGATCGAGAAGATCTCGCCATTGGCGACGGCCACGGCCGAGTCCTCGCCGAGGTCGACGGTTGCGACGAGCACGTCACGGCCGAGCGTTTTGGCAGCGGTGGCCGCCTGGATCGCCGGGGTGTCCCATACCGCGAAGATGCCGCCGAGGTCGGGGTTGGCGGTGATCATCGCCGACGACGCCGAGTAGGCGCCTTCCATGGTCCCCGGGAACTGGGCGGGAGCGACCTCGACGATGTCCGGATACTCGGCGAAGGCTTTCCGGGCGCCGGCTTCACGCGCCTGGATGACGTAGGCGGAATTGTAGACGGTGGTCAGGATGCCGACCTTGCCCTTGCCGCCCATCTGCTCGGCCATCGCCTTGGCGGCGAAGTAGCCGTTGGCCTCGTTGTCCGAGGCGATCACCGACACGTAGTCCTTGCCCGGCGCCATATCGACGGGAACGTTGTCGATGAAGACGATCTTGATGCCCTGCTCGCCGATCCGCTTGAACACCGGCGACGAAGACACCGGGTCGATCGGGATCGACAGGATCACGTCGGGTTCGCGGGCCGCAAGCTGCTCGAGATCGTTGAGCTGGGTGGTGGGCTGGCCTTTGGCCTCGGTGACGGCGACGAGCTCGATGCCGTATTCCTTGAGGCCGGCGGTGATGCCGGCGACCTGGAGCTGCGGCCACGCCGCGTCCATCACGTTCATCGCGATCGCCGCGGTGAACTTGCCGTCCTTGAGCTTCTGCAGCTCTTCCGGGGTGAAGGTGATCGAGTCCGGCGACGCCGCTTCGGGGCCGTCGGGGAACCCGACCACCGCTTGGCCGCGCGGCGACAGCGGCATCGGCTCCATCATCGCCGTGGCTTCGGGCGGGATGTTGTCCGGCCACTTGTAGTCCTGCGCGAGGGCGGACCCGGCCATCATCAGGGCTGCCACTGCGGGCAGTCCCAGCCAGGCGCGCCTGTTCCTGTTCATCTGTCCGTTCATTGCAGTTCTCCTCTGGTTGCTTCTGTCGTCGCGGCCTCTCGTCGGCCGCACTTCTCAGTCGCGGGAGGTTCCCGCCTCAATTAGCCCGCCCCGGCGATGCCGCGGCGGGCGTCCCCAAGAACTCCCGCCGGCGTTAACCGCCGAAGGTCTGGCGCGCGAAGGCGAGCGTGTCGTCGAGCGTCAGCGCCAGGCGGCGGACGATCTCGTCGATCTCGCTCTCGCTCACCACCAGCGGCGGGCAGATGGCGAAGCTGTCCTGGACGTTCCGGATCAGGACGCCGTGGTGATGCCCGCGCTCGAAGAAGTAGCCGCCGACCTTGCCGAGCGGGTCGAACTGACGTTTCGTCTTCTTGTCGGCGACCATCTCCACCGCCGCGATCAGACCGACGCCGCGCACCTCGCCGACCAGCGGGTGGTCGGTGAAGGTCTCGCGGAGCTTCGCCTGAAGATGCTCCCCCATCGCAGCGGCATGGTCGAAGAGCTTCCGCTCCTCGATGATCTTGAGGTTCTCGAGTCCGACCGCCGTCGCGACCGGATGGCCGCTCGCGGTGAAGCCGTGACCGAAGGTGCCGATCTTCGCCGAGTTGTCGGCGATGCCCTGGTAGATCTTGTCGGTAAAGAGGACTGCCGAGAGCGGCAGGTAGGACGACGTGATCTGCTTCGAGAGCACGAGAAAATCCGGGTCGATGCCGAACCGCTCGCACGCGAACGGCGTGCCTGTGCGGCCGAAGCCGGTGATGACCTCGTCGGCGATGACCAGGATGTCGTACTTCCGGCAGATGGCCTGCATCTTCTGCCAGTAGGTGCGCGGCGGGACGATGACGCCGCCGGCGCCCATCACCGGCTCGCCGATGAAGGCGGCGACGGTGTCCGGGCCCTGCGCGAGGATCAATTGCTCGAACTGGCCGGCAAGGCGGCTCGCGAACTCCTCCTCGCTCTCGCCCTCGAGGCCGAAGCGGTAGTAGTGCGGACAGGCCGTGTGCAGGATGCCGGCGATCGGCAGGTCGAAGTCGCGGTGGTTCCAGGGGAGCCCGGTCAGGCTGCCGGAGGCGACGGTTATGCCGTGATAGCCGCGGATGCGGGAGATGATCTTCTTCTTCTGCGGCCGGCCGATCGCGTTGTTGTAGTACCAGATCATCTTGACGATGGTGTCGTTCGCCTCGGAGCCGGAGTTGGCGAAGAACACGCGCGCGAGCCGCTCCGGCGTCATCTGGACAAGCCTCTCGGCGAGATCGATCGACGGCTGGTTCGCCTTGCCCGAGAACGAGTGGTAGTAGGAGAGCTTCCGCATCTGGTCGGCGGCGGCCTGCACCAGCCGTTCCTCGCCGTAGCCGATGGCGACGCTCCACAGCCCGGCCAGCGCCTCGATGTATTCCTTGCCCTCGCTGTCGAAGACGCGGATGCCCTCGCCGCGATCGATGATCACCGGCCCGCGCTCCTCATGGAGCCGCGCATTCGTATAGGGGTGGAGGGCATAGGCGAGGTCGCGCGCCTGCGGCGAGTTGACCTTGAGCTGCGGCTTCATTCACGTGCTCCTTGCAGGCCGCCGCTGGGGCGCGGCGCTGTCGTCTTTCGTTTCCTGGGAATGGACATGCCGGTCATGGCGCCGGCTCGGTGATGATCGCGGCAGGGTCGGCGACGCGACGGTCCAGCGCCGTTCGCATGGCGATCGCCGCGTCGATGCCGATGCGTCGGAAGACGAGCCTGCGGTTGGGCCGAAGCTGGCCGACCTTCCACAGCGCCGCGGAGACCACCACCACCGGGGTGATGAAGCCGCCCTGGCTCGGCCCGTCGACCGGCAGGATGATCGGCGTGTCACCGCAGAGATTGACCCCGCCGATGGCGTAGCCGGTGTTGATGACGTTGGTCGGGTCCGGGCCGTTCTCCGGCGCCTTGTCCCGCGCCCTGGCGGCGAAGCCGACCTTCGGCCCGGCGAGGCGGATGCCGGTGCGGTCGCTCTGGCTCGATACGGTCCACGTCCCTCCGACCAGCGCCTCGGCGCCGGAATGATCGAGCCAGTCGAAATGCGGTCCCGCGGTAACCTCGATGGTGGTCGGGTCCGCCATTGCCGGGATCACCTCCGGCGCAACCCGGCGGAGCGGGCCACCGGAACGCGGCGCGGCAAATTCGAGCACGTCTCCCGCGGCGATCGCCACGCCGCCGACGCCGCCGCGGGGGAAGGTGGCGACGCTGCCGAGGACCAACGCCTTGGCGAAGCCACCGGCGACGGCAAGGTAGCCACGCGCGCCCTCGCGCACCCCGCCGCAGTCGAGCACCTGACCAACGCGGAGCGTCGTGGTGATGCCTGCCGGTAGCGGGACGCCGTCGACGGTCGATGCCCCGCCGCCAACCACGGCGATGTCGACATCGGCATGGGCCCTGAGCTTCGGGCCGAGAAACTGGAATTCGAGGCCGGGCGCACCTTCGGCATTGCCGACCAGGCGGTTGGCAAGACGGAACGACAGCTCGTCCATTGGTCCCGACGGCGGAATGCCGACCCGCCAGAAGCCGACGCGCCCCGGCCAGTCCTGGATGGTCGATTGCAGGCCGGGATGCATCACCTCGAGGCGCGCGCTCACCATGGCAGCGCCCCACCGGCTTCGCTGTCGGCCACCGCCTCGGCCCAATTGCGATAGGCCGAGAGCGAGAACAGCTCGCCCTCGACGATCTGGTAGCGGTACGCCCCGCGCGCTGCTGTCGCCTCGATATCCTCGAACTCGCGGACGTCGATCGCGTGGAACTTGACCCGGTCGCCCGGCTCGAACAGCGTCGCCCGCGTCCGGAACGGCGAGAGACGCGTGTCGAGGCTGTAGATCGGCACCGGCACGCGGCCGATCAGGTGATATCCGCCCGGCGTATTCATCGGGTAGATCGAGGTGAACCCGCCGCCGACGCCGATCGCCCCGGTCACGGTCCAGAGCCGCGGCGGATCGTATTTCGGGATCGAATGCCGGCAGCGCGGGTCGAGCGGCATCATGTCGGGCAGGCCGGGCCAGAAGCCGACGCCGCCGACCCAATGCTGGGTGAAGGCATGGCGGCGGGCGAAGGCCCCGGCGTCGGGCAGGCCGGAGATTTCCGCGACGAAGGCCGGGTCGTCGCCGATCGGCTTGATTTTCTTCGCGTAGTCCTCGACGCAGGCTCTGGTCCACGGGTCGAGATAACAGGCCGGCATCGCGATCAGCCGCGACGGGACGACGACGTCCGCCTCCGCCGCCACCTCGCGCCAGATCGCGGCAACCCGGTCGCGCAGGCGCTCCGGCGCCAGCACGGTCGAATCGAAATGGACCAGCACGGAGATGAACATCGGCAGTGTCTCGATCAGCCCCGGCATCGGCTCGGCCACCAGCCGGTTGGCGAGCTGGATGGCGCGGAGATTGAGGCCGAGCTCCATCGTCCGCCCGAGCTCGAGCAGGCAGAAGCGGTCGCCCGCCGGCAGCCAGCGGAGCCCCTCGCCGAGGTCGGCCGCCTCGCCCGGCAGGAAGCCGCCGGTCACCAGGTTGGGCGCCCCCGCGTTCATGAGATGCTCTCGACATAGACCCGGATCGCGCGCGCGATTTCGGGGCTGTTCGGCGTGTCGGAGTGCATGCAGAACGTGTCCGGCGTCGATACCTCGATCTGCGTACCGACATTGGTTCTGATCGAACCGGTCTCGACCACCTGCCGGAGCTGGCCGACGACAAAAGCCGGATCGACCGGCTCGGGGACGCGCGTGATCACCAGCTTGCCGTCGCGGTCATAGGCGCGGTCGGCGGTGAACTCGGTGATCACCCGGATGCCGCGGCGGCGCGCGACCGATGCGGCCGTCCCCGTGTCCTCGCATATCCACGCCATGGTCGGGTCGACGGCCAGGATCGCGTCGGCGAAGGCCTCCGCCAGATCACTCCGGGCGAGCATGGCGTACATGACCCCATGCGGCTTGACATGCTCGCAGCGTACGCCTTCGGCCTCGATCAAGGCCTTCACTGCGCCGAGCTGATAGACGATGAGATCGGCGAATTCCGCGGGCGCGATGTTCATCTCGCGACGCCCGAAGCCCATCAGGTCCGGCAGTGATGGATGGGCGCCACATGCAACGCCATGCTGGCTGGCTAGCCGCGCCGTTCGGCGGATCGTGCTCGGGTCGCCACCGTGAAAGCCGCAGGCGATGTTGGCGGAGGTGACCAGCGGGACGACGAGCTCGTCCTGACCGACCGTCAGCCGGCCGTAGGACTCGCCGCAATCGCAATTGATGCCGAACCGCAGCATCTCACTCCCGACGGTGGCATGTTGTGCCTGTCTATTGTCGACAGGATGCGACGAAGTGATCATCACCGTCAATCCCGCCTTCTGCCTAAATTCTGAGGAGGAACGCCTCGAACTGCAGCACATGCGCGAAGGCATCGCTTGTCGACAGAAGACGTCCACGCTAGATTGCGGCACGATTCAGCGGGACCCGACCCGCATGGGATTCGAGGCGAGGGCGACATGCTCGACGACACAGAAGGCGATCAGCCGGGCTTTGCCCCGCCGCTCACCCTGTCGTCCGCGGTCGTCGCCTATATCCGCGACGCGATTCTTCGCGGCACGTATCCGCCGGGTTCGGCACTGCCCGAGATTCCTCTGTCAAAACAGGTGGGCGCCTCGCGCACCACAATCCGGGAAGCCTTGCGGAGCCTGAGCGAAGCGGGGCTCGTCACCATCCACCCGCGCCGCGGCGCGACCGTTGGCTCGATGTCACCGCGGCGAGCGCGCGAACTCTTCACGCTCCGCGCGGTGCTCGAGGCGTTCGCGGTCCGGCTCGCACTGACCGAAGGCAAGATCCGCCAGGATGAGCTCGCGCGCATCGAGGCGGCCTTCGAGCAGCTCCGTCAATCGCGGGAGAGCGGCGACGCCTATGCCATGATCGAGGCCGACATGGCCTTCCACTGGTCGGTCTGCAGTCCCTGTCGACATGAGGTTCTGCTCGAACAGCTCAAGGGCCTGCAGACCCAGACCCGCCAATTCATCTTCTACACCAAGTTCTATTCGTCCGACGCCGAAGGCGAGGTGGAAGCCCATATGCCAATCCTGATGGCGGTTCGGAACCTGTCTCCCGAGCGCGCCGAGGCCGCCATGCGGGATCACATCATCAGCGCCGGGGAACGGCTTCTCGTCAGCATGCTCGAGGAGGCCGCCGCGGCGGACGGCGCCGCCGGCCCCGACCATGCGTCGCCGAAGGCGCCACGCCCGTGAGCCGCCAGCTTTTCCTGATCCACACCGTTCCGGCCCTGATCGCCACCTTCGAGCCGCTGGTCCGACGGCACTTGCCCGACTGGACGCCGTTCAACATAGTCGACGAAAGCCTGTTGCGGATCAGCATACGGGAGGGGTCGCTCTCCAAGGTGACCGCGCGGCGCGTCGCCGGCTACGTCTTCTCGGCAGTCGATGCGGGCGCGGACGCCATCCTGGTCACCTGCTCCTCGATCGGCGCCGCGGTGGACACTGTCCGCCCGCTCTGTCCGGTGCCTCTCATGCGCGTCGACGAGGGGATGGCGATTCGCGCCCTCGCCCTGGGCGACCGGATCGGCGTCCTTGCGACCCTGTCGACAACGCTCAACCCGACGCGCGACCTGGTGAGCAGCCTCGCCGCGACCCGCGCCACGCCCCCCGAGATCGTCGCGAGGGTCTGCGACGGCGCCTTCGAGGCGCTGTCCGCGGGCGACCGCGACGGTCACGACCGCATCGTGGCGGAAGGCATCCGCGCCCTCTCGCGCGAGGTCGACGTCATCGTCCTTGCCCAAGCCTCGATGGCGCGGGTGCTCGACGCCGAAGGCTTCGGCACGCCTGCGATCCCGGTCCTGTCCAGCCCGGAACTCGGCGTGCTGAGGCTCAAGGCTGCGCTGGACGGAACCTGACAGATCGGACGTGCGGTCATGTCGGCGACTGCTCATTTCATAGGCGTCAAGGGAACCCGGTCGCGTCGGCACCTCGAAGAAGGCCCGAATTTGCGCTGGCGCAGGAGCGCGCAGGGTTCTATATGCAACGGCCCAAGTGAGCCAATTCAACGAGATGGAGCGGCCGACTCGCGGACATGTCGCGAAGATCGGCCGGTGGCGACGAAAGTGCGGCGAAGTGTTGGCGAGCGTGCGGAATACGGCCGCGGGGTTGGATTCCCCTGCGGTTTTGGCCGGAACGTGCTAATCTTCGGCGGTTGCAAGCACGAGTCGCGTCTCTTTGCTGCGGGCTTGGGGGCGACGGCGTCGTGCCGGGCCGTGGTGACACGACTCGGCGCCGTCGCTGGTTTAGGAACGTAACCGACCAATAGGAGGTCGCAGGTGAGTGACACTAGGACGACGGGCGGCGGCGGCGGTGGCCGCGCAATTCTCTACATCATCATCGCGGTCATAATTCTCGGCATCATCTACTATTTCGCGACGCAGCGTGGCGAAGAGCCTGCGCCGACCCCGCCGGCCACCGAGGAGCCCGCGACGCCGCCGGCTGCCGAACCGCCGGCCGCAGAGCCTCCGGCGGCCGAACCGCCGGCTGCAGAGCCCCCGGCAGCGGAGCCGCCCGCGGCCGAACCGCCGGCCGCAGAGCCTCC
>JALHRF010000195.1 GCA_022841545.1 Bauldia sp. | reverse complement strand
ACGCTCTTCCGATCTGCGCGACGGCGTATTCATCGCCGCAGGCATCCTCGGTGGGCTGGTGGTCACCGGCGTGCTGGTTGGCTTCATCGACGCAGCCGGCAGCATCCTGCTCCGGTGACGGCGAGCCGCGGCGCTACTCGGCGGCTTCCTTGATCTCGGCAGGCGGGGTCAGGACCTCGCCGACCCGGTCGGCCGAGAGGATGCCGGCGAGCGCGCCGTCGGCGCCGATCACCGCCACCGGGTACTCGCTCGACAGCGTCGCCGGCAGCGCCTCGGCAATGGAGGAACCGGCGTCGATCGACGGCGCATCGACGGCGAGCGACTCGACCGTGGGCGCCGTATGGCTGGCGATGGCTGCGTTGACGGCCTCGCGAGTGACGATGCCGCGGTAGCCCCGATCATTGACGACGTAGCCGATCTCGGCGCCGCGCCGCTGCATGGCCGCGAGCGCCTGCTCGAGCGTCTCGTCGGTGAGGCGGAGCGGCGGCGGCTTCATCACCGCGTCGACGGTGAGCACGCGCGCCCGGTTCACGTCCTTGACGAAGGCGCGGACATAGGCGTCGGCCGGGTTGAGCAGAATCTCGGCCGGGGTACCGACCTGCACCAGTCGCCCGTCCTTGAGGATGGCGATGCGGTCGCCAAGGCGGAGCGCCTCGTCGAGGTCGTGGGTGATGAAGACGATGGTCTTCCGGAGCCGCGCCTGCAGCTCCATGAGCTGGTCCTGCATCTGGCTGCGGATCAGCGGGTCGAGGGCCGAAAACGCCTCGTCCATGAGCAGGATTTCGGCGTCGGTAGAGAGCGCACGGGCGAGGCCGACGCGCTGCTGCATGCCGCCCGACAGTTCCGAGGGATAGCGGTCCTCATAGCCGGCAAGGCCGACCGTCCGGACCCACTCGGCGGCGGTTGCCCGCCGCTTCGCCTTGCGCACCCCCTGTACCTCGAGGCCATAGGCGACGTTGTCGATGACGGTGCGGTGCGGGAGCAGCCCGAAGCGCTGGAAGACCATCGCCGTCTTGCCGCGGCGGAACCGCTCGAGTTCGCGGATCGAGAGACCGAGCACGTCGACGCCGTCGATCACGATCTCGCCCTCGGTCGGATCGATCAGGCGGTTGAGATGGCGGATCAGCGTCGACTTGCCGGAGCCGGACAGCCCCATCACCACGAAGGTCTCGCCCCGTTCCACCGCGATCGAGACGTCGTCGAGAGCGAGCACGTTCTTCGTTTTCGCAAGCAGTTCGTCCTTGCTCATGCCGCCGCGGACGAGCGCGAGCGCCTTCTTGGGCGAAGGACCGAAGACCTTGGAGAGATGCCGCGCCTCGATCAGGGCCACGGGTCAGTTCCTCACGCGGCGGTGGGTCTGGAGGCGGTTGCCGAAGGCCTGGCTGGTGCGATCGAAGATCACCGCGAGCAGCACGATGGCGAGCCCTCCGACGAGACCCATGCCGGGATCGTTCCGCTGCAGGCCGATCAGCACCGTCTCGCCGATGCCGCGGGCGCCGATCATCGAGGCGATCACCACCATCGCCAGCGCCATCATCATGGTCTGGTTGATGCCTTGCATGATCGAAGGCAGCGCAAGCGGGATCTGGACGCCCCGCAGCATCTGCCAGCGGGTGGCGCCGAAGGCGCGGCTCGCCTCGATCACGCCGTGGTCGACCTGCCGGATGCCGAGGTCGGTGAGGCGGATGAGGGGTGGGGTGGCGTAGATCACGGTGGCGAGGATGGCCGGCACCTTGCCGAGGCCGAAAAGCATCGCGGCCGGAATGAGATAGACGAAGCTCGGGATGGTCTGCATGAGGTCGAGCACGGGGTTGATCACGGCGCGCGCCACGGCGCTCCGCGCGGTAAGCACGCCGAACGGGATGCCGAGCACGATGGCGATCCCGACCGCCACGATCAGGAGCGCGATGGTCTGCATCGCCTGTTCCCAAAGGCCCAGGGCGCCGATCAGCCAGGTGAGCGCCACCATGCCGAGGCTGAGGAGGATGTGGCGGCTCGCGGCGTAGGCGATCAGGCCGACGGCGATCAGGATGACCAGCGGCGGCGCGTTCCGGAGCGTCTGCTCGATGGCGACGAGGACGACCAGGATGGCATTGGCGATCGCTTCGAAGAAGGCGCCATGCTCCACGACCAGCCAATCGACGAAACGATTGACCGCGTCGGCGATCGGCGCGCCGATATCCGGGAACATGTGTCGTCGCCTCCGTGCGGCAGGGCCGGCGTCGGGCGCCGGCCCTGCACAGGCCTTATCCTACATCGTGCTGAGCGACGCCTTGACGCGATCGGCGACCTCGGCCGGAACCCACTTGGTCCAGTCCTCGCTGGTCTTGAGGAAGTGAACCGCCGCGTCGGCGGCGCTCGCCTTGTTCTCCCGCATATGGGCGAGCATCGCCGAGGTGGCGGCGCTGGTCGAGGTGTAGGCGGTGAGGAACTCGGCAAGCTTCGGCGCGTCCTCGGCGAACTTCTTGTTGGCCCCGATCACCACCTTGCTCACCGGATAGGCCGTGGCCGCGGTCGGGGTCTCGGCGTCCATCATCGCATCCCACGTCGCCTTGTCGTAGGCGGGTTCCTCGAGACGGGTGAAGTCATACTCGCCGAGGAGCCAGGTGGGGCCCCAGTAGTAGAACAGCGTCGGCTTGTCGCGAAGCGCGCCGGTCTCGGCCGCGACGTCGAGGGCGTCGCCGGTGCCGGGACGGAAATTGGTGTAGCTGTCCGCCAGGCCGTAGGCCTCGAGCTTCTTCGAGTTCACGACCTCGCAGTGCCAGCCGGCCGGGCAGTTATAGAAGCGGCCCTTTCCGGGCTCCTCCGGATCGGCGAACAGGTCCTTGTACTGCGCGAGGTCGGCCACCGACTTGAGGTCGGGGGCGACCGCGTTCGGCCCGGAGACGATGGAGGTGGGGACGAACCAGCCCTCGCTCGCGTCCGGGAAGGTCGCGCCGAGCGCGACGGTCTGGCCGGCGGCCTCCGCCTCGACCCAGGCCTCGGCCGGGTTCGCCGTCCAGATCTCCATGACCAGATCGGCGTCGCCGCGGGCGACCCCGTTGATCAGCGGAATGGTGTCGCCCGGAATGCTGTCGGTCTCGCAGCCGTAACCATGCCTGACGATGTAGTCGGCCACCGCGCCGTGGAACTGGGCGGAATCCCAGTTGAGCGAGCCGAACACCACCGGCCGGTCGAGTTCGCATTGCGGGGCGTCCTGAGCCAGGGCGGGTCCTGTCACCACCACGGCGGCAAGGGCAAGAGCGTATCGGATCATCTCAGTCCTCCATGTGATTTGGCGCCGGACGCCTGTATCGCACCCTCCAAAACCTGCGCCGCAGGTGGTGGATATGGGGCGCGACCTGCACATTGCCGAGGGTCGCCGCTCATCCGCCGACCACTATTGTCCTTCACGGTGATGAATCAGAAGAAGGGCTCCATATCGGACAGGGTAGTATGGTCTTCGATCGGCCACGAGCCGACATCCATCGCTTCGGCGAGGTGACGCAGTCCATTTTCAAATGCAAGCGTAGTCCATGGGTGGCAAATGTCAAAACCGGAACCGCCATGATGAAACGTCTTGCTGACTTTCTACTGACTTTGCCGCACGACGCTTTGACTGAATCGCGCGGCAGCGAAGCCTATGCCTGATTTTTTGAAGTGAGGACGCTCGTCTCGAGTCGGCGAACATGCCGCACGATTCATCCGCAATGACACGGGCGGACGGTCCCGGTCGCGGAAAATACTGCAGATCCAGGAATCGTCGTCGATCAATACCAGGCAATAGTAGTAGAATGTCTTCTGAAGATCCGCAGCAATTTAGAAAGCTAAAGCAGAAATTAATAGTATAGTTTGAATTCATAAAGCGTACATAGAAAGCATGACCCTTGATTTGCATTGGTCATGTAGACGGATCAATTGCTTGCTATCCAGCCTTTTCGAGGCGACCATGCGAGGTGACCATGGACGTTATCAATTACATCATTTCGAATTGGTCATTGATCGTCAGCCGCACGGGAGAGCACATCTCGATCGTCGGCGTGGCAGTCGGGCTGGCTGTCATAACCGGCGTGCCGGCGGGCATCGCGATCACGCGCAACCGGCAAGCGGCCTCGACCGTGCTCTACGTCGCCTCGATCATCATGACCATCCCCTCGATCGCGCTGTTCGGCGTGATGATCCCCGTCCTGTCGCTGATCGGCCAGGGGATTGGCTACCTCCCGGCCGTGATCGCTGTGTTTCTGTATTCGCAACTTCCGATCATCCGGAACACCTACACGGCGATCGGCAACGTCGACCCGGCGCTTCGCGAGGCGGCGCGCGGCATGGGCCTGACATGGCTCCAGCGGCTGCGCATGGTGGAGCTGCCGCTTGCCGTGCCGGTCATCCTCGCCGGCGTGCGCATCGCGGTGGTGATGAATATCGGCGTCACGGCGATAGCGGCCTATATCGGCGCCGGCGGTCTCGGGACGTTCATCGCCCGTGGCATCAGCCAGACCGACCCACGCCAGCTCATCACGGGTGCGATCGCGGTCAGCGTCCTCGCGGTCGTCGCCGATCTCGGCCTCCTCGCCCTGCAGCGGCTGATGACGTCGCCGGGGCTGCGTCTCCGGCCGGCCGACGCCCGATGATCCGGCTCGAACAGGTGAGCAAGGTGTTTCACGGCTCCGCGGAAGCGGCCGTGGACCACGTGACGATGGAAGTGCCGAAGGGCGAGATCTGCGTTCTGCTCGGACCATCGGGCTGCGGCAAGACCACGACGCTGAAAATGGTCAACCGCCTGATCGAGCCGAGCTCCGGAACGATCACGATCGATGGCCGCGACACGAAGTCCGTCGATGCGGTCGAGCTGCGGCGCGGCATCGGCTACGTCATCCAGCAGATCGGTCTTTTCCCCAACAAGACGGTCGAAGAGAACATCTGCGTCGTTCCAGACATGCTCGGCTGGGATCGCGCGAAGTCCCGGGCCCGCGCCGCCGAGCTGCTGGAGATGGCGGCGCTGAAGCCGGAAGCCTTCCTGAAGCGTTACCCGAAGGAACTGTCCGGCGGCCAGCAGCAACGGATCGGCGTGCTCAGGGCCATTGCCGCGGATCCGCCGATTCTGCTGATGGACGAGCCGTTCGGCGCCATCGACCCGATCAACCGGGAGGCCATTCAGGACGAGTTTCTCAAGATGCAGGCGCGGCTCAGGAAGACGATCATGTTCGTGAGCCACGACATCGACGAAGCCGTGAAGATGGGCGATCGCATCGCGATCTTCCGCGCGGGAAGGCTGGTCCAGTACGACACGCCCGACAATATCCTCGCCCATCCTGGCGACGGCTTCGTGGCCGATTTCGTGGGCAATGACCGCACGCTGAAACGCCTCCGCCTGATTCGTGTCGCCGAGGCGATGATGCCCGATCCGCCCCGGGTCACGCCGGACGACACGCTGGCCACCGCCGCCGCCCGGATGGAGGAATACGGACATTCCGCCATCGTCGTGGTCGGCCCCCGCGGGCGGGTTCGCGGCTTCGTCGATGCGAAGCAGGCGCGCGGGAGCCGTGGCCTGGTCGGGGAGAATTTCGAGCCGCTGCCGGCGACCGCCGACATCGACGAAGACCTCCGGTCGGCCGTCTCCACCATGTTCCGCCATGACGTGACCTGGATCGCCTGTGTCGACGGGGACGGCCTCTACAAGGGCTACATCACCCAGCGCGGGATCACCCATCTGCTCGGCGCAACCTACAGGGCATGAGATGGGGCGAGGCGGCATCCGGCGAATGCTTCGCACCATCGCTTTCACGCTGGTCTTCGCGTTCGGCGCGTGGACCTATGCCAGCGGCCTCCTGCCCGAAATCCTCGCGCGATGGGACGATATCGTCTACCTCGCGCAGCAGCACATCATGCTGGTGCTGATCTCGGCCGGCCTCGCCGCCGCCCTGGGCATTCCCATCGGCATTCTCCTGACGCGGGAATGGTTCAGGCGCTTCTCGAACCCCCTGCTGCAGGTTCTCAACATCGGCTCGGCGGTGCCGACGCTCGCCGTGCTGGCCTTGTCGATGAGCTTCCTCGGAGTCGGCAATCTGCCGGCGATCTTTGGCCTGTTCGTGCTCACGCTCCTGCCCATCGTGAGCAACACATTGGCGGGAATTCGCGCGGTGCCAGCCCATCTGATCGAGGCAGCGCGTGGGATGGGCATGAGCCCGGCCCGAATCCTTTGGCAGGTCGAACTGCCCAATTCGCTGTTCGTGATCTATGCGGGCCTGCGCACGGCGGTCGCGATCAATGTCGGCACCGTCCCGCTCGCCTTCCTGATCGGCGGCGGCGGCTTGGGCGAACTGATCTTCACGGGCATCGCCCTCAACGAGTTCGGGATCATGCTTGCTGGCGCGATCCCGACGGCCCTGTTGGCGATCCTCGCCGACTTCATCATGGGCCAACTCCAGCTCTGGACGATCCCGCGCGGCGTCAACCCGCTGCGCTGATCGCCGGGGATTGAAAACCGAAGTGAAGCCACGAAAGGAAACCACGATGCGACATACGTCCACAATCATTGCCGGGGCAGTGGCCGGCATGCTCATGGCGGGCAGCGCGCAGGCGGCCGAGATCGTCGTCGGCGGGAAGAACTTCACCGAGCAGTTCCTGCTCGCCGAGATGACGGCCCAGCTTCTGGCGGCCAAGGGCTTCGACGTCACCAAGCGGGATGGCATGGGATCGCAGGTCGTCCGCGACGCCCAGGTCAACGGCCAGATCGACGTCTACTGGGAATACACCGGGACGTCTCTCGTCACCTACAACAAGGTGGAAGAGCGGATGGACGCCGAAGCCACCTACAACAAGGTGAAGGAACTCGATGCCGAAAAGGGCCTGACCTGGCTCGATCCATCGGCGGCCAACAATACCTACGCGCTGGCCGTGCGGTCGTCGGATGACAAGACCGATTCGATCGTGAACCTCTCGGACCTCGCCAAGGCCTATGAGGACGGGACGTCCCTGTTGATGGCGGTGAATGCCGAATTCCCACAGCGACCCGACGGGCTTCCCGGGCTGGAGGCTGCTTACGGCTTCCAGACCGGCCGCGCCAACATCCGCCCGATGGATTCCGGGCTGACCTACCAGGCGCTTCAGCAGGACCAGGTCGATATCGCTCTGGTCTTCGCGACCGACGGGCGGATTCAGGCGTTCGACTTCCGGGTGCTTGAAGATGACAAGGGATTCTTCCCCAATTACGCGCTTGCCCCGGTCGTGCGCACGGAGATCCTCGAGGCGAATCCGGCTGTCGCCGAGCCGCTCAACGCTCTGGCGGTGAAGCTCGACGATGCGACAATGCAGCGCCTGAACGCTCAGGTTGACGTCGACAAGCGGGAGATCGAGGCGGTGGCCGGCGACTTCCTGAAGGAGAACGGGTTGATCTGACTTTTCCCCCAACCTCTGCCGCGAGCGCCCGCCCGGGAACCGGCGGCGGGCGCTCGCGGAAACGGCCCCCCATTTTCTTGGCGTCCCGGACATGGCATAGGGTTGCCGTCGCTGCCGGAACGAGGAGGGTCGAGTTGCCGGGGAATAGCCGTGCGCCGCTGCGTCCCGTCGGGCGCCGGCGGATCGTCCATATCAGCGGCTTCGAGCCGATCGGGGTCGAGGGGCTCGATCGGCGCCTGAAGAGCGGGCTGCGCAAGTTCGCGGCGCTTTGGAACGCGACCGCTACCGCCTCCGATCCGGCCGTCTCCGAGGATGGACGAGCGGTGACGTGGGAGGTGGAGTCGGCCGGTCCCAACTGGTCGACCCATTGCCGCTACACCGTGCTCCGCTGGGACGAGTTGATGCAGCCCTATACCGGCCGGTCCTGGGTGGGGCGGGTCGCGGGGGGCTACCGGGCCCTGTTCGAGTTGATCTTCAACGGAACGCTGGCCCGCTATTTCCGGGCCAACGTGCGCTATGGCCTCTTTTTCATCTATCCCATCCTGCTGCTTGCCGGATTCCTGATCCTCGGCATCCTCGCCGGCGTGGGAGCCGCTTCCCTCGGCATCCCGGCGGCGCCGGTGACCGCGCCGCTGGTCGCCATTGTCGTCTTTGCCGTTCTGATGCGCGTGCTTGGCGGGTATTTCTACCTGGACTTCGCGCTGGCCGACTGGGCCTTCGCCGCCGATCTCGCCCGCGACGAGGTGGCCGGACTGGACGCGATTCTCGAACGCTTCACCGAGGAGGTCACCGCGGCGCTCCGCGACCACGATGCCGACGAGGTGCTCCTGTCGTCGGTGAGCCTCGGCGCGGTGATGATGGCCGAAACGATCGATCGCGTCTGCGGCCGCGAACCCGACGTCGCATTGTGGTTCCGGCGGGCCGCGTTCCTCACGGTCGGGTCTTCGATCCTGAAGATCGGGCTCCATCCGGCCGCGCAGCGGCTGCGCAGTCTGATCGGGCGGGTCGGCGGGGAGAAGCGCCTCTACTGGGCCGAATATCAGGCCAAGGTCGATCCCATCAATTTCTACAAGACCAACCCGGTCAAGGATCTCGGGAACCCGAGGACAGGACGCCCGGTTGTCCGGCAGATTCGCATCCGCAGCATGATGAACGACGCCGAGTACCGTCGCGCGCAGCGGAGCTCGCTCCATCTTCATCGCCAGTTCGTGATGCCCAACGCCAAGCGCTACTTCTACGATTTCTATCAGATCAGCTTTGGACCCCTGCCGCTCAAGGCCCGCGTCAAGCTGGGGGAGCGGGCCGCCACCGCCTTCGACAAGGATGGACGGGTGAAGCAACTGTCGCAGCTCAAACAGACGAAGCCCGACGCCATGGAAGCCGCACAATGACCCGGATACTGGCAGAATGGATCTGGCTCGCCGGCGGGGTGCTGTGGTTCGTCATCCGCTTCCCGCACCAGCGCCGCGCGCGGAAGATCAAGATCGCGAAGTCGGCCGGCGGCCAGCGCGACCGCATCCTTCTCGCCTGCTCGCTGAGCGGGCTGGCGATCATCCCCTTCCTCTATTTTCTCATTGCGATGATCGGCGGACACCCGGTGTTCGCCGACTACGACTTCCGATCCTGGCAGGGCTGGGTCGGCCTGGTGCTCATGCTGGCGGCGCTCTACCTGTTCTACGAGACGCACCGGCAGCTCGGGAAGAACTGGTCGGTCACGCTCGAGACCCGCAAGAAGCATGAGCTCGTCGACACCGGGCTCTATGCCTTCGTGCGCCACCCGATGTACTCGGCCTTCTGGCTGCTCGCCCTCGCCCAGGCCTTTCTCCTCGCCAACTGGATCGCGGGACTGGCGGGCATCGTCGGCTGGGGAATTCTGTTCTTCCTCCGCGTCGGGCACGAGGAGCGTCTGATGATCGACACATTTGGCCGGGATTATGAGGCTTACATGAACCGGACCAAGCGCGTCGTGCCGTGGGTGTATTGACCCGACCGGCGACGGCGGCGAAGGTTCAGGCCGAGTGGAACCCATGCGGAGAGTAGGATGACGTCGGGACGCGCCTTGATTGCCGCGCTCGCCGCCTTTGTGATCGGCGTCGCAACATTGCCTGGCTTTGTCGCGGCGCAGACCGAGCCCGCGGCGGCGCAAGTGCCCACGCCCAACATCCGGCCGAAAAAGGCGCCCAACCCGAACGCGGCGCTTCCGGCACCCACGGCCGCAACGACCGCGGCCAAGTCCGGCGGCGGCCAGCCGGCGGCGGTGGTGGTGGCAGGGGAATTCACCCACGGCCGGGTGATCGTCCTTCGCGGGCTTTACAACATCTTCTCCCGCGGCATGGACAAGATCGCCAAGGACATGGAGGAACTCGGCCTGCCGGTCGCGCTCTACAACCATTCGCGCTGGCAGACCATCGCGGCCAAGCTGATCGAGGATTACAAGGCCGACCCCCAGAAGGTCGTTCCGATCATCCTCGTCGGCCATTCGCTCGGCGGCGACGCCTCGATCGTCATGTCGAACTGGCTGGCCCTCAACGGCGTTCCGGTCCGCTTCGTCGTCGTCTTCGACGCGGTGGCGCAGACCCACCCGCTGATCGGGGGCATCCAGGAGGTGATGAACTTCTACAAGCCCAAGGGGTACGGTCAGGAGGTGAAGGCCGCGCCAAGCTTCAAAGGCGTGATCACCAATGTCGATCTGACCGATCGCAAGGATATCGACCATCTCAATATCGACAAGGATCCGGTCCTGCAGGCCGAGGTGATCGCGCGCGTCGTCGAGATCCTCAACGAAAGCACCGGCAAGCCGGCAAAGAAGAAGTCCGCGCCGCCGGTAGCGGCTGCCCCGCCCGCGGCGCCCGCCGCAGCGACGGCGACGCAGCCCGCAGCCGCGCCGGGCACGGAGCCTGCATCCGCGGAACAGACGGCGCCGGCAGCAGCGGCGGCCCCACCACCGCCGG
>JALHRF010000194.1 GCA_022841545.1 Bauldia sp. | reverse complement strand
AGATCTCGGTGACGGTGCCGACCGTCGAGCGCGGGTTGCGGCTCGTCGTCTTCTGCTCGATCGAGATGGCGGGGGACAGGCCGTCGATCTGGTCGACGTCCGGCTTCTGCATCATCTCGAGGAACTGGCGGGCATAGGCGGAGAGCGACTCGACATAGCGCCGCTGGCCCTCGGCATAGATCGTGTCGAAGGCGAGCGACGACTTGCCGGAGCCGGAGAGGCCGGTCAGCACGACCAGGCTGTCGCGCGGCAGCTCAAGGTCGATGTTCTTGAGGTTGTGCTCCCGCGCCCCGCGGATGGTGATGTATTTGCCCGAGGCACGGGAAGGCGTCTTGTCGGCCATGGCGCGCTTTTCCGAAGGGGAGATGCGGCGGCGGCCGCGATGCGAATGTATGCCTTTTGCGCTCGCGGACAAGGCGGGCATGCGGCTCATCCGATGCCGATGTGGATGATTCCTGACAGCGGTTTACAGCTTAGCGGCAGAGTCGCCGTTTGTGAAGAACAATACGAGAACATGGCACGGATGCCAGCCCCTGTGAGAATTACAGTTGTGGCATTGCAGCATATCGCCCTTGGCCGTAGGCTCTCCCTCGGGAGCCGCGGTGTCCGGAGCCACGGACGCAGCTACGGGGCGGGGGGTTTTCCTGCCACACATTGCCGGGAATGGGCGGTTTCGGGGGACACGCCGGAGCCTATGCCCATCGTTTGCTGCCAGTGTGTCGAGGGCGAAGCTCAGGGAGACCGGCGGCAAAGCGCCGGTTAAAGCGCGATGGCAGTTTTCACTCCGTTCGATCCGGGCACGAGGGTCGATACCAGGTTGCTCGTGGCCTGGCGGGAAGGGTTCACGATCGACACCATCACCGGCAGCGGGACCGATACCCTGACGGTGACCGATGTCCTCAATCCCAACAATCTGGTGCTGACCTATACCGGCAGCACCACAATGACCGCCAGCGGGACGACGCCCGGTGCCGGAACGTTCGAATCAATCAACGTGCTCGGCGGCGGCACGCTGACCGGAATCGCGCCGGCGGGAGTCTTCGGCGACATCGTCAACCAGAATGCCTACCGGATCTTCGACGGCAGCGACACGATCAACGGCAGCACGGCGGGCGGCGACTTTCTCTTCGCCGGTTTCGGCGGCAACGACACGCTGGACGGCAAGGGGGGCGGTGACTTCTTCCAGGTCTCGGAGCGCACCGGGTTCCCGACTCTGACGATCAAGGGCGCAAGCGGGTCGGCCAAGGACACGCTTTTCGTGGTGGAGAACATTTACGACGCGAGCGCGGCTGTCCTCGATCTCAGAGGCTCGACACTCACCGGCATCGACTTCATCACCCTCTCGCCCGGCACGGGTGTGACGATCAAATCCAGTCAGCTCGGTGCGGGCCTCTCGGCGACGGCGGTCATCGGCGCGACGTCGGGGGCCGGAGCCTTCGACATCGTGAAGGACACCAACGGCGGAACGCTCGACGTATCGGGACTGATCGTCAACGACAACACGCTCTTCAAGATCTTCGGATCCGACACCGCCGAGACCATCATCGGAAGTTCAGGAGATGAGACATTCTCCTCCGGAGCCGGTGGCGATACCGTCAACGGTGGCGGTGGCAACGACACGTTCATTCTCGATGGCACCAAGGATGAGTTCGACAAGATCAACGGCGGCAGCGGCATCGACACGGTGCAGACCACCCCCGGCGCTGAAGGTCGGGGGGCGGTCCTCAACGGCTTCAACGCCAAGACGGCATCCATCGAGGTGTGGTCCGGCGCTGTCTCCGGCAACGCCGGGAACAACACGTTCGACTTCCGCGGCCTGACCGAAGGATCGGAGCTCGGGGCTTTCGGGGGCGATGGCGACGACACCATCATGGCGTCCAGCTTCGGCATGACCATGCTTGGCGAAGCGGGCAAGGACCGCCTCGTCGGAGGCGAGGGCGAGGACTTCCTCTTCGGAGGGCTCGGGGCCGATACGCTGACCGGCGGCGGCGAGGCGGACTTGTTCATCTACACCGACGTCAAGGAGAGTGGGCAAAAGAAGTCGCTCCGCGACACGATCACGGATTTCGACAAGAGCGACAGGATCCTGATGGCCGTCGATGCCAACAAGGGGAAGAAGGATTTCCAGGTCTTCAAGTTCGTGAAGAAGGAAGGTGCGTCCTTCAAGAAGAAGCCCGGCAGCCTGATCTGGGAGCAGATCGACAAGCCCGGCAGCGCCAAGGACATGACGATCATCTACGGCGACACCAACGGCGACCGAAAGGCAGACATCGTCATCCAGCTCAACGGTCTAGTCGACCTCAAGGCGGACGACTTCGTTTTCAGCTTCATTTGACGGCGGAGGTAAGGGCGTGTGCCCGGGCGACGTACACGCACGGGTTGTCGCCTCGGTGATCATAGCGTGGGGATAACGGCGCCTGGCAGGGCCAGCCGGCCTCGGCGACGTTTCATTTTCTGCAAGGTGTGGCGAAGGCAAATCAGGGAGCCGGTCCGCGGGGCCGGGGAAGGACGTCATGGCCGTTTTCGTTGCCGCAAATCCCAATGTCGCGGTCGACATGTCGCAGTTGTTCGCCTTCGAGCCAACCTTTGGCCAGTTCACTATCGATTCTATCGACACAGCAACACTTGGTATGGCCCTTGTGGCGGACGTTGTGTCCACGCCGGGCGACCCGTTCTCGATCCTCTATTCCAACAGCAATGGCACGGAAGAGTTCGAGGCCTTCGGAACGACGCCTGTCAGCGGGTCGTTCGACAAGATGGAGATCTTCATCGACGGGGCGTTGCAGGGGACGCTCTCCGGCATCGCCCAGGGCTTCGGCAATTTCAGCGAGATCAACCTGGTGCAGGCGTACAAGGTGCTGCTCGGGGACGACACCATCACCGGCAGCAACCAGGACGACAATCTGTTCACCGGCGACGGTGGAACCGACAGCGTCGATGGAAAGGGCGGTGACGACCAGATCGGGATGGCCGCCACGGCTTTTGCGCCGTTTCATTCGATCGATGGCGGCAGCGGGACCGACACGATCAATGCCTTCAGCAACGTCTTCACGGCCGACAAGGTGCTGGACCTGCGCAACGCCAGCCTGCTGAACGTCGAAGGAGTCTCGATCGAGGGCGGCGTAACGGTGCGGCTCCTCGGCAGCCAGATCGGCAACGGCCTCTTTTCTTCGGCCGCCGAGGTGTCGAAGAGCTTCGGCTCCGGCAATGGGACGCTCGAGGTCATCCTCAACGCGCCGGGCGCGGCCAATCTCTCCGGATTCAAGGTCAACGCCGGCGTGTCGATCAGCGTCTTCGGCAGCACGGGAGCCGACACGATCTCCGGCACCAGCATCGGCGAGACCATCCGCGCCGGCGCCGGCGCCGACACGGTCAACGGCAACGGCGGCAACGATACCTTCTTCGTCGCGGGGACCCTTGCCGAGTTCGATACGATGAACGGCGGCACTGGCACCGACACGCTGTTCGTCGAAGGCGGCGGGCCGCTGACGCTGAACGGCTTCAACGCCGCGTCTCAGTTGATCGAGAAGTGGGACGGAAACGGCCAGGCGCTGAATGGCAACGGCAATGCCAATGTCTTCAACCTCGCCGGGCTCACGGGGATGAGCGGGCTCACCTCGATCAACGGCCTTGGCGGCAAGGACACCATCACGGGCAGCAAGTTCGCCGACACCATCGCGGCCTCGGGGGCGGAGGCTGAGTTCGACACGATGAACGGCGGCCTCGGCACCGACACGTTCCGCGTCCTCGGCAGCGGGCCGCTGACCCTGAACGGCTTCAACGCCGCGTCTCAGTCGATCGAGAAGTGGGCCGGCAACGGCCAGGGCCTCCTCGGCAACGGCGGCAACAACAGCTTCGACCTTTCCGGCCTCGCCTCCATGAGCGGACTGGCCTTCATCGACGGGGGCGACGGCGACGACACCATCATCGGTTCCGACTTTGCCGACGTGATCCGCGGCGGGGCCGGCAAGGACACGATGACCGGCGGGCTCGGTGGCGACCGCTTCGACTTCGACGCCGTGGCCGAGATCGGCAAGAAGAAGGGGCTGCTCGACCTGATCACCGACTGGGGCGACGGCGACAGGATCGACCTCTCGACCATCGATGCCAACGGATCGAAGAAGGGCGACAAGGCGTTCAAGTTCCTGAAGAAGGAAGGCGCCGATTTCACCAAGGCCGGTCAGCTCGGCTTCGACCAGAAGAAGGGTGTGACCTACGTTGAGGGCGACACCAACGGCGACGGCAAGGCCGACTTCAAGCTCCAGGTGACCGGGACGATCGATTTCGAGAAGGCCGACTTCGTGCTCTGAGGAGAACGGCCGGCCAGCGCCGATCTTTCGCCCTTCACACCGTCCCACCGTGAAGGGCGCAGTGCTTTTGAGCGAGCGGCCACAGGGTGGCGGGCCGGATAGTTTTCAACCGGCGCGGGCTGCGGCTTCGGAAAGCGGCGACAGCCGGTCCCCGCACGGGTAGGGTAGCTCCGTTCCCACCAGATTGGCCGCGAGCGGCGGCGCGGCAACGACCGGCGTCGTGAAGGCCAACTGCGGGCGGAGAGGGAACGGTCGACCAGTACCGATCGGCAACCACTGAGGGCCGTGCGCTCCCGACCGCCACGTGCTGCATGGGTGCGGGCCTTGATCCGCGTGCAACCGCAAAGCAGGGACGGCCGAGTCGGCAGGTGGCCACCTTAACAAAACTTTCACTTACCGACCTTGATCGATCCCTTTATGGTTGAGGGCGAGGGGAGGCCGCAAGTCGCTGGGCGGCAGCCGCGATGTGCCAGGATACGGTGGCGTTGCCGGAGCCACCGCCGCGGAAACGTGGCAAGGGAAGGGGCGTGAAACGTGGCCACATTCATTGTTTACGACACGGTTGAAGGAAAGGCGACGCTCAATCTTCTGAAAAATTTCAGTATGTACTCCGGCCAGAACATCACTGTGCTCTACCGGACCAGCAAAAACGAGCAAGTGCTCGAGATCGGCCCGGAACACAAACCGATCGAAAAGCACCTCTACGTGGTCGATGTCGACGGCGCGACATTCGACCCGGCCGGCAACCTTACGGGTGGGGCTTTCACGTCTTGGGCGGTGGTTGGGCCGGACGACACGCGAGTCGCATCGGTCACGTTCAGCGCGCCCCAGGATGCCGTCGCCTTCGCAACCAATGTCGCGGGCGGCAGCCACTCCGCGCGGTACACCTATCTCGTCGGCCTGCTCGACGACGATACGACTGCGACCGGCACGGATCGGGCGGATGCGCTCGAGCGTTTCGAGGTCGGCGCGGGCAACGATACGGTCAATGCCAAGGGCGGCGACGACTTCATTTCCAAATGGAAGCAGGGAAAGCTGACCGTCGACGGCGGCAGCGGCATCGACACGCTGTCGTTCCTCGGTGAGTTCCCGGACCTGGTCGGCACCCCGACCAAGGGTCTGGTGATCGATCTCGCCACCGGAAAAGGCACGAACCCCTACGGGACTGGCGGGGCCATCTCCGTGAAGGGCATCGAGAACGTGATCGGCACCAAGGCGGCCGACACGATCAACGGCGACGAGCGCGACAACATCATCGGTGACGGGCGCAACGACGTCGGCGCCGACAAGATCAACACGCGCGGCGGCAACGACACGGTGATGCTGCCCTCACCGCTGGACCACTTCTCCAGCGCGCCGATGGGCTACGTGACCGGCGCCACGGCCGATGGCGGCAGCGGCAGCGACACGATCGTGTTCAAGATCACCAACAGTCCGCGCGAGAACGGGACCCACACCTTCGACCTGACCAATGCGGCGAAGAACACGGGCGTGTTCACGGCCTTCAAGCTCTCGAATTTCGAGAACCTGATCCAGAGCAACGACTATAACGCGGGCCAGCTCGTCGGCAAGATCGTCAACTTCGTCGGCAACGATGCCAGCAACACGGTCAGCACGATTTCCGCTGGCATCATCGCTCTCGGCAAGGGTGACGATGCATTTCGCATGGGCGTGACGTTTGGCGGCGCCAAGACCATCGACGGCGGGGAAGGCAAGGACGCGTTCACCTTCTTCGGCTTCGACGAAGACACCATCGATGCCGCCGGCCAGAACCACACCGGCGCGTTCGCCGGGAGCACGATCGAGAACTTCGAGGTCTTCACCAACACCGGCTGGAACGCGACGTTCCGTGGCGGCAGCGCCGGCGAGACCTACAACGGCAGCGACGACGGGTGGGAGACCATCGACGGCGGTGGCGGGAACGACACGCTTTACGGCAACGGCGGACGGGACACCCTGCGTGGCGGGCTCGGCAGGGACAAGCTCTACGGCGGCAGCGGGATCGACACGTTCGACTTCGACAGCGTCAAGGAGATCGGCAAGAAGAAGGGGAAGTCCGACTTCATCGGCGACTTCGAGGCCGGCGTCGATCTGATCGACCTGTCGACGATCGACGCCAACACCAAGAAGAAGGGCGACCAGGGCTTCAAGCTGCTCAAGAAGGAGGGAGCCGACCTCAAGAAGGCCGGCCACCTCGCGTACGAACAGAAGAAGGGCAAGACCTACCTCACCGGCGACACCAACGGCGACAAGAAGGCCGACTTCAGCATCGAGCTGGCCGGCAAGATCGACTTCGAGAAGGCCGATTTCGTGCTCTGAGACGAGCGGTCGGCCAAGGCCGATCCGCTACGCTATCGCTGCGCCTCGGTGAAGAAGGGCGCGGTTCTCCGGGCGAGCGCGCCTAGATGGTGGCCGGCCCTGCCATCTTCAAGAACGGGCCGCTGCGGCTTCGGGAAGCGGCGACAGGGCGCCCGCAGGCGGCTAGAGTTGTCGGGTTCCCGCAAATTGGCCCAAGGGCCGGCAAATCCAGGGGCGCGCTCTGCGCCCCGAACAAGCACGACCCTCAATACGGTCGGAAGCAGCCGGAACCGGGCTGCGCCCCTTCACGACGGAGACCCGCCATGCGCTACAACCAGCTCGGCCGCACCGGCCTCTACGTGTCCGAACTCTGCCTCGGCACCATGACCTTCGGCGGCGCGGGCGCCGGCCTGTGGGAGAAGATCGGCACGCTGGAGCAGGAGCCGGTGGATGCGCTGGTCAGGCGGGCGCTCGACGCCGGAATCAACTTCATCGACACCGCCGACGTCTATGCCAACGGGCATTCCGAGGAGCTGCTCGGGCAGTCGCTCAGGAATCTCGGGGTCAAGCGGTCGGACGTGGTGATCGCCACCAAGTTCCACGGCGGCGTGGGCGAGGGGCCCAATGACCGCGGCGCCTCGCGCGGCCATGTCATGGACGCGGTCGAGCGGAGCCTCGAGCGGCTCCAGACCGACCACATCGACCTCTATCAGGTGCACGGCCTCGATCCGGTGACGCCGATCGAGGAGACGCTCCGGGCGCTGGACGATCTCGTGAGCCGTGGCCTGGTCCGCTACATCGGCTGCTCGAACTGGTCGGCGTGGCGGATCGCCAAGGCGCTGGGGATCTCGGAGCGGCGCGGCTACGTGCGCTACGAGACGACGCAGTCCTACTACACGATCGCCGGCCGCGACCTCGAGCGCGAGGTGGTCCCGCTGCTTCTCGACGAGGGGGTGGGGCTGCTCGTGTGGAGCCCGCTCGCCGGCGGCCTACTCTCGGGCAAGTTCGGACCGGGCGCAGCGGAGGACAAGGACGCGCGGCGGGCGACTTTCGACTTCCCGCCGGTCGACCGCGACCGGGCATGGAAATGCGTCGCAGCAATGCGCAAGATCGCCGACGCCAAGGGCGTTTCGGTGGCGCGGGTGGCGCTCGCCTGGCTGCTGGCCAAGCCCTACGTGACCAGCGTCATCATCGGCGCCAAGCGCGTCGACCAGCTCGACGACAACATTGCGGCGACGGCCCTGTCGCTTTCGACCGACGAGGTCGCAACCCTCGACGCGGTCAGCGCGCTGCCGGAGGAATATCCGGGCTGGATGCTGGCCCGGCAGGGCGGCGGGCGGCGTCCGGCGGCGGTCGGGCCGGACCGGGACTGAGGGGCGGGGCCTCCGCCGCGACGGCGGCTGAAGCGCCGGGCTCGCGGCGTCAGCGGGGGCCGATCGCCGGGTCTGTTGGCGGGAGCGTCGGCGTCTCCGGCCGCCAGGGATCGAGGAGCCGGGTGATCACGTTGGCGTTGTGAACGTGGTGGAGTTCGTAGCCGCTCAGCCAGAATTTCCCCGACGTGGTGACGTAGCCCTCGCCGGCGAGCGTGCAAAGGAAGCTCTCCGTAACGCCGGCCTCCCTCAAGATGTCAAGATAGCGTTCGGTCAGCGCGATCGAGGGCACGTTGCTGCCGGGGTCCCGGCAGGCGCCGTGAAACAGCCAGACGCTGGCGCCGCCGGCGGCCCGGTCCTCCCCCTGGACGAAGATGGCCACGCAGGCGGAGGCGCAAAGCGCGCCGTGGCGCACGAGCGTGTCGACACGGGCTTCGGTACGGATGCGGGCGATAAGAGAGACGAGGGCCTCGGTTTCGACCAGGCTTCCGCCGGGGCTGTCGAGGTCGATGAGGAGCCGCCGGTAGCGGCCCGCCAGGTCCGGCCACACCGCGGCAATCTCGTCGGCCAGCGGCGGTTCGATCTTGCCGGTGAGTCGGAGCACGACCGTGTCGGTGGCGATGGTGGGGTTGTCCGAGGATGTAAGGACTTCAAGACCCGCCAAGGCAGGGCCGAACAGGCCGAAGCAGCCCATGGCAGCCGCAATCACGGCAAGGGTTGGGCCGCGGCCCGCCCCGCGACGGACCGGGAATGATGGAGATGCACTGCTCATTCAGGTCTCGACGTCATCGTCATTTCCATCAATGGTACGGATGGCCGGCGAATTGTGCAAACCCCGCGGGAGGAAACGATGCATTGGTGGCTCAGCGTGTTCTTCCTGGTGAACGGGGCGTGGGTTTCGGGTCCGACAGTCGAGCCGGGTTGGGCGCCACGATCCTATGCGACGGAGGCGGAGTGCCTCGACCGCAAGGCCTTCGCCGAGAGGCAGTGCCGGGAGTATCCCCTCGACTATCGCGCCGAGTGGCGCTGCACCTCGCCCGACCCGCTCACGGAACCGCCAGAGGATCTCCGCGGAGAGGAGTGCTGAGGTGGGGGAGCGGCCCAGGTTGCCCGACTCTCGCCGGAGCCGCGCGGGCCTGCGCTGAGGTGTCACCAGCCCCCGCGGGTGATCAGGCCGGCAGGGCCGGCGCCGACCACTTGAGGCCGGGGAAGCGGGCGAAGTCGCGGTCGAGGGTGATCCACTCGCAGCCGTGCTCGATCGCGAGCGCGGCGTACCAGGCGTCGGTGACGCGGCGGCTGGTCGTTTGCGTCTCCACGCAGAGACGCCGGAAGATACCCCAGTGACGTTCGCCGGCCTCGACCACCTCGCAATGAGGCTGCGAGAGGAGGTTATCGCAGAAGGCGAATGCCTCCATGAGGGTGCTCGGCGTGGGATAGGTGCGCGGGCTCGTCGTGATCCTCACCACCGCGGCCAAGGCAAGCGGCGAGACCGCAAATCTCGAACTACCGAGAATGACACTCTCCAGCCATGCCCGGCAAAGCGGATGCCGAGGGTCGTCCGCACGGAAGGCGTAAATGAGGACGTTGGCGTCGGCCAGGATCACTTGAAGTGCTTCATGCGCTCGACGTACTCGAGATCGTCGAGTTCTTCGAGTTGCGACGCGGTCATTCCCTCGAATTCAGGTCGCATGCCTCCGGTCGCGGTACTCACCGGCGGCAGGATCCTGCGGGTAGGGGACTTCCTGCCAGTCACCCTCCGCAGTCCGTCCTCAATGAGCGCTGTCAATGTTGTTCCCTCCGCCGCCGCCTGGCGGCGGGCGCGGTCGAGAAGTTCCGAGGGAAGGCGGACGGTGGTGCGCTCGATCATGCCGCTGACATATGGCGCGTATGTCAGTATGTCAACGTCGGCTGCCGCGGCCCGCTACGGGATGACCAACTCGATCAGGAAGGGGCCCGGCCGGGAATTGGCGTGGGCAAAGACGTCGGCGAGGGCCTCGATCGTCCCGGCGCGGGCGGCCTCGACCCCAAAACCGTTTGCGATGCGGACCCAGTCCATGTCGGGATTGCCGAGGTCGAAGAGGGCCCGCGAGGCGGGGCCGGGCGCGGCGCCGACCGCGGCGAGCTCGCCGTCGAGGATGGCGTAACGGCGGTTGGACAGGATGACGGTGGTGATGTCGAGGCGCTCGCGGGCCTGGGTCCACAGCGCCTGAACGGTGTAGAGGGCGGAGCCATCGGCCTGGAGGCCGACGACGCGGCGGCCCGGCGCGCCGACCGCGGCGCCGGTGGCAAGCGGCAGGCCGTCGCCGATCGCCCCGCCGACGAGGCGGAGGTAGTCGTGCGGCGCGGCGTCGGCCATCGGGGCGTAGAGGCCGAAGC
>JALHRF010000193.1 GCA_022841545.1 Bauldia sp. | reverse complement strand
CTGAATGGCCTACACCGACGGCGACGACGATCGTCTCGCGGACGACGGGCAGGAGGCGAGTCCCGAGTCCCAGGCAGCCGAGGCGCCGGCGCGCGCGCTCGGCTTCATCCTGGATGAGCCGGACGAACGGAAGGTCGCGCAGGCGATCGTGAAGCTCCGCGAAGACCAGTCGGAGCTCCGATCGAGGAACCGGGCGACGTGGCAACGGAACGCGTGGTGGCGCGAGGGGCGCCGCGGGGTCCGCCTCGAGAAGAAGCAGGACGCGAACCTGTGGTCGGCGAAGCTCCCGCTCGGCATGGGATCCGCCCCGCCGGTCCCGAACAAGACCGACCGCCTCTGCCGGCGCCTGACGAACATCATCCTGGTCGACAAGCCGTTCCCCGAGTGCGAGCCCGGTGGGGACAACGACGAGGATCGGGACGCCGCGGAGTTCGCGACGCGCTACCTGTCGGTGAAGGGCGCGCCGGACGACCTCAACATGAACCGCATCCTGCGCGCGGCGTCGGACAAGTCGATGACGTACGCGAGTGCGTTCGGCTGGGTCACGATGGACCCGACTGCCGGCGGGCACCGCCCGCGCTCGATGCTGGCCCATCCCGCCGCGACGACGCCGGCGGATGCGCTACTGGATCCGGCCACTGGCGGCGAGGCGCGCGAGGCGGACCTGGTCGAACGCTACATCCGGGACGACGGCCTGCTGTCCGACAGCGCTTCCGAGGCCGCGCTGCAATGGCTCCCCGGCCCGAAGGTGCGCCTGCTCACCGGCTTGCAGCTCGACCTGCTGCCATCGACCGCGCGCGGGATCGCCGATGCGATCGGCGTCGTCATCCAGGAGCCGACGACGCTCGGCGACCTCCGTCTGCTCTTCCCGAAGGCGATGGCGAAGCTGTCGGCGGACGACCTCAAGAAGCTGTGCGAGTGGCGGCCGGCCGAGGTGAAGGACATCCTCCCGCCGTACACGAAGATGCCGGAGGACCAGACGGACGAGCAGGGTCGGTACAAGGACTCCCAGACGGTCATCACGACCACCGTCTACTACGAGTCCTGCGCCGAGTACCCATACGGCTGCTACGCCGTGGTCGGCGCCGACTGCAAGGTCCTGCACAAGCAGAAGTGGTCCGCGATGATGCCCGGTCGGGACGACCAGCCCGTCGAGGAGTGCCTCGAGATCCCGGTGTCGCAGGCGCGGTGCCTGGACGACGACACGTTCGACAACCCGATGGGCGTCGGCATGGCCGAGCATTTGGGCCCGGCGGACGAGGTGCGCAACGTCGCCCTCGGCTTCGAGATCGAGCACATGTTCCGCTCCGCCAACCCGATCCCGTTCCTGCCGGTCGGCTCCATCGTCCAGCCGAAGCACTTCACCGAGCGGAACGGCGCCCCGGTGTTCGTCAATCCGCAGGGCAAGGCTGAGTGGGAGCAGGTGCCGGCGCTGTCTCCGACGGTCCCGCTGCTCCGCGCCGAGATGTCGACCGAGATGGATGATGAGTCCGGCCTTCAGCTCGCCGCGCAAGGCGTCTCGAGCCCCGAGGTGAAGTCCGGGACACACGCGCAGTCGGTGGTGCAGGAGGCGCTCAAGGCCGTCATCAACATGAAGGACAACCTCGGCGACTTCTACATCGGCCTGAACCGCATCATCCTGCAGCTGTCGCGCGCCTACTGCACCGTGCCCCAGATGCTCAGCTACGTCGGGGAGAACGGCGCCTACAAGCAGCGCGAGTGGAGCCGGACCAGCTTCGCGAACACCAAGCGGGTGACGATCGCGAAGGGGTCGTTCACGATGCACACAATCCTTGCGAAGCAGGAAATGGCGAACGCGGCGCTCGACCGCAAGGTCATCAGCATCGAGGACTACCAGGACATGGTCACCGCGGCCATCAGTCCGGTCATGGGCGCCCGGGACAACCCGTACCTGCTCCGCATCCGCCGGCAGATCGAGGACTGGCAGGACGGTCCCACGCTCGAGTGGAAGCAGGCGCAGGCGCAGGCCCTCGCCGCCAGCGCCGTCAGTGAGCTCAGCGCGCTCGACGGCGCCCCAGCTCCTACCCCTGCTCCCGCTCCCGCTCCTGCCGCGCCGGCGCCCGCCGCGCCGCCCGCCGCGGCCCGTCACCCGTTCTCGGACCGCTTGCCGGTCGACCTCGAGCCCGAGGCCGCAAAGGTGCGGCACCGGCAGATGTCCCGCGCGATGGCCGACACGAAGTGGATGCGCCAGCCGCCGGCATGGCGCGCGCTCTACCTGGCCGAGTACGCCGCGATGGCGAACGCCGCCGGGATCATCACGGTCGAAGCCGCACAGGCCGCGCAGCAGGCAGAGAAGCAGGCGGCTGAGCAGGCCGCGCAGCAGGCGGCACAGCAGGCCGCTGCCGAGCAGGCCCAAGCGGCGCAGATCGAGAAGCAGGCCGAGGCCGAGCGCCTCCAACTCGAGCAGGTCGCGAAGGAGCGCGCCGAGGAAACCGAGGCGAAGCGGGAGCGCGAGCGGCTGTCCCAGGAGGAGCGCCTCTTCCACGCCAAGCTCGCGTCCGATGAGCGGCTCGCGAAAGCGAAGATCGCCGCCGAAGCGGCCCAGGCCGAACGCGAGCACCGGTTCGCCATGCAGCTCGAGGCCGAAAAGCACCGAAACGCGCTCGTGCAGAAGGAGGCCGACGACATCCTGAACCCCACGCCGGTCCTCGGCGGCAAGAAGGGCGCGCCTGGCGCGAAGACGGGGGGACCGCCCACTGACCAGAATCGCGACAGATAGACCCCTGTGTAGTCTCCGCTGTATCCGTAGTTGACAGTCTTCCCTGAGAGGTGTACCCTTATGGCAGAATCGCCCGAGACCGCGGCCGAAATCACCGACGACGACCTCGACGCTATTGTCGCGGAGATCGAAGGGGACGAACCCGAGGTCACCGAGACCCCCGAGCCCGTCTCACCCGCCCCCGCATCGGACGATGCGCCCAAGGCAGGGGATGAGACCGACCGGCAAGGCAGCGGCACCGGCGAGGAGCAGGACGAAGTCGCAGCGCCCGAGCCCAAGGCCGCCGATCCCGCGCCAGCCGCAGCCCCTGCGGTGCCCGCTGGGACTCCCGCCCCGCCCGCGCCGACTCCCGCAGGGAAGCCGTTTCAGTTCCGTGCCAGTGGTGGTGTGCACACCCTCCCCGGCGCGATCGAACTCGAGGACGGATCCATCGTCATCCCGAAGGACAGCCAAGCCGACTTCCGGGCGCGTCTCGCGTCCGAGCGCGAGCTGGCGAAGAACTTCAAGGAACTCCGGCGCGAGATGAGCCAGAAGCTCACCGCCGCGCAGCGGAAGCAGGAGGCGGAGAAGATCGAGTCCGATGCGATCGCCGAGCTCTTCCTGCAGATCCAGAAGATGAGCCCGGACGAGCGCTTCGAGTACTTCGAGAAGTTCGACGCCGAGGTCCCCAAGCTGAAGCTCGAGATCGAGCGGAAGCAGTTGGAGCGGGAGCGGGAGGCGTTGCGCGAGGAGCGCAACCCGACGCCGAGCCCGGACGAGAAGGCAGAGGCACGGCAGGAGGCGCTGCAGACCGAGCTCCGCGCGACCTACAACCGGGTGATTGCGCACCCGTCGGTGAAGGCGCTGAACCCGGACGACGTGAATGCGGTCTTCCGCAAGCACGCGGCGCGCCTGGAGCGGCTGGTGCAGAAGGAGGCGGACGGCAGTGAGGTGTTCGATGATGCCGAGGTGCTCGAGGACCTCGAGATCCTGGTGCAGACGGCCGCGCGCATCCGCGCGTCCGTGCCGGCGGGTGGGGCTCCTCCCGCGACGCCGGCCGCACGGAACGCCGCACGGAATGCGGACCTGAACGCGATCCCGCCAGTGGTGGCGGCGCGGCCACCCGCTCCGGCGCCGAGGGTGGTGAAGAAGTACAAGGGCGACCGATCGGATTTCAAGAACGATTTCATGTCGGGCGCGCTCGACGAGGACATCGAATAAGGGCACCGACTGAGCGGCGCCCTTCCCGCAGGACCACAACAGCCGCGCGCAGGGCGCCGGCAGGAGCTTCACCATGGCACAGCTCGTCCAGTCCGTGACGACCGCGGCGACCACGCTGAACAAGGCGTATCGCAAGATGCAGAGCGGCATGCTCAAGGGGTTCAACTCCATGAGCGAAGAGTGGGACATGCTCGACGACATCAAGGACTACGAACTCACGCTGTCCGCGCGTGAGATGACGGTCCCGATCGACCTCAACCGCGCCGGCCGCTCGGCGATGATCGCCGAGGGCGGGCTCGAGAAGAACCCGGTCACCCCGGGCCTCGAGGAGCTCACGCTGACGTGGGCGAACCTCAACGAGCGCTGGATGACCACGCTCACCGCCAAGTACCTCGACTCGAAGGGCCAGGCCGGGCAGGTCATCCGGCAGCTGCGCCTGCAGGCGATGAAGGCGCTCGAGGCGATCAGCAACACGGTCGCGTGGCAGTTCTACGGGTTCTCGACGGGCTATGCCTGCCAGACCTCGACGAACGCCACCAGCGCGACCCAGACGCTCACCCTCATCAACGCCTTCGGCATCTCGGGCCTCGGCTCGGCCGGCTACCTGGCGTCGATGTTCTCGGTGTACGACCGCATCGCGATCATCCGGTCCGGCGCGCTCGTCGCGAACGGCATCGGCGAGATCACCGCGGTCGACGAGTCGGCGGGCACCATCGCCGTCACGATGATCGGCTCCTGCGACGTGAACGCGAACGACTACATCGTCTTCGCGAACTCGGTCGAGAACACGACCATCGCCGGCACCGACTACAACCTGGCGCCGGTCGGCCTGCTCGACGCGCTCAACAGCTCGTCGGTCCACGGCCTCGCCAACACGGTGCCGAACTGGAACCCGGCGCTCACGTCGTCCACCGCCGGCCGCTTCTCGGGCCTCAAGATCCGCAAGGCGCGCCAGGCGATCGCCAACCTCGGCAACGCGAAGCCGGACCTCGTCATCTGGTCCCAGGGCGTCGCGAACGACACGATCGAGGCCGAGCGCGCGCTGTCGCGCTTCGACTCGACGATGGGCATGGAGCTCGACGGCTCCGTGAAGGCGAAGGGCATCACGTTCTTCTCCACGCGGAAGACCCCGCCGGGCTACGCCTTCGTGCTCGACAAGGCGAACGGCGTCGGGAAGTACAGCCTCCTGCCGAAGCCGACCGCCGGCGTCCCGCCGTTCGCGGACGGCGACAAGATGGAGAACCGGAACGCGCTGCAGTTCTCGATCGACTTCCCGTACGCGTACATCTGGAAGTCGCGTCGCTGCCTCGCGTCCTACAGCTCGCAGACCGAGCAGTAAGCGCGGACTCGAGGGGCAGGGGCATCCGCCCTTGCCCCTCGAGGCAGGTGCGTTCTCCTCCTCCTCGTCTCCGACTCTCTTCTCAGGCAGGTTCCCCATGGCTGGCACCACCACCGCGTCCGTCCCGACGACGCCGCCCGGGTCCGATGTCGCGGACCTCGTCGTCCAGTTCAACAAGGTGATCGACGACATCGCAGCGATCCTCGCGGCGTCCACGGGCGACGGCAACGTCACCATCGTCACCCCGACCATCGGCACGACCGTCACGGTCGCCGTGCCGGCGTCGGTCATCCAGATCAACGGCGTCCCCACGCTCCTCGCGGCGCTGACCGCGCAGGCGTTCGGCTCGCTCGGCACCATCCCGCAGAACATGTACGGCGCGATCGCGCTCGAGCGCGTGGCGGCCGGCACCTGCACGTTCGTCTCAGCCTCGGCCAACTACACGACCGGGTACGCGACCGATGCGCTCGCGCGGGCGGCGCTCGCCGCGCAGACCGCGGATCGCGTGCGGGTCGGCATCGTCGTCATCTCGCCGAGCCATGCGTCCGGCTGGGTGGCGGGCACCGATGCGCTCCAGGGAGGCACCGGCGGCAACCCGGCGGCCTACACGGCGTACTACCCGGGCGTCGGGCTGTACGACCCGGCTCTCTTCCTCGCCGCGAAGATCGGCAATCGCGCAGGCACGGCGCGGACCTGATCCCATGACCACGCTGCGCCGGTTGGTCGAGCGCGAAGTACCGAAGGAGTGGGCGGCGGAGCTCGCGGAGTTCTCGCCGCCCACCACCCGGTTCACCTGGCTCCGGCTCCGCTGGGAGCCGGGCTACCCGTGGGAAGCGCCGGTCGAGCGCTGGGTCATCGATCAGATGATTCCCGAGCACGCGGTCGAGATCGGGGTGCTCGAGCAGCTGCGGGACTACCCGCCGCCGTCGCAGATGGGCAACCACTACGACGCGGTGCTCGGCGAGTTCGTGCGGAACCCCGACTGCCTCATCACCGAGAAGGCGTGGCACATCTTCCGGGAGACCCGGTGCTGGGCGCGTCCCTTCTGGGACATCCAGGGGCCGAACGGCGGGCACAAGCGCTGGTTCTCGAACGCGGAGAAGGGCCTGCTCAAGCTCGCGGGGCTCCCGCAGGAGCCGCCGGGCCCCGGGGACCTTCCCTACGCGGATTTCGACGAGCGGGTGATGAAGCATCTCCGCGCGTTCGACCTGCTGCGGAACCAACAGGCGGGCCTCAAGCGGAAGAAGGATCTCCTCGGCGGCCTGCAGGACGCGCGCACCGAGGCGGAGGAGCGGAAGTTCCGGGAGAACCTGGTGAAGTGGCTGGCGGACCAGGTCACGGAAGTCGCCGAGGGCGTCACCGAGTCCCTCATGCTGCTGGACGCGCCGAGGCGCGACATCGACGTGAAGGAGATCGAGCGGCGGGACGAGCAGGCCACCCAGAACTACATCGAGACGGGCAAGAGCCACGGCGGCGCCGTGCTCACCAAGCGGTAGCAGGACACGCACGCAGGTTCGCACACGTTCACGCAGGTCACGCAGGTTCATGCAGGCATCCCAGAGGGTCACATGTCGTACGTCGATACGCGCGGGAACTGGAGTCAGGCGATGCAGCGGCGGGGGCAGCGGTTCACCGACCAGCATGGGCGCAAGTACTTCGCGCCCATCGAGATCAAGACCGGCGAACCCTGCGGGCTCATCGGAGCGGAGTACACTGCGCCGCTCACGGTGCCGCTCAACTACCTGAAGCGCTCGAAGGACGCGAACCGACCGTACGACCTGGTCATCGACTACCCGAAGTGGCAGGCGGACATCCGCGCCGAGTTGAAGGAGTGGGAGACGGCGTGGCGGAAGGCGGCCGTGCGGCGCTACGGCGACGAGTTCGACCCGAAGAAGGGGATGCCGGCGGACATCGCTGAGCTCTTCCCGCGGCCACCGATCCACGAGGAGCCGGTGATCGCGGCGAAGCAGGGCAACAAGTGGGTGCTCGGGCTCTCGTCGAAGGTGGACCCGCGCCTGGCGAAGTTCTTCGCACCGGAAGTGACGGATCCCGATTACCGCGAGAAGCAGGAGCCGGACTTCCGCGACATGCCGGACGAGCTCGACAGCGACGTGCGCGCGATCGTTGCGGACACGAACGCCGCGGCGGACGACGAGGGTCAGACGGTCGCGGGCGAGGCCGCGTTCGACCTCGAGGACGAGATCGACGCGGACGCGGTCGGCGGCAAGCGGGTGCCGGTCGGCGCGGGCGCCGGGAAGCGGAGCCTCGGCGCGGAGCGGAAGGCGCTTTACCGAGCGAACAAGAAGAAGGCCGCAGCGGGCGCGAAGCCGAGCGACGACGAGGAGTAGAGGCGAGCGGAGCGGAGCACGGCAGCGCAGGGCGGCGAGTGGTGAGCGGGGGCGGGGAGTGGGCCGTTAGGTGACCAGCACGACTTCGATTTCTCACGCAAGGACATCTCATGGCGAACATCCACACGAACAAGTTCCCGCTCATCATCTCTGCCGCGAGCGGCAACGGCTCGAACAACTACATCATCGGCGACCCCTCGCCGGGGGTCGTCGGCACCATCGTCGTGCAGATCCACACGACGGCACCCGGCACCATCGCGGTCACGCCGAAGGCGCGCATCATGGGCATCACCGGTGACGTGCCGGCGTTCGGGCCGATCGCGTACCTCTCGCTCATCTCGGGCGGCGCGGCCGTGGCCGGCGGCACCTACTCGACCGCCGCGCTCGCCGGCGGGGTCATCGGCGACCTCATCCACATCCCGGCGAGCGGCATGGACATCTCGCTCGAGGTGGCCCTCACCGACGGCGTGCACGTCATCAACGTGCGCAAGATCCTCGGGGCCGCGGCGTGAGCCTCTACGCGTCGGCAGACCTCCTCGCCGCGTGCAAGCTGTACGCGCGCCGGCCCGCCGTGGACCAGGCGATGCCGAACGAGTCGTGGTATTCGTTCCTCACGCTCGCGCAGGGCGAGGTCTATCCGGCGCTCTTCAGCCGCTTCCCGGACCTGGCGTACAGCACGGCAAGGCAGATGACGACGGACGACGGCGGGTACACGTACACGTTCGGCGTCGACGCGGACGACGCCGGCAACAACCCGCCGAACCCGGGCGGCGTGAACTCGGTGCGCCCGATGGGGCACGCCGAGATCTTCCCGGACGTGCGCTCGATCCCGGACTCGCCGCTCGTGATCGGGGCCGACTATCTCTTCGAGGGGAGCCTCATCCGCATCCCAAACTCCGAGCCGCGGCTGTTCCCGCAAGGGCCATGGGCGCGGTTCGTGGTGCGGCCGGACACGCCGATCTCGGCGTCGGTGCAGCCGCTCCTGCAGCCGAAGAACCTGCGCATGCTCCTGGTCTGGAAGGCGCTCGAGTCCTGGGCCTCGCGCCCGGGGTCCGGGGCCTCGCCGATCTACTATGCGAAGCGGTACGAGGACGCGCTGCAGGCGGCGTTCGTCGAGCTCGCGACCACGTACAACCGGCAGGCGAGCGCCGGCGCGACGGCCACGGACCGCTGGCACACCGCCCTCGACCTGGCGGACACGGGCTTCCTGAACACCTGATGGCGACCGCGGACCGGGAGTACCCGATTCCCGACGGGCCGTGGTCACGGATGATCGACTCGCTCTCGCCGACGACGCGCGAGGACGGGGCGGCGCTGCTACTGCAGAACGCCTACCCGCTCGACCCCGCGCTCGGCGACGGCATCGTCGGGCGCCCGGGGTTCACGGTCATGGGGGCGCAGCTCGGCTCGGCCGGCCGGCGCCGCGTGCAGGGCTCGTGTCAGTTCACGAAGCGCGATGGGACCAAGTACACCGTCGCGATCGTCGGCGGCTACTTCTACACGTACAACTGGGGCTCGAACGCCTGGACCGAGGTGGTGACCAACGCTAACCTCGCGACGGCGCTAATCACGCTCTCGCAGACGGCGAAGATCGCGTTCTCGGTCTACAACAACACGCTTCACGTCTCCGACGGCGTGAATGTGCCGTGGACGTGGGACGGGACCAGTGGCGCCGGCGGGCTGACGAAGCTCACGAACTCGCCGGCGCTCTACGGCCGCCCGACCGTGCACCAGGGGCGCATCTTCGGGCTCAAGGCCTCGGACCCGGTGACGGCGGTGTGGTCGGAAGTGAACGCGGCGAACACCGGGTACGAGGCCGGCAGCTACGCGAACGCGTGGACGATCGCGCAGACGGACCCGGACCGCATCTTCCACCTCATCGGGACGAACGAGGCGCTCCTGGTGCTGCGCGCGCGCTCGGCGACCGCGGCCGGTGGTGGCGTCTCGAGCAACTTCTCGTCCGAAGCGACGCGCGAGGGGCTGTCCGAGACGACCGGCACGATGTCGCCCTGGGCCGCGGTCTGGTCGGGCGGCGTCCTGTTCACGCTCGACGCGGACCTGCGGCCGCACGCCTATCGCGCGGGCGCCGCCGGCTTCACCGAGATCTGGGGACCGTTCCGCGAGACCATCAAGAGGGTGCCGAAGACGCCGGCCATGGCGGCGCTCTGCATGAGCGTCGACTACCGGCCCGCCGAGCTGGTGCTGATGGCGATGCCCGAGGAGGGCGAGACCGAGTGCACGATGCTCCTCGTGTTCAGCATGAAGACCGGGATGCCGGTCCCGGTGGCGGTCTGGCGCGGGTTCACGATGACCGACCTCGCGATGGTCGAGAACGCGTCGGGCGTCCCGGTGCTGATCCACGGGGGCACCGACGGCTACATCTATCGGCACGGGAACCCCGAGGACACGACCCCATGGGACGACGAGTTCGTCGGCGGGACGGTCGCGATCGAGCACATCCTCGAGTGCCAGGCGCTCGGCTACGCCATCAAGCGCGAGAAGGTGTTCGACCGCATCGATGTCGCCGTGCGCGCGCTCTCGCGCATGACGCTTTCGGTGTCGGCCGTCACGCCGCTCGGGCGCTCGGACGTGCAGGAGATCGTCGTGGATTCTGGCCTCGCCGGCTGGGGGAGCAGCCTGTGGGATGACATGCTGTGGGATCCCGACGTGTCGCTCACGACCCAGGAGTCGCACGGCGAGGTCGGCGTGGACATGACCGCGCGCTGGATCAAGCCGCGCATCGTGCACGAGACGCTCGGCGAGCAGTTCGGGTTGATCGCGCTCACCGTCACGGCCTTCGCGGGGTC
>JALHRF010000192.1 GCA_022841545.1 Bauldia sp. | reverse complement strand
GGATGCCCGAGGTGACGCCCGAGCTGCGCGCGGCCGTGCTGCGCGACATGGGCGCCGCCTGATGCTGATCCTCGGGCTCACCGGTTCGGCGGCCATGGGGAAGTCGACGGCGTCGAAGATGTTCGCGGCCCGCGGCGTCCCGGTCTTCGATGCCGACCGCACCGTCCATGCGCTCTACGCCGGTGCGGCGACGCCGGTCGTGGAGGCGGCCTTTCCCGGCACGACCTCGCACGGGTCGGTCGACCGCGACCGGCTGCGCGACCGGGTGCTCGGCGACGAAGCGGCGATGACGAAGCTCGAGGCGCTCATCCACCCGCTGGTCAAGCGGGAGGAGGAGACGTTCCTGTCGGAGGCGCGCGCTGCCGGGAGAAGGACCGTCCTCCTCGACATACCCCTGCTCTTCGAGACCAAGGCCGAAGGCGAAGTGGACATGGTGATCGTCGTCAGCGCACCGGGCGAGGTCCAGCGCCAGCGGATGCTGAAGCGGCCCGGGATGACGCCGGAACGGCTCGAGGCGATGCTCGCCCGGCAGATGCCCGACGCCGAAAAGCGGCGGCGCGCCCACTTCGTCATTCATACCGGCGGGACGCTCGACGAAACGCGCGGGCAGGTGGGCAACATCCTCCGCGCCGTCGCAGGCATGGCCGCCGGTCGATAGGCGCATCTTGGGTGCATCGCTTCGCCCTTGCATCGCGGGCGCGGACCGACCACGATTCGCGAATCATGCGCGAGATCGTCATCGACACCGAGACCACCGGGCTCGACGCGGCCAGCGACCGCATCGTCGAGGTCGGCTGCGTCGAGCTCCTCAATCACATACCGTCGGGCCAGCGGCGCCAGTTCTATGTCAATCCCGGCCGGCGGATGCCGGCCGAGGCGGCGGCCGTCCACGGGCTCACCGACCAGTTCCTTGCCGACAAGCCCCCGTTCGCGGCGATCGCCGACGAGCTGATCGCCTTCATCGGCGACGCGCCGCTGATCGCCCACAATGCCGAGTTCGATTTCGCCTTCCTCAATGCGGAATTCGGCCGGATCGGCCTGCAGAAGATCCCCGCCCATCGCATGATCGACACGCTGATGCTGGCGCGGCGGAAGCACCCAGCGGGTCCGAACTCGCTCGATGCGCTCTGCAACCGCTACTACGTCGATGCCAGCCGGCGCACGCTCCATGGCGCGCTTCTCGACGCCGAGCTCCTGGCCGAGGTCTATGTCGAGCTGATCGGCGGCCGGCAGGCGAGCCTGATCCTCGTCGAGGAATCCGAGAGCGTTTCCGTCTCCCTTCCCGGCGGCCTGTCGATCCGCATCAGCGAGCGGCCGGAACCGCGCCTCTTTCGCGTCACCGAAACCGAGATGGCCGCCCATCGCGAGCAGCTCGGCATTCTCGGCGAGAGCGCGATCTGGCTGGGGTATTTGAGGGCCGCCGAAGCGGTCTCGGTCGGCCGGTAGCGGGCTACCCCAAAAGCCGCCCCACCACCTTGGCCGTATAGTCCACCATCGGGATGATGCGGGCGTAATTGAGCCGGGTCGGGCCGATCACGCCGAGCACCCCCACCACCCGCTGCTCGCTGTCGCGATAGGGTGAGACCACGAGCGTGGACCCCGACAGCGAAAACAGCTTGTTCTCCGAGCCGATGAAGATGCGGACGCCTTCGCCTGCCTCGGCATGGCCGAGGAGACGGATCAGCTCGCGCTGGGTCTCGAGGTCGTCGAACAGCAGCCGGACGCGTTCGAGATCCTCCAGCGCGGTCACGTCGTCGAGAAGGTTGGCCTGCCCCCGCACGATCAGGGTCTCGGGGTGGCCCGAGGTCACGTCGGCCCAGGAGGCAAGCCCGGCGTCGACCAGTCGTCCGGTCAGCCGGTCGAGCTCCGCGCGGGCCTCGCGCTGCCGCCGCTCCATCTCGCCCCGCGCCTCCGCGAGCGTCCGGCCGCGAATGTGGGAATTGAGGTAGTTCCCTGCCTCGGTCAGCGCCGAGGGCGTGGTGCCGGGATCGAGGTCGATCACCCGGTTCTCGACCGAACCGTCCTCGCCGACGAGGACCACAAGGCCGCGGGTCGGCTCGATCCGGATGAATTCGACGTGCTTGAGGCGGATGTCCATCTTTCCGGCGAGGACGACGCCGGCGCCGCGCGACAGCCCCGACAGCGCCTGGCTCGCGTCGGCAAGGAGAGACTCGACGCTGCGGCCGGGATTGGCGGCTTTCACCTGCGCTTCGATCTGACGCCGTTCCTCGACCGAGAGGTCGCCGACCTCGAGCAGCGCGTCGACGAAGAACCGCAGCCCGACTTCGGTCGGCAGCCGTCCCGCCGAGGTGTGCGGCGCATAGATCAGGCCGAGGCTCTCGAGATCGGCCATGACGTTCCGCACCGAGGCCGGGGAGAGCGATACCGGGAGCTTCCGGCTGATGTGGCGCGAGCCGACCGGTTCGCCGGTGCCGAGATAGGATTCGACGATCTGGCGGAAGATCTCGCGGGAGCGGCGGTCGAGGGCCTGCAGCGCCGAGCCGGGCGATTCGGCTGGGGTCACGGCAAACTGACGGGGCAATGCCGGGTTAGCCATAGGCGGGAACCTCGTGTATCTGCCCATAAGTGTTGGTTTTTCGGGGTCAATTCAAGCGATGCTTTGCGTTCCTTCAGGGTCGCCGCTAAGAAGCGGCATGGAAGCAGCGCGACCGCCCGCGACGAGACCGTCGAAACGTGCCCCGACCGATCTTCGGCCGGTCAGTCTCGAGCGTGGCGTATCGCGCCATGCCGAGGGTTCCTGCCTGGTCCGCTACGGCGACACGCATGTGTTCTGCACGGCAAGCCTCGACCAGGGCGTGCCCCCGTGGCTTCGCGGTGGCGGCCGGGGCTGGGTGACGGCCGAATACGGCATGCTGCCGCGCGCCACCAATGAACGGACCCGCCGTGAAGCCTCGGCCGGCAAGCAGTCCGGCCGTACGTTGGAGATCCAGCGCCTGATCGGCCGCTCGCTTCGGGCGGTGGTCGATCTTCCGGCCCTCGGCGAGCGCCAGATCGTCGTCGATTGCGACGTGATCCAGGCGGATGGCGGGACCCGGACGGCGGCGATCACCGGCGGCTGGATCGCGCTGCGCGACTGCATCGAGTGGATGGCGGCGCGCGACATGGTGCAGAGGAGCGTGCTTCGCGACCATGTCGCGGCGGTTTCCGTCGGAATCTTTCGCGGCACGCCGGTGCTCGATCTCGACTACATCGAGGATAGCGAGGCGGAGACCGACGCCAATTTCGTCATGACCGGATCGGCCGGCATCGTCGAGATCCAGGGGACGGCGGAAGGCGCGCCCTTCAGCGAGGAAGAACTCCACGCGCTTCTCGCGCTCGCCAAGGGCGGCATCGCCCAGCTCGTCGAGTTGCAGAAGCTCGCGATCCTCTGAAGGCCCGCCCCGTGACGCGTCTCCTTCAGCGCGGCGAGAGGCTGGTGGTGGCGACGCACAACATGGGCAAGCTTCGCGAAATCGACGTGCTGGTCGCCCCGCACGGGATGTCGGTGGCTTCGGCCGGTGATCTTGGCCTCCCCGAGCCCGAGGAGACGGGCGTCACCTTCGAGGAGAACGCGGTCCTTAAGGCAGTTGCTGCGGCGACGGTCTCGGGCCTGCCGGCGCTGGCCGACGATTCCGGGCTTGCCGTCGATGCGCTGGGCGGCGCCCCCGGCGTCTATTCGGCCCGCTGGGCGGGACCGGAGAAGGACTTCGCGGCGGCGATGCGGAGCGTCGAGGAGAAGCTGCAGGCGCTCGGCGCCACTGCCGTGGAACAGCGCAGGGCCTACTTCGTCGCCGTGCTTGCACTCGCTTTCCCGGACGGGAGCGTCGATCTCTTCCGTGGCGAGGTCCACGGCCACCTGGTCTATCCGCCACGCGGCCCGAACGGCTTCGGCTACGATCCGATGTTCGTGCCGGAAGGCCACGACGAGACCTTCGGCGAGATGACCGCCGAGCGGAAGCGAACCCTGTCGCATCGTGCCCGCGCCTTTGCGAAGTTCGCCGCGGCGAGGCTGCCGACATGAGCGGCGAGCCGGGCTTCGGCGTCTATGTCCACTGGCCGTTCTGCGCGGCGAAGTGCCCCTATTGCGATTTCAACTCGCATGTCCGCCACCAGCCGCCGGACCAGGCGCGCTACGCTGCCGCCTTCGCCCGCGAGATCGCCACCACCGCCGACCGGACCCCGGGCCGGACCGTGTCGAGCATCTTTCTCGGCGGGGGCACGCCGTCGCTGATGGCGCCGGCGACCGTGGGCTCAATCCTCGATGCGATCGCCGCGCACTGGAGCGTGGCGCCGGATGCCGAGGTGACGCTCGAGGCCAATCCCTCCAGCGTCGAGGCCGAGCGCTTCCGCGGCTACCGAGCCGCCGGGGTCAACCGGGTCTCGCTCGGCGTCCAGGCGCTGAACGACAGCGACCTCCGCGCCCTCGGGCGCCTGCACGACGCCGCCACCGCGCGGAAGGCGATCGAGACGGCGCGCGCGACCTTCCCCCGTCTTTCCTTCGACCTGATCTATGCCCGTCCCGGCCAGACCCCGGAGGGTTGGGCGGCGGAGCTCCGCGAGGCGCTGTCGCTCGCCGCCGACCACCTCTCGCTCTACCAGCTCACCATCGAGGACGGAACGCCCTTCGCCGCGCTCCATCGCGCCGGCAAGCTCGTCACGCCCGACGAGGACACGGCGGTCGCGCTCTATGCCGCGACGCTCGACACCACGGCTGCCGCAGGCCTGCCGGCCTACGAGATCTCCAATCACGCCCGCCCGGGCGCCGAGTGCCGTCACAATCTCGTCTACTGGCGTTACGGCGAATATGCCGGCATCGGCCCCGGCGCCCATGGCCGCCTCGTGCTTCACGACGGCCGCCACGCCACCGCGACCGAGAAGATGCCGGAGGCCTGGCTCGCCCGGGTCGAGGACCGTGGCGACGGGCTGATCGTCGACGATCTCCTCAATCCGGAAGAGGAGGGCGACGAGATGCTCCTGATGGGCCTTCGCCTCGCCGAGGGCATCGATCTCGAGCGCTACCGGGAAATCGCCCGACGGAAACTCGACCCGGAGCAACTCGCCGATCTGGTCAGCCACGGCATGGTGGAACGCACCGTCGACGGCCGGCTCCGCGCCACCCGCGCCGGCTTCTTCGTGCTCGACGCGGTGGTCGCCGACCTCGCGGCGTGAGCGCGCCCGTGGCTCCGGGTGCGGCAACGGCGATCAGGGCGGGCGTCGCCTACTTTGCGGTCGTCTTTGCCGCCGGGTTCGTCCTCGGGACGATCCGGACGCTTCTCCTGGTACCCCATATCGGTCCGCTGGCGGCGGTCCTCGTCGAACTCCCGCTGATGCTCGCCATTGCCTGGCTTGTGTGCCGATGGCTGGTGCAGCGTCTAGCCGTCGGCTGTGCCTGGACCGAGCGGCTGCTGATGGGCGTCGTCGCCTTCGTGCTGCTGCTCGCGGCCGAACTCGCGCTCGCGCTGGCCCTGTTTGGCGGAACGGTCGCCGGATTCCTGGCGGCGCTCGGCACGCCGGAGGGGGCGGCCGGCCTCGCCGGTCAGGTCGTCTTCGCCGCCATGCCGCTCCTAGTGAGACGCCGATAGCGCGACTTCGTGGCGGGAAGTCTCAGAACCCGGCCTGGGAGAAGGTGGTCGGCGGCGGCGAGATGATCATGGGCACGCCGCGCTCGATCTGGAAGACGGCGAGCGCGCGCTGGCTGGTGCCGGTGGCGGTGAATCGGAACGCGCCGTCGACGCCGACGAAGCCGCTCGGGTTGGTCAGCACCTTGTCGGTGAAGCCCTCGGCGCCGAAGCGCGTGGTGACGCCGATCGCGAGGCTCACCGCATCGTAGGCGAGCGAAGCGTTCCGGAGCGGGTCGTTGCCGTAGGCCGCCTTGAACCGCGCCGCGAAGGCCTGGAAGCCGGTCATGTCGGGGCCGGGAAACCAGCCGCCCGCGAGATTGGATTCGGCGAGGACCCTCGGGTCGTTCCACTGCCCGCTGCCGAGATACTTGATCGCTGCGGGATCGACTCCGTTGGCGGCGAGGATCTGGGCGAGGAACGGGGCGGCGTCCCCGCCGTCGGGGATGAAGATCGCATTCACCGTCCCCTGCTTGACGACGGCGGCCACGGCGGTCGCCTTCTCCTGCATCGAGGCGCGGTCGAGATTGTAGCGCTCGATCACCTGGATGCGCCCGCCGGTATTGGAGACGACGCGCTGGAGCGTCGCCTCGACCACGGTGCCGTAGGCGTTGGCGGGCAGAAGCACCGCGAGCGATTGCCGGCCCTGGCTCGCCGCGTAGGTGACGATGCGGTCGACGTCGCTCTGCGGCAGGAAGCTCATCAGGTAGACGCCCTTGGACGCCGTCGTCGAATCGGTCGAGAAGGCGATGACCGGTATCGCAGCGGGCTTCGCCACCGACGCAGTCGCCACGACGGCCTGGGCGAAGACCGGGCCGAGGATCATCTGCGCGCCCTCGGCCAGCGCCGCAGAGGTCGCCGGCCGGGCGCCGTCCGGCGTGCCGCGGTCGTCCTTGATCAGGATCTGGAGGTTGGAGTTGGGGAATTCGCGGAGCGCAAGGTCGGCGGCATTCCGCATGTCCCTGGCGAGCTGGGATGCATTGCCTGTGGCCGAGAGCGGGAGGAGCATCGCCACTTTCACGGTGCCGGTTCCCAGCACTTCGCCCGCCACCGGGGGGAGCGCCTCCTGGATCGTGGGCACCTCCATCGAGGTGCAGGCTCCGAGAACGAGCATCGCGAATGCTGCGATCGTCCACGTCCTGGCAGCGCGCACGGCTTGAAGACGCAACAAATGTTTTCTCCCCGGCTCGCCTTGGACCGGCTAACAATGACGAGAGGATTAGCCCATGCCGCCGCCCTTCGGAAGGCAAGGGCTTCTTTTTGTCAAATTGTGGCCGGAACGGGACCGAAGCCGCGGCGATGGTGGAAAAGCACGAGGCGGCAGGCGAGGCGGAGCGGGTGTTTGCGATCGACGGCGCGCGCCTGTCTGCGCCCCCGATCGCCGGGGGTCTCTATATCGTTGCAACGCCCATCGGCAACCTCGGCGACGTGACGATCCGGGCGCTCCGTACCCTTGCCGCGGCCAGCATCGTTGCCTGCGAGGACAGCCGCGTCACCCGGGTGCTGCTCGATCGCTACGATATCACCCACACCCTCGTGACCTATCACGAGCACAATGCTGCAGAGCAGCGGCCGAGGCTTCTCGCAGCCCTGGCGGAAGGCAGGAGCGTGGCGCTGGTCAGCGATGCGGGAACGCCGCTTCTCTCCGACCCGGGATACCGGCTCGTGATCGAAGCCGCCGCGGCAGGCCATGCGGTCTTCCCCATCCCCGGCGCGTCGGCGTTGCTGGCCGGGCTGGTGGTGGCCGGCCTGCCGACCGATGCGTTCTTCTTCGCAGGCTTCCTCCCGCCGAAGGAAGTGGCGCGGCGAAAGCGGCTCTCCGCCCTTGCCGCAATTCCCGGCACGCTCGTCTTCTACGAATCGCCCCATCGGCTCGGCGCGTCGCTGGCCGACATGGCGGCGATGCTCGGCGACCGGCCGGCGGCGATGGCGCGCGAGTTGACCAAGGCCTTCGAGACGGTGCGCCGCGGCTCGCTCGCCTCGCTTGCCGCGGACTTCGCCGATGTCGCGCCCAAGGGGGAAGTCGTGGTGCTCGTCGGTCCGCCGGGCGAGACGGCGCCGGAGCCGGAGGAGGTCGATGCTCTCCTCCTGCGCCTGCTCGCCAATGGGACAGTTCGGAGCGCCGCGGACGAGGCGGCCGTTGCGACGGGGCTGCCTCGCCGTGATCTCTACCGTCGTGCGCTCGCATTGAAGGATGCGGTCGATGCCCCCGGCGACTGAGGCCGACCCGCGCCGGCGGAAGGCCGAGCGCGGCGGCCGCCGCGCCGAGCTGATCGCCGCCTGGTACCTTCGCCTCAAGCTCTACCGCATCCTGGCCCGCCGTTACCGGACCCCGGTGGGGGAGATCGACCTTATCGTCCGCCGCGGGCGAACGATCGCCTTTGTCGAGGTCAAGCTCAGGCCGAGCGAGGCCGAGGCCCTCGATGCCGTGCGCCCGGCTGCTGCCCGGCGCATCGTCAGGGCGGCCGAATACTGGGTTGCCGCCCATCCGGGGGCGGTGCACTTCGATCGGCGCTTCGACGTGATGATCGCCGTGCCGCGGCGCCCGCCGCGGCACCTCACGGCGGCCTTCGACGCGGAGGGGCGGCCGTGGTGATGGCGTTGCAGGGCGGGCATTGCCTTTGACGGCGGCGGACCTGATATAGCGCCAAGGCCACATATCGGGGGGAACTGCCGGACATGCCGCTCACGGTCGCCGTCCAGATGGACCATATCTCGCGCCTCAATATCCGGGGCGATTCGACCTTCGCTCTGATGCTGGAAGCGGCGCGGCGCGGGCATGCGCTCTTCCATTATACGCCCGACCGCCTTTCGCTCCGCGACGGCCGTGTCGAGGCGCGGGTCGAGCCGGTCGAGGTCCGGGACATCGAGGGGAGCCATTACACGCTGGGGGATGCGGAACCGGCCGACCTCTCGACCTTCGATGTGGTGCTTCTCCGCCAGGACCCACCCTTCGACATGGGCTACATCACGACCACGCATATACTGGAGCGCGTCCACCCGAAGACGCTGGTGGTCAACGACCCGGCGCATGTCCGGAACGCCCCGGAAAAGCTGTTCGTCACCGAATTCACCGACCTCACGCCGCCGACCCTCATCAGCCGGGACCGACGGGAGATCCTCGCCTTCCGCGAGGCGCACGGCGACATCATCGTCAAGCCGCTGTATGGCAATGGCGGCGCGGGCGTATTCAGGATCGCCGGCGGCGACGAGAACCTTGCAGCCGTTCTCGAGATTTTCGAGGACGTCTACCGCGAGCCCTTCGTCATCCAGCGCTACCTGCCCGACGTGCGGAAGGGCGACAAGCGCATCATCCTGGTCGAGGGTGAGCCGGTCGGCATCATCAACCGTGTGCCCGCGGCCGGCGAGGCGCGTTCGAACATGCATGTCGGCGGCCGGCCGGAGCCGGTGGAAATGTCGGCGCGCGACCGCGAGATCTGCGCCGCCATCGGCCCGACGCTCCGCGAGCGCGGCCTGATCTTCGTCGGCATCGACGTGATCGGTCCGTACCTGACGGAGATCAACGTCACCTCGCCAACCGGCATCCGGGAGGTCAGGCGCTTCGGCGGAGCCGACATTGCGGCGCTGGTCTGGGATGCGATCGAGGCGCGGAGAACCCGCCTTTCGTGACGGCCGCCGCGGCGGCCTCCGGCGACATACCCGCCTCCAGTCGATCTACGGCTTCGCGGTCGAGGCCCGCTCTCAGGATTGACGGCGAGACTTTTCCTTGTGCCGGGAGAGAATTCCAAGGGCCGTCTTGTCGGTCGCGAGCACTTCGACATCGCGGTGATGACCGGCCGCCATCAGGGCCGTAAGCGCCGCCTCGGTTCCGGTGATGCAGTCGAACCCCTCGTATTCGTGATAGCCCGTGGCTTCCACCGGGGCGAGGCGAAAGACATCCGGGCGACGTCCCGCCGTTCTTGCCGCGACGGCCGCGCGGAAGGCATCGGTTCCCTGCCCGGGATCGTCGTAGCGCGGGAAGCCGTCGGTCAGGATCAGGTGGTCGCCGCGGCTCAGGACGACCGCCGGCGCAAGGAAACGATGGCCGAGGATAAGGGCTTCGACATGGGTGGCGCCCGGTCCGGTGATTCGCAAACCGACGAAGACTCCCGCCGTCCCATCGGGCAGGTCGAACTCCATGTCGCGGTTGACCTTGGAAGCGCCGGTGCCGATTTCCTCGCCCGCCCCGTCGACAAAGCGGAGCGTTATCCGGGCCGTAAGACCCGGACTCGCCACCAAATGCGCGCGGAGGACGCCGTCCACGACTCCGAGGTCTTCCGGCGTTAGAGGCGCCTGGATATAGCGCTGCCGTTTCTGTCCGGGGGCAAGCTTCGATTCGATGCGGAGGGCGCCGCCGTCGGCGGCGAATGAGACGAACGGTCCCGAGCGGAACATCGTTGCGAGCCGGCTGCCCTCAATGTGCGGTAGCCCGTCGATCGGGCGTTCGATCAGCCCGATGCTCTCCGCCGCGGCGGTCAAGGCGGCGTAGGCAATTCCGGTGTCGAGGTCGGGCAGGTCATCCACCGTGGCAGAGACCGTGACCTCGCCCGTGCCGCCGTCGCGACAGTAGTTGAACGGGTCGATGGAGAGGACGGCATTGCCTCCAAGGCGTCGGCCGTCGATGTCGGCAAGGAGGGCCGCGACGGTACCGCTCAGAGCCGAGGCGCGGACAATGCCGGCGCGCGCAGGAACGGAACCGACGAGCCGATACCGTCCATCGCCGTCGTGGATCGCAATCGTCCCGCCTGCGCCTCGGACGTAGTGCGACGCCTTGCCGATCACCGGCCCCGATGCGTAGCGGGTGGCCAGCGCCAGATCGAGGAGGTAGCTGGG
>JALHRF010000191.1 GCA_022841545.1 Bauldia sp. | reverse complement strand
ACCGAGCTGACGACCACGGACGCCCGCTTCACCATGCGGCCGAATTTCTTCGTCAACACGCCCGACATCAACCCGACCTTCCTCCAGACCAGCGGGCGGCCCGGCTTCCGGACGCGGCTCGTGCTCGCGGCGAGCCTCGGCGGGAACTATGGGGTGTATTCCGGGTTTGAGCTTTGCGAGGCGACGCCGGTGCCGGGCAAGGAGGAGTATCTCGATTCCGAGAAGTACCAGATCAGGGCGTGGGACTGGGACCGCCCCGGCAACATTCGCGACGATATCCGCCTGATGAACCGGCTCCGGGCAGAGCGGCCGGCGCTGCAGGATTTCGCCAACGTCACCTTCTACAACGCGTGGAACGACCAGATCCTCTATTATGGGAAGAGATCGCCCGACCGGCAGGACTTCGTGCTCCTCGCCGTAAACCTCGATCCGCATAACGGGCAGGGCGCCGACTTCGAGGTGCCGCTGTGGGAATTCGGCCTGCCCGACGAGGCGGCGATCGACGCCGAGGATCTGGTCAACGGCAACCGCTTCACCTGGCACGGCAAGACCCAGCACGTCTGGCTCGACCCGGCGCATAATCCCTACGCCATCTGGCGGCTCCTGCCCTTCGAAGGGACCGGGCGATGAAGACGCGCAAATACAGCACGCCACGCTATCCTCTCCCGTTGGGAGAGGATACGAAGCCTTGCGCGCCGCGGGCGCGCTTAGGCGGAGTTGGTGAGGGCCGAAGCGTCGAAGCAAGCGGGGCACTTGCGCGAATTGCGAAAGGGTCTCGCCCCTCACCAGGCTCGACCAGACGACGCTTCGCGCCGCAAGTCTCGCTCTCCTCTCCCAACGGGAGAGGCGGCGTCGCGGGACCGTTGAGCTTGTGCGACTGGCGGAGCGCAGCCGCTCAGGATGTGGGAGGGCTCGCCTAAATGCCGCGCCGCGGGGGAAGTCCGAAACCACCGCCTCACATCGACAGCCCGCCCTCGGGCGCCGACCCGGGGGTGCGGGCGCGAGGCACGAGCCCCAAGGTGCGCACCGACGCTGCCGCCGGCGCCTGGAGGAAGAAGCAGGGGGGAGCGGCGGACACCGTCGATCGCTCCGTCACCGACTGGTACAAGGACGCCGTCATCTACCAGGTCCACGTCAAGGCCTACCAGGACTCGACCAACGATGGCATCGGCGACTTCGGGGGGCTGATCTCCCGTCTCGACCACATCCAGGCGCTCGGCGTGGACGCGGTCTGGGTCATGCCGTTCTACCCCTCGCCGCTCCGCGACGACGGCTACGACATCGCCGACTACGAGACGATCAATCCCGCCTACGGGACGATGCGCGACTTCCGCGCCTTCGTCGACGAGGCGCACAGGCGCGGCCTCCGCGTCGTCACCGAACTGGTCATCAACCACACCTCCGACCAGCACGCCTGGTTTCAGCGCGCCCGCCGCGCTCCGCCCGGCTCGTCGGAGCGGGACTTCTATGTCTGGAACGATTCGCCCGACCGCTACGGCGAGACCCGCATCATCTTCATCGACACCGAAAAATCGAACTGGACCTGGGACGAGGAGGCCAAGGCCTATTTCTGGCACCGCTTCTACGCGCACCAGCCCGACCTCAACTTCGACAACCCGGCGGTGATGGCGGAGATCAAGCGCCTCCTCCACTACTGGTTGGACATGGGCGTCGACGGGCTCCGCCTCGACGCGATCCCCTATCTCGTCGAGCGCGACGGCACCAACAACGAGAACCTGCCCGAGACCCATGCGGTGCTGAAGGAACTCCGCGCCGAGATGGAGCGGCACTACCCCGACCGCATGTTTCTCGCCGAGGCCAACCAGTGGCCGGAGGACACGCGGCCCTATTTCGGCGACGGCGACGAGTGCCACATGGCGTTCCACTTCCCGCTGATGCCGCGGATGTACATGGCGGTGGCGCAGGAAGACCGGAACCCGATCACCGACATCATCCGCCAGACGCCGGACATTCCCGAGAACTGCCAGTGGGCGATCTTCCTCAGGAACCACGACGAGCTGACGCTGGAGATGGTGACCGGCGAGGAGCGCGACTACCTCTGGACGACCTATGCCAAGGACAAGCGCGCCCGCATCAACCTCGGCATCCGCCGCCGGCTCGCGCCGCTGATGGACAACGACCGGCGCAAGATCGAGCTGATGAACGCACTGCTCATGTCGATGCCCGGCACGCCGGTGGTCTATTACGGCGACGAGATCGGCATGGGCGACAACTACTATCTCGGCGACCGCGACGGCGTGCGCACGCCGATGCAGTGGTCGGGCGACCGGAACGGCGGCTTCAGCCGCGCCAGCCCCCAGGCGCTCTACCTGCCGGCGATCATGGACCCGATCTACGGGTTCGAGGCGGTCAATGTCGAGGCCGAGGAGGGCGAGGCGAATTCGCTTCTCAACTGGATGCGCCGGCTGATCGGAGTGCGACGTCAGCATCGCGCCTTCGGCCGGGGCGGCTTCACGCTCCTCTACCCGACCAACCGGAAGATCCTCGCCTATGTCCGCGAGCATGAGGGCGACCGTATCCTTTGTGTCTTCAACCTGTCGCGGCAGGCGCAGGCGGTCGAGGTCGACCTCTCCGCCTGGCGTGGCGCGACGCCGATCGAGCTGACCGGCGGCGAAGCGTTTCCGCCGGTGGGCGACCTGCCCTATCTCCTCACGCTTCCGGCCTATGGCTTCTTCTGGTTCCTGCTCGCCGATGCAGGCGAAGCGCCGCGCTGGCGGGTCGAGACCCCGACGCCGCTCCCCGAATACGTCACCCTCACGGCGCCCGGCGGCAGCCTCAGCCGCGCGCTTGCCGACGCCGGCCTGCGCCGCCTCCTCGAACGCTACGCACTGCCGGCCTTCATGGCCGGCCAGCGCTGGTTCGCCGACAAGGGTTCGGCGATCGGCACGGTCGCGGCCATGCCGATCGCGACCATCCCGGGCGACGAGAACCGGCTCCTCATCGTCGTGGCCGGGGCCGGCAAGGGCCCGATGGAAAAAGGCGGGGCGCAGCGCTACCTCCTGCCGCTCTCGGTGCTGTGGGGCGAGGAGAATCTCCGCTTCGGCGCGCCAAAGCTGTCGTGGACGCTCGCCAAGATCCGCAGCGGGGCTAAGATCGGCGCGATCATCGATGCCTCCTACGACGAGCGCTTCCATCGCGGCCTCATCGCGGCGATGCGCGAGGGCAAGCCGATCGTCGCCGAGGGCGGCACGCTCCTCCTTACCGGCAGCGATGCGCTTCGCGAGCTCGATCTCGACGGGCCGGTGCGCAGCGTCGGCGTCGAGCAGAGCAATGTATCCTTCATCGCCAACGACCGGGCGATCGTGAAAATCTACCGACGTCTCCGCGATGGCGAACAGCCCGAAATCGCGGTGTCGCGCTTCCTCACCGAGGTCGCCGGGTTCAGGAACACGCCGGCCTTCCTCGGCGCGGCCGAATATGCGCCGGACGGAGGCGCGCCGGTGGCGCTCGCGGCCGCCTTCGCCTTCGTGCGGAACCAGGGCGACGCGTGGAACGTGATGCTCGATGCGCTCGGGATCGACTTCGACGCCCATGCGCTTCTCGCCGGTGGCGAGCGGCCCGCGCCATTCGCGCATCCCCTCGACCTCGGCGTCGCGCTCGGCCGCCGCACGGCGGAACTGCACGCCGCCTTCGCCGCGCCGACGCGGGACCGGGCCTTCCGGGCGGAAGCGATCACCGCGCGCGACGTGGCGCGCTGGACGAAGGAGGCGACGCGGGACGTGACCCGCGCCCTCGACATCGTCAAGGCGACAGCCCCCGGCCTGACGGGCGAGGCACGCGCCGATGCGGCGGCGCTCATGAAGGCGCGGAAGACGATCCTCGCCCGCGTCGCCGCCGCCGCCGCCGCGCTGCCGGCCACCGGTTTCAAGACGCGCATCCACGGCGACTACCATCTCGGCCAGGTGCTGGTGGCGGAGGACGACGTCTACCTGATCGATTTCGAGGGCGAGCCGCAGCGCGGGTTGGCCGAGCGGCGGCAGAAGACCTCGCCGCTTCGCGACGTGGCCGGAATGCTCCGCTCCTTCGACTATGCGGCGTGGTCGGCGCTGGACCGGCAGCGCGACCGCACCGGCGCGGCGGACCCGGCGCTCCGCGACCGGGCCTTTCTCTGGCGCGACACGGCTTCGCGCGATTTCCTCGGCGCCTACGGCGCGGCGGCCGACGCGGCGGGCTTCCTGCCCGAGGCAAAGCTCCGCCAGGCGCTGCTCGACCTGTTCCTTATCCAGAAAGCGGCCTACGAAGTGCAGTACGAGGCGGCCAACCGGCCCGCCTGGCTCTCGATCCCGATCCGGGGGCTGCTCCATATCGTCGGGCGGAAGGGTGGCGGGGATGGGTAGTAGTTGTCACGCGGTCGCCTCCACCGGCGAACGCGGTCGCGGGTCTGCGACGAAAAGGGGCGGGAAGCAGTGAGCGCAAGAAGAGCCGCAGTCCCCCCCTGGCGCCCCTCCGACGCCGACATCGACGCGATCGTCAATGGCCGCCACGGGGACCCCTTCGCCGTGCTCGGCATGCACCAGGCCGACGACGGGGTGGTGTCGGTGCGCGTGTTCTGGCCGGGCGCGGCGACCTGCAACGTGGTCGACGCCAGGACCGGGAAACAGGCGGCAGCGCTGGAACGGGTCCATCCGGACGGGTTCTTCGCGGGTGTCATCCCGCGGCGGAAGAAGCCGTTTGCCTATCGTCTCGATTTGTGGGACGGGCGGAACGGACATTGGCAGGCGGAGGATGCCTACCGGTTTCCGCCGATCCTCGGCGAACTCGACATCCACCTCCTCCGCGAGGGCACGCACCACCGGCTCTACGAGCGGCTCGGCGCGCACCCGACGACCATCGACGGCGTGGCGGGCGTCGCCTTCGCGGTGTGGGCGCCGAACGCCTCGCGGGTCAGCGTCGTCGGCGAGTTCAACCAGTGGGACGGCCGCCGCCACCCGATGCGGAAGCGCGTCGAGGCCGGGGTGTGGGAGCTGTTCGTCGCCGGCGTCGCCGATGGCGCCCACTACAAGTTCGAGCTGCTCGGCCCGGACGGCCGCCTCCAGCCGCTCAAGGCCGACCCGGTCGGGTTCCGCCACCAGCTGCCGCCGGAGACCGCCTCGCGGGTCTCGGGCCTCGTCCGCCACGATTGGCGCGACCGCGACTGGATGGAGGCGCGGCGCGAGAAGCAGGGAACGCGCGCACCGGTGTCGATCTACGAAGTGCATCTCGGCTCGTGGCGACGGAAGAACGGCGTCGAGTTCCTGACCTATGCCGAACTCGGCGACACGCTGATCCCCTACGCCGCCGACATGGGGTTCACCCATCTCGAGCTCCTGCCGGTGAGCGAGTTCCCCTTCGACGGCTCGTGGGGCTACCAGCCGATCGGCCTCTATGCGCCGACCAGCCGCTTCGGGCCGCCGGAGGAATTCGCCCGCTTCGTCGACCGCTGCCATGCGGCCGGGCTCGGCGTGATCATCGACTGGGTGCCGGCGCATTTCCCCACCGACGCCCACGGCCTCGCCCGTTTCGACGGCACCGCGCTCTACGAGCACGAGGACCCGCGGCTCGGCTTTCACCGCGACTGGAACACGCTCATCTACAATTTCGGGCGGACGGAGGTACGGAACTTCCTCGTCGCCAACGCCCTTTACTGGATGGACCGCTTCCACATCGATGCGCTCCGCGTCGATGCGGTGGCCTCGATGCTCTATCTCGACTATTCGCGGAACGCCGGCGAATGGATCCCCAATGTCCACGGCGGTCGCGAGAACCTCGAGGCGATCGCCTTCATTCGCGAATTGAACACGCTGACCTTCGGCGAGTATCCGGGCGCAACCACCTTCGCCGAGGAATCGACCGCCTGGCCGCAGGTCTCGCGGCCGGTCGACGGCGGGGGGCTCGGGTTCGGCTACAAGTGGAACATGGGGTGGATGCACGACACCCTCGAATACATGAGCCACGAGCCGGTGCACCGGAAGTTCCATCACCACCAGATGACGTTCGGCATCCACTACGGCTTCACGGAGAATTTCGTTCTGCCGATCAGCCATGACGAGGTGGTGCACGGCAAGGGGTCGCTCCTGCACAAGATGCCGGGCGACCGCTGGCAGCAATTCGCCAACCTCCGCGCCTATTTCGGCTTCATGTGGACCCATCCCGGCAAGAAGCTCCTGTTCATGGGCTGCGAGTTCGCGCAGGCCGACGAGTGGAACTACAACCGCTCGCTCGACTGGCACCTTCTCGACGATGCGCCGCACCGGCAGATGCAGGATCTCGTCCGCGACCTGAACCGGCTGTACCGGGACCTGCCGGCGCTGCACGCGAAGGATTGCGAGGCGGACGGCTTCGCATGGATCGACGTCGGCAACGCCGACGACAGCGTCCTCTCCTTCGTCCGCAGCGGCGAGGCAGGCGACGCGACGGTGCTCGTGGTGTGCAATTTCACGCCGGTGGTGAGGGCTGGCTTCCGCGTCGGGGTACCGCGGGAGGGACGCTGGGCGGAGCGGCTCAACACCGACGCGGGGGTCTATGGCGGCTCCGATGTCGGCAACCCCGGCGGGCTCATGGCCGAGCCGGTGGAATGGAACGGCCAGCCGTTCTCGGTGACGATGCGCCTTCCGCCGCTCGCCACGGCGATGTTCGTGCATGAGGGATGAGCGCGTGACCATGCCACAATACCAACCGTCATCCCCGCGAAAGCGGGGACCGAGTAAACGATGCCGCTACTCATCCAGGCACGGCGATGGTGACCGGGCCCCCGCTTTCGCGGGGGTGACAGTCGGTGCATTCTTGGGGGGGCGCGTCCCCGTCGGCGATCGCCCATGACCAGGCTTCGTCTGGAGCCCGGCAGTCCCTACCCGCGCGGCGCGACGTGGGATGGCGGCGGCGTCAACTTTGCCCTGTTCTCGGCCAACGCCACGAAGGTCGAGCTGTGCCTCTTCGACCAGAAGGGCCGGCGCGAGACCGACCGCATCGCGCTGCCTGAGTTCACCCACGAGGTCTGGCACGGCTATCTGCCCGACGTGCGGCCGGGACAGCTCTATGGCTACCGGGTGCACGGGCCCTACGACCCGCCGAACGGCCACCGCTTCAACCCGTACAAGCTGCTCATCGACCCCTACGCCAAGGCGCTCCACGGCGACATCAAATGGCACGACAGCCTGTTCGGCTACCGGGTCGGCTCGGCCCGCGGCGACCTCCTGCCCGACCGGCGCGATTCGGCGTTCGTCATCCCGAAATGCGTGGTCGTCGATATCGCGGCGAGCGCCGACCGGCCGCTCCGCCACAAGTGGGCCGACACGATCGTCTACGAGGCACACGTCAAGGGCATGACCGCGATGCGCGAGGACATCCCGGAGCGCATCCGCGGCACCTTCGCGGCCTTCGCCGATACGCGGATCATCGATCACCTCGTGAAGCTCGGCGTCACCGCGGTCGAACTGATGCCGGTCCAGTCCTTCTTCGACGACCGCTATCTGGTCGAGAAGAAGCTCCGCAACTACTGGGGCTACAACACCGCCAACTACTTCTCGCCCGCGCAACGCTATTTCTCCCCCGGCGGCGGCCTGCAGGAGTTCCAGATGATGGTGCGCCGGCTGCACGAGGCCGGCCTCGAGGTCATCCTCGACGTGGTCTACAACCACACCGCCGAAGGCAACCAGCTCGGACCGACGCTGTCGTTCCGCGGCATCGACAATGCGAGCTACTACATGCTCGCCGAAGACCGCCGCTACTACTTCGACGCGACCGGCTGCGGCAACACGGTCAACCTCCGCCACCCGCGGGTTCTCCAGATGGTGATGGACTCGCTCCGCTACTGGGTCGAGACCTGCCACATCGACGGCTTTCGCTTCGACCTCGCGACTTCGCTCGGTCGCGAATACGACCACTTCGACCAGAACGCCGTGTTCCTCGACGCCATTCGCCAGGACCCGATCCTGCAGCGGGTGAAGCTGATCGCCGAGCCGTGGGACGTCGGGCCGAACGGCTACCAGCTCGGCAATTTCCCGCCCGGCTGGGGCGAGTGGAACGGCCGCTACCGCGACGACATGCGCTCGTTCTGGAAGGGCGACCAGGGCCAGCTCCCCAATTTCGCCCGCGGCATGCTCGGCTCGGCCGATCTCTTCGACCGGCACGGACGGAAGCCATGGGCGAGCGTCAATTTCGTCACCGCCCATGATGGATTCACACTCGAGGACCTGTGGTCCTACAACCACAAGCACAACGAGGCGAACGAGGAGGGTAACCGCGACGGCCACGATGACAATCGGAGCTGGAACTGCGGTGTCGAGGGGCCGACCGACGATCCGGAGATCCTCGACCTTCGCGACCGACTCCGGCGGGGGACGATGGCGACGCTGGTGCTGTCGCAGGGCACGCCGATGATCCTGATGGGCGACGAGGTCGGCCGCACCCAAGGCGGCAACAACAATGCCTACTGCCAGGACAACCCGATCGCCTGGATGAAATGGGACGGCCTGTCGGAGCGCGACGCCGCCTTCCATGCGTTCGTCCGCGGCCTGATCGCGCTTCGCAAGCGCTACCCGCTCCTGCGCCACCGGAACTTCCTGCACGGGCACGAGATCGACGGCAACGGGACGCGCGACGTGGTGTGGTTCAAGCCGGACGGCCAGGAGATGCACGAGGGCGCCTGGGGCGACGGCAACGCCAGGGTCGTCGGGCTCCTCCTGCGCAGCGCCTCGGAGCGACTCCTGATGCTGGTCAGCGCCTGGCACGACACCATCCCGTTCGCGCTTCCCTCGGAAGACGCCCGGCGCTGGCGGCTTCGGGTCGACACCGGGCGCGGTCTGATCGACCCGCCCGGCGAGAGCCTTGGCGGTGGCGAGACGGTGGAGCTCGATGGCCGGACGCTCCTGCTCTTCTCAGGCGAGGAAGGCTGAGCGTGAGCCGCGATCTCGACCGGCTCGCCGCCGCGGCCGGCATCGTTCGCGAATACACGACGCTGACCGGCGAGACCGTCCGGGTTCCGGATGATGCCGTCCGCGCGCTGCTGCGCGCCATGGGCATCGCCTGCGACAGCGACGCGGAGACCGCCACGAGCCTCGCGACGCATCAGCCGATCGGCTTCGGCCCGCTCGCGGTGCCCGAGGGCGTCCACTGCCACATGCCGGACTGGCTTCGCGAGGGACGGTGCTGGGGCGTCACTTGCCAGCTCTACGGGCTCCGCTCGGACCGGAACTGGGGGATCGGCGACTTCGACGATCTCGGCCGCTTCGCCGAGATCGTGGCGGAGGCCGGCGGCGACTTCCTCGGCGTCAATCCGCTCCATGCGCTCCTCTTCGCCGCGCCCGACGGGTGCAGTCCGTTCTGGCCGTCGCACCGCCGCTACCTCAACCCGATCTATATCGCGGTCGACAAGGCGCCCGGCGCCGAGCGGCTCGGCGATGCGCTCCACCTGCCCGATACGGTGCGGGATGGCGATCTGGTCGACTACGCCGCGGTCGGCGGCCTCAAGCGGCGCGCCCTCGGCCGGCTCTGGCGGCTTTTCGAAGACGATGGCGACGAGAGCCTTACCGCGGATTTCCACCGCTTCCTGGCCGAGGAGGGCGAGTCCCTCTATCTCCACGCGCTGTTCGAGGCGCTGTCGGAGACGATGGTCGCCGATGGCCACGGCCCTGTCTGGCCCGGCTGGCCCGAAGAGTACCGCACACCCTGGGCCGACTCGGTGAAGGCCTTCGCGGCGGACCGGAACGACCTCGTGATGTTCCACTCCTTCCTGCAGTGGGTGGCGCATCGCCAGCTCGCCGCGGCCCAGGACCGGGCACGGACCGCGGGCATGCGGATCGGCCTCTATCTCGATTTCGCCGTCGGCGTCGCGCCCGACGGCTCGGCGACGTGGTCGGACCGGGCGCTGCTCGTGCCCGGCGCGCGGATCGGGGCGCCGCCCGACTACTTCAACGCGGCCGGCCAGGACTGGGGGCTGTCGCCCATTTCCCCCACGGTGCTCGCCGAGCGCGATTTCCACCCGATCCGGAACGCCCTCGACACCGTGCTCGCCCATGCCGGCGCGCTCCGCATCGACCACGCCATGAGCCTCTACCGGCTGTTCTGGATCGCCCACGGCTTCACGGCGGCGGACGGCGCCTATGTCCGCTACCCCTTCGCCGACATGGTGCGCACCGTCGCCGAGGTGTCGGAGGCCCGCCACGCGATCGTCATCGGCGAGGATCTCGGCATCGTGCCGGACGGCTTCCGCGACGCCATGCACCAGGCCGACATCCAGAGCTACCGGGTGCTGTTCTTCGAGAAGCGCGACGACCACTTCCTGCCGGCCGACGCCTATCCGCGCCAGGCGCTCGCCTGCATCACCACCCACGACACCCAGACGCTCGGCGGCTGGTGGAGCGGGCACGATCTCGACGTCCGGGCCGGCATCGGCATGATCGGCGCCGCGGCGCTGCCGGCCGAGCGCGCCGCCCGCGCCCACGAGCGGCTGCGCCTGCTCGGGCT
>JALHRF010000190.1 GCA_022841545.1 Bauldia sp. | reverse complement strand
CCCGCCCCCATCTCGATGTCATAGGGCTGGAGGATGACGCAGCCCTTGTCCGCCCAGTAGCGCTGGAGCGTCAGGATCAGCCCCTGGAACGAACGGTCCGGGCGCATGTGGTCGGGGAGGTCGGTCACGGGCGGATGTCCGGGAGGATGCAGGCGGCGTAGCTATAGGCGCACACGGGGAAGCGTCAAGCGCACCCTGTCATCCCGGCTCTCGCCCTTCGGGCCCGGCGGGGATGACAGCCGTCAATCCTTCCGCGCGCGGTAGACCCCCGTCCTGGGGTCCTTCTCCAGCGTCAGCGGGGCACGCTTGTCGGCCTTCGCCTCGGCCTGCTTCAGCTTCGCGGCGACGCGCTTCTGTTCGCTCTTCACCCCGCGCCAGCCGAGGATGGCGATGACTGCACAGAGACCGACGATCGCGATTGGGACCATGGGAGCCTTTTAGGTGCCGGGCCGAAGGCACGCAAGTCGCAAGATGGAAGCTCCTAGTGCCACGGCAGGCCGCGGCGTCCTCGGAAGCATCTTCGGGGCTTCCCGTCCCCGTAGTGGCCGGGTCGACGCGACAAGAGCTACCACTTGGCACAGTAGGGACCAGAGCTTTTCACATGGGGGGCGTTCGCGCCAGATCGTCCCGAACGGCGGCGGGAACAGCGTGCATCACTCGCCCACCTACAACATCACAGTCCGGCGGGGCGGAAAGCAAGCTGCGGACGCCATCCGCGCGTCGCTACGCCAGCACGATCGCGACCTTGAGGAACGACTACCGCACATAATCCACCGGGCAGAGGGTGGCCGCCGGATGTCGTCTTCAGTTGAGACCAGCAACTTGACTTGACGCGCATACGTTGCGCTATTTTAGGGTCGGGCATGCTGGGGAGAGCGCCATGGCTTTTCATGTTGACCCTGCAACCGGGGAGTCCCGAGGGCTTAAGCGCATACAAGGCCCAGCCAAATTCACGCGCGCAATGTTTATAATAATGCTCTTTGTCTTGGTAGCTTCCGTTGTTTCGGGGGCATTGCAATATCAACTTCTCGGCGCATTCGAAGATGGAATATATACGGATCAGTCGGCCGCTATAAGAGATGGAGAAGCCAATGACCTGAGAGAACAAGTCGTGGGAATTATTTACTTAGGGGCCTTTGTCATAACCGCCATCGTTTTTTTGATATGGATTTATCGGTCTGTTTTCAACGCGAGAATTTTGAATTTATCCGTTATGAATATAGCGCCTGGCTGGGCAGTGGCTTGGTTCTTTGTGCCTATAGCATTCTTGTGGATGCCTTATCTCGTTGTGAAACGCGCGTGGATTGCGACGACAAATGATCATAGTGTTGGATTCATATTGATTTGGTGGCTCTTTTTCATTGCCAATAGCCTACTTGGGCAGATTGTCTACCGAGGAATGATGGTTGCTGATACTTTGCCTGAGTTAAGGAACATAACATTGATTTCGATCCTCTCTGATGTGGTTGCGGGTATAGGCATCACATTGGCGCTTGTCGTGGTCAGCCGTCTCACGGATCGACAGCTTGCAGCCGCTAGGGATATGGCCGCGCAGTTGCCTCCTTCGCCAAACTATGTAGCTGCGGTTCGTTGACCGTCCCGCCGTGTCCAGCGATCCTCGCGAAGTTCGCACCTTCGAGATGCTGGCGGCCCGATCCCCGCAATCCCTTCAAATGATCGAACCGATTATCCGCGTTCACCAGCACGCCGCCGGCGGAAAAATGGGGGCCTGGATAACGCCATCGGCCGTTCTCAATGGAGGACAGCGCACCAAGCCAAATCTCTGCTCGATGCGCTACAGCCCGAACCGGTTCCAGAGCAGCCGCTCCTCGACCGCACCGATCGCGGCCTCCGCGATCGCCGAGGGCGTGAGTCCGTCGCGGCCGGTGACCGACAGGCCCAGCCGCCGGCGCAGGAACCCCTTCTCCCCCCCGATCGTCCGGAGTTCGACCTTGTCGCCGTACTTCTCGCGGAGGACGGCATGGAGGTCGCCTACCCGGTCGGCGAGGCCAAGCCCCACCGCCCGTTCCCCGGACCAGAAGGCGCCGGTGAATATCTCCGGGTCGTCGGCGAGCCGCGGCCGCCGGGACCTGACCAGGCCGATGAAGGAGGCGTGAACCTCGCGCTGGAGCGTCTTCAGCCGGGCCACGTCCTCTTCCTTCTCGGGCTGGAACGGGTCGAGGATCACCTTGGCCTCGCCGGCCGTATGGACCCGGCGCTCGATGCCGAGCTTCTCGATGGCCTTCTGGAACCCGAACCCGGCGAAGACCACGCCGATCGAGCCGACGATCGAGGAGGCGTCGACCACGATCTCGTCGCCGGCGAGCGCGATCATGTAGCCGCCCGAGGCGGCCACATCCTCGACCGCGACGATCACCGTCTTGTTCTTCTCCGCCGCGAGCGAACGGATGCGCTTGTAGATGAGATGCGACTGCACCGCCGAGCCGCCGGGCGAATTGATCAGGATCGCCACCGCCGGCGCCGCCTTCATGCCGAAGGCGCGGACGAGCTGCGCCTCGAGCGAGGCCGACGACACGCCGGAGCGGAGCGGCATGTTCATGCCGATGCCGCCGCTGACCGGCACCACCGGCACCACCGGATTCGCCTTCGACAGGAAATTCAGACGCATTCTCGACCTCGTGGACCGCTTCGCCCCCAAGCCCTCAAGATGGGCGCGCGCGGCCGCCATGCCAAGCGCGATTGACGCTGGCGAGCCCCCGCCCCTCGCGCAGCATCGCCTCGACCCCCGGCGTGAAGGCGCTTCCGTCCTCGCCATGGAGCACGAGCGGCGGCAGAAGCTTGAGCGCCGCGCGGCTGCCCTTGACCGCCCGGACGAGGATGCGATGCGCCGGCTGCTCGGGCCGGGGCAGCACCGGCATGACCTCCGCCCCGCCGAAACGCCGCGCCGCCGCTGCAAGCAGGTCGGCAAGCCCGTCGGCGCGGAAGATCACCGTGACGTCGCCGCCGAATTTCAGCACCGAGGCGGCGGCCCGAAGCCACGGATCGAGGCCGCCCGCCGCAAGCACATGGGCCGAGGCCCGTGCCTTTGCCGGCGAACGGGTGCCGCCGGCCCGCTCGTAGAAGGGCGGGTTGAGGAGGACATGGTCGGCGAGGTCCCTCCCCGCCCCGGCCCGTTCCCGCTCGGCCTGCGGCGCTTCGATATCGGCCGTGACGAGCCGCACCCGGTCGGCAAAGGCCGCGTTCGCCGGGCGCGCCAGCGCCTCCCGCGCGCAAGCGATCAGCCCCGGTTCCCGTTCGACCAGCACCACCCTGGCGCGCTTGCAGCGGGCGGCGGCGCAGAAGCCCGCGACGCCGGCCCCGGCGCCGAGGTCGACCACCGTGCCGGAAATGCGCGAATCAAGCGATGCGGCAAGGAGCACGGCCTCGAGGCCGCTGCGGTGATGGCCAGCGGCGGGCTGCACGGCCTCGACCTTGCCGCCGAGAAAGGCATCGACGGTGACGGCCGGCGATCCGGCCGCTGACGGAGGCGGTGCGGCCTCCGTCGCGCCGCTCATCCCTTGCCCTTCGGCTTTTCCAGTTCCTCGCCGATCCCGGCATCGCGGAGGATGCGCCGCGCCTCGTCGGCCCGGTCGTCGGGGACCAGCACCCGCCGGGGCAGGATGCCAAGCGAGCCCTCGATCACGCTCATGTTCTGGTCGGCGACGAAGGGAACGATGCCCGCCTCCTTCAGGAGCGCCTCGATGAAGGAGATGGTGACGAGGTTGTTGGTCCTGACGATCTCTTCCATCTGGATCCCGCTGCCGCCGCAAAGCGCAAGGTTACGGGGTTAGCCGGGCCTGCACAATCGGAGAGGCGCAGGCCGTCTCGGACTCGCCGTCAAAGGCGGGCTTCCGCCACATCCGACCCCTGTCCCCACCGATTCGCACGGGCGGCGCCCGTGGCAATCCGCCGCCCCGGCTCCCTTGTCGTGGCGGAAAGCCCTCCATATGGTGGTTCTGTAACTGTCAGGGGAGCATGTCGCGTGGGCGTTGTCGTCTCGCTGGACGAAGGCAAGCGTAAAGGGGCGGCAAGCATCGCGCCGCTGGTGGACGCGACGCGTCCCTCGATGGAGCGCGTCAACGAGCTGATCCTCGACCGTGCCGGTTCCGATGTCGGCATGATCCCCGAGGTGGCCCGGCATCTCATCGATTCCGGCGGCAAGCGGCTCCGGCCGATGCTGACCATCGCCTCCGCCGCGATGTGCGGCTATCGCGGCAATGCCCATGTGAAACTCGCGGCGAGCGTCGAGTTCATGCACACCGCGACCCTCCTCCATGACGACGTGGTGGACGAGAGCGAGCTTCGCCGGGGGAGACTCGCCGCGCGCATGGTGTGGGGCAACCAGGCGAGCGTGCTGGTCGGCGACTTCCTGCTCGGCCAGGCCTTCAAGATGATGGTCGAGGTCGGCTCGCTCGAGGCGCTCGACATCCTTTCCAATGCCGCCGCGGTCATCGCCGAAGGCGAGGTGATGCAGCTCGCCGCCGCCAAGAACATGGCGACCACCGAGGACGAATACCTCGCCGTCATCGCCGCCAAGACCGCCGCCCTGTTCTCGGCCGCGGCGGAGGTCGGGCCCACCATCGCCGGCCGCGGCCGCGACGACCGCGCCGCGTTCCGCTCCTACGGCGCCAATCTCGGCCTCGCCTTCCAGCTCATCGACGACGCGCTCGACTATGGCGGCTCCTCCGTCGATCTCGGCAAGCATGTCGGCGACGATTTCCGCGAGGGAAAGATCACGCTTCCTGTCGTGCTGTCCTATCGCCGCGGCTCCGACGAGGACCGCATCTTCTGGGCCCGCGTCCTGGTCGAGGGCAAGATCGAGGACGCCGACCTCGAGCACGCCATATCCCTGATGCGCCGCCACGGGGCAATCGAGGACACCATCGACCGCGCCCGCCATTTCGGCGTGGTGGCCCGCGACGCGCTGGCGCCGTTCCCCGATTCGACCTGGCGGTCGGCGCTGCTCGAGGCCGTCGATTTCTGCATCAGCAGGGCCTATTGAGTTTCGTCCCGACAATGGCGCGGCAACCGGTCATCGCAGAAATCCGTGTCGCCTCCGGCGCTTGCGGCGTCGCTGCAAAACCGCCATCTTGTCGGCTCAACAAACCCGTCCCTTCACCGCTAGCGATCGGGTCGTCATGATTGCTCCCCGCCTGCTCACTTCGCTCGTCGCCGCCGGCGTCATTGCATTTTCCTTCGGAGCCCGGGCCGAGACCGAACCGAGCGGCCTTGCACTCCTCAAGGCGCCCTACGCCTCCTCGCTCGCCGGCAGCTACCTGGCCGGACGAAGCGCCGACGTCGCCCGCGATCTCAAGGCAGCCGCCACCTACTTCAGCGCCGCGCTAGCCCGCGATCCGGACAACCCGATCCTGCTCGAACGCGTGATCGTGCTGCGCATCGCCAACGGCGAGATCGAGCCGGCCGGCGAACTGGCCGACCGCCTCGTCGGGATCGACCGCCTCAATCCGCTCGCGCGGCTGGTGCGCAGCACCATTGCCTTCAAGGAAGGCGAGTACGATCTCGCCCGAACCGAAATCGAGGAGACTGCGCCGGCGCCGCTCGCGATCCTGACCGGTGGCCTCATCACCGCCTGGTCGGAGCAGGCGGGCGGCAAGGTCGACGACGCGCTGGCCACGATCGAGGCGCTGAGCGGTCCGAGCTGGTACGGTATCTTCCAGGACTACCATCAGGCGCTCATCGCCGATCTGGCCGGCCGAAAGGACGAGGCGGTCGAGCGCATCACCGAGGCCTTCAATGCCGACGGCTCGGCGCTCCGCGTGGTTGAGGCCTATGGCATCATCCTGGCCCGTGCCGGCCAGCGGCAGGATGCGATCGTCGGCCTCCGGGCGTTCATCGCCGAGCAGCCCAACAACCCGGTGATCGGCGCCCTCCTCGCGCAACTCGAATCGGGCGTGACGCCGCCGCCGGTCGCAGCGACCCCGGTCGAAGGCGCGGCCGAGGTGCTCTACGGCCTCGGTGCTGCCATCGGCACCGACCAGGGCACCGAGCTGCCGGCCGCCTACCTCCATCTGTCGCGCCACCTCAAGCCCGGCGCCGACCTCACGCTGATGGCGCTCGGCGACCTTCTCTTCGGCGCCGAGCGTTGTGAGGATGCACTGCAGGTCTATGACCTGATCCCGGCCGCCTCGACCCTCAAGCGGAATGCCGAGATCCAGTCGGGCCTCTGCCTGGACCTGCTCGAGCGGACCGACGAGGGCGCGGCGCGGCTCAACGCCCTGATCGCCGCCGACCCCGAGGATCTCGACGCCATCGCCGCCCTCGGCAACATCTATCGCGGACGCGAGCGTTTCGCCGAGGCGGCGGAGATCTATTCCAAGGGCATCGCGACCATTGCCGAGCCGAATGTCAGCCATTGGCGGATCTACTACTTCCGCGGCGTCGCCAACGAGCGCAGCAAGAACTGGCCGCAGGCCGAGGCCGACCTCAAGCAGGCGCTGGAGCTCAGCCCGGACCAGCCGCAGGTGCTCAACTACCTCGGCTATTCCTGGGTCGACATGGGCATCAACCTCGAGGAGGGCCTCGACATGATCCGGAAGGCGGTCGAGCAGCGGCCGAATGACGGGTACATCGTCGACAGCCTTGGTTGGGCCTACTACCGCCTCGGACGGTACCAGGAAGCGGTGGAGCAGCTCGAGCGTGCGGCGGAGCTCCGTCCGGAGGACGCGGTGATCAACGACCACCTCGGCGATGCCTACTGGCAGGTCGGGCGCAAGCTCGAGGCGACCTTCCAGTGGAGCCACGCACGCGATCTCGACCCGGAGCCGGCGGACCTGGAGAAGATCGTCAAGAAGCTCGAAAGCGGCTTGGCGTCGGATGACAGCGGACGAGACGGCTGACCCGATCGCGATCTCGATTGCCGAAGCCGCGGGCAAGATCGAATCGGCGAGAGCCAAGATCAATCTTGCCCTCCATGTCCTCAATCGCCGCGCCGATGGCTACCATTTGCTCGACAGCGTGGTTGTCTTCGCCGAGCTCGCCGACCGGCTCACCGCCGGCGACAGCGACGAGAGCGTCGTCGAGATCGGCATCGACGGCGAGTTCGCCGACGATCTCGCCGAAACGACGCGGCCCGCGGACAACCTCGTCTGTGCCGTTGCGGACGCGCTGATCCGGGCCTTTCCCGACCGTGTCCCCGGCGGCGTGCGGATCGACCTCACCAAGAACCTCCCCATCGCCGCCGGAATCGGCGGCGGCTCCGCCGACGCCGCCGCGACGCTCCGCCTCCTCAACCGAATCTGGCGCCTCGGGCTGACCATGCCGCAGCTCGCCGAGCTCGGCGCCAGTCTCGGCGCCGATGTGCCGGTCTGCGTTTTCTCGCGGCCGGCACGGATGCAGGGCATCGGCGAGCGGGTGACCCCGGTCGTGACGATTCCGGCAATGCCCGTGGTCCTCGTCAATCCCGGCGTCGCGGTTGAGACCGGGGCGATCTTCCGCCGGCTCAAGCCCGCCGAGCGGTCGCCTCTGCCGTCCATGCCCGAGCGGGCCATGTCGCCGATGGAGCTGGTGTTCTGGCTTCGCAAGACCCGGAACGACCTGTTCGCGCCGGCCTGCGAGGCGGCGCCGGTGATCGAGACCGCGGTCCGGATGCTCGCCTCCGACTCCGATTGCATGTTCGCCCGGATGTCCGGCTCGGGCGCCACCGTCTTCGGCATCTTCCTGTCGATCGACGCCGCAAGCCGGGCGGCCGAACGCCTCCAGGAGGCGCGGCCGAACTGGTGGACCGCCGTCACCTGGACCGAAGGATCCTGAAGAGCGCGAGGCGCCATGGCCGACAGACCGAAGCCCGAACTCGTCCCGATCCGCTTCGCGGTGCTGACCGTGTCGGACACGCGCGGCCTCGCCGAGGACCGCTCCGGCGCCACGCTTGCGGAGCGGATCGAGAAGGCCGGCCACATCCTTGCCGCCCGCGCCATCGTCAGCGACGACGCGTCACGGATACGGACCGCCGTCGCGCGCTTCGCCGCCGACCCCGCGATCGACGCCGTCATCACCACCGGCGGCACCGGGCTCACCGGCCGCGACGTGACGCCGGAGGCGGTCGAGCCGATGTTCGACAAGCGGATCGACGGCTTCTCGGTCGTCTTCCACATGATCAGCCACGGCAAGATCGGCACCTCGACGATCCAGTCGCGGGCGACAGCGGGCCTGATCGGCACGACCTTCGTCTTCTGCCTGCCCGGCTCGCCCGGCGCCTGCCGCGACGCCTGGGACCACATCCTCGCCGACCAGTTCGACATCGGCCATGCCCCCTGCAACTTCGTCGAGATCATGCCGCGGCTCGACGAGCATCTGCGGCGGGGGAAACTGCGCGGCAAGGGCTAGCGCTATTTCCGACCGGAATGACCCCGACGCCTCACCCACGTCTCCATCACCGCGGCTTTTCGCCGGAATGACGGGTAGGTGGTGGCAAGCGACCACAACGTCAGGGGAGCGATTCGACCGGAACGGAAAATGCTCTAGCGGGACCGCAACAGACGCTCGTCGAAGGCGACGCGAACGTCCGAAACGATCCGCAGCCGTCCCGCGTCCGCATGCGCCGGGTTGAGGATGACATTGCGAGCCTCCGGCACCAGGACCGAGGGCACGCGCATCATGGCGCACTCACCGGCATTGAAAAACACCTCGGACAGCGCCTGCGTCGTGTCGGGATGTCTCCGCCAGTCCGGACTGGACCCGTCGAGCTCCGCCTCCGGCAACTCCGTCAGGGCAATGTCGTCGGGCGCTTCGATGGAAAGGAGCCTGAACCGGCTTGGCATGTCCTCGGCATCGATCTCGAGTTGGACGAGCGTTTCGAGCAGCGCCAGCGCGGGATGCTCCGCCAGATACACGACGCGCCTGCCGAGCCGGTTCCAGCGGCCGGCGGCAAGCCGCCCGCCCTCACCCGAGAGATCGGCGTAGTTGGAGATGCGCCAGAGGCGCATGTGTCAGGCGAAGAGGCCGTGATCGATACGGTGGAGCATCTGCTCCACGGTTCGCGCGCCGGACTCGCTGGCAAGATACGCGAGGGGCGCCCGGCCGTTCAGGTCACGTTTCGGCTTCCTTAGCCAGCGATGGGCCTTCGCCTCATCACCGAAGACGCGGTTGGCAAGGTCGGCAATCCGCGCGAGCCGCAGGGCCTTGTCGGTCTCCTCGACGGTGAGCGGTTCCCGCTTCGCCTGCCTGCGCGCCAGCGTTCGCTTCGGCACGACGAGTTCGAAGATCTCCGCCTCGGAATAGCCACTGGCCGCCAGCGAGGCCACCGCTGCTGAGGTTGCGCGCGGCGCAGGTCCGTCGGCTCCGGAAAACCCGATGCCCCCATGGAACGACTCAGCGGTCTTGTGAGCCGCGGATTCAGAGCGTTCGACCATAATCTATCCCTGCCATTTGCCGACAGATATGAACAATATGGCATATGGTCGGTCTTGACGTCCAGCGCAAGCGCTCAGCCATCGCGGCCTCAAACCCTCACCCCGCCAGCCTGCCGATCAGCCTTGGCGGGAGCCGGAGCACGAAGAGGGCCAGGCACGCGCCGTTCCGGAGAACGCGCCCGAATCCGCCGCGGCCTTCCGCCCGCCGTCGCACCAGCGCGTGGCCCCGAAGCAGGGTCAACCGCCGCCGGCCGATCCGCCGGGCGATGTCGACATCGGCCATGGCGGCGAGGTCGTGGTGGCCGCCGAGCGCGCGGTAGAACCCGCGGGAGATGAGCAGGCCCTGTTCGCCATAGGGGGCCGAGAATAACCGGGTGCGGAAGCCCGCCACGCCCTCCGCGATGCGGGCCCCGATCCCCGCCTCGGCGCGGCGGAGGCGGAAGGTGGCGGCGCTGGTCCGCGCGGTCCCGGCCATGAAGGCGCGGTCGATGAAGCCGAGCGCCTCGCCCTGCCAGCCCGCCTCGAGCACCGCGGCCGGCGACAGAAAGAGCAGCCAGTCGCCCCGGGCGAGGTCGGCCGCCTGCATCAGCGCGGCGGCGCCCGAACCCCTGATCACGGCGCATCCCGCCGCGTCGGCAACGTCCAGCGTCCCGTCGCCGGATCCCGCATCGACGACGATCGCATCGCGCACGATTCCGTCCATCGCGGCCGGCGCAAGAGCGGCGAGCGCATGGGCGAGGTTCTCCTCGTCGTCCCGGGTGGCGATGATCAGCGTGATCATTTTTGCTTGATACCGCGGCATCGCCCGAATTTCGACCCCACCTCCCGGTCGGAACCTGTCCCCACGAAGTTTGTTCTTGATTTGTTCTGCGCATGCGACGAGGAATCAATTCATGTCCTCGCTACGCCACCGATTCGCCGCCAGCCGCGTCGCCCCCGCGCAGACGGTCGAGGACTTTGTAGGCGTCAAGATCGACCCCGAGCGGCGACGGGGTCGTGGCGCCGAGTCGAACCAGTCCGGCCGTTTCGAGCCGCTGAGCCGCGCCCTCGTCGACGACGGCTGGGGCAGCGTCGACGACCTGCCGCCGTTGAAGACCACGGTGCAGGAGGAGAAGCCCCGCAAGATCATCACCACCAACGATTCCCC